>DATALC010000003.1:0-80450 GCA_036261265.1 Bacteroidales bacterium
TTTTTTCCGATTTTTCTTGACTTCAATAAAAATCTTGTTTAATTTAGTTGTTTAACCCTGAAACAGTTGAACTCGCTGCTACGCTTTTCTGTTTCTTTAGTCCTTGTTCTTCTGTTTGCCGGCGCTAACGCCAATGATCCGTTGCGCATTGTTGCCGGAGCAGCTGAAGCAGGAATGAATTATGCCTGTGTCACACAAACATCATTCTGGTCATCTTTCCATAACCAGGCCTCCCTTGCTTTTAATAAAGATTACAGCGCGGGATTCAGCTATGCCGACAGGTTTGGTCTCAAGGAGCTGAGCACAAGATCGGCAGGAGTCGTTATTCCTGCAGGAAGAACATCAATAGGCGCCTTATACAGCAACTTCGGATATTCTGATTTCAGGAGACATGCGGCAGGACTGGCATGTGGACTGAAGCTCTCCGGGAAACTGGCGGCAGGTGTTGAGGCGGATTATTTTGACGAAAAGACTTATGGTGAATATGAAGAGCGCCATGCCATAACATTCCAGGCCGGAGTAATGTTGATGCCCCGCGAGAATATCAGGATTGGATTGCAACTGTTCAATCCTTTGCCTGAATCATTGTCGGATTCATATCTGCCATCATCAATACGTGTCGGCGCGGGATTGCAGCTTAACAGCGACCTGTTTGCTGCTGCTGAAGCTGAGATGAATTCGAAAAGCGGGTTTCTTGCAAGAATGGGCTTCGAATATGAAGCGCTTAAAAAACTATTCATCAGGGGAGGTTTCTGCTCACAAAATACATCATTCAGCTTCGGGCTGGGATACAGGCTTAAGTTCGTTCAGCTTGATCTTGGGTTTATTACACACGACAGGCTGGGAGTTAGTTCGTCGGCTTCGATGATTTTCAAAATAAGATAGTATTTAAACGCAGGGAACGCAGAGGTTTGTTCGCAGGGACCGCAGAGAAATGTTATGAAATTGTGTTATGTATGAAAATGAAATTACAGGGAAGATCATTAACCTGGCTATTGAAGTGCATCAGGCTCTTGGACCCGGATTGCTTGAAAAAGCATATCAGGAGTGTTTGTTCTATGAACTTATAAAAGCAGGTTTAAAGGCTGAAAAAGAAAAAGCTATGCCTCTTGTATATGAAGAGGTAAGGCTTGATTGTGGTTATCGTATAGATATACTGGTCGAAAACAAAGTAATAATTGAGATTAAGAGCGTCGATGCTCTTAATGAAGTTCATTTTGCGCAGACTCTGACATATTTAAGACTTGGGAAATATAAGGTAGGTTTATTGATAAACTTCAATGTTCCATTTCTGAAAAATGGAATCAGAAGAATAGTTAACAATTTTTAATCCATTTGAAAAAACATTACAATCATCGCATATTTTCTGCGTTCTCAGCGATCTTCTCAGCGTTCTCAGCGTTTAAAAGAATTCTCGCAATAGGCCTGTTGCTTTCTTCTTATTCAATCTTTGCACAGGAGAAACAGGTTTCAGATATAATTACATCAATTGCAGAAGAGCTTGCATCCGACGAATCTGATCCTGAAACTCTTCAGATGTACATTGACAGGCTTTCCGAGCTCGCAGAGGACCCCGTGAATCTGAATTCTGCATCAGCAGATGAGCTTGCGGGCTTGTTTTTTCTTACTGATTTCCAGATAAAATCCCTCGCTGAATATATTCACTCCACAGGAAAGATACTTTCAGTCTATGAAATTGCTAATGTTACCGGGTTTGACCGTCAAACCGCCGAGATGCTCATTCCTTTCATCATAATAAAGGAAGAATCCCTTCCCAGGAAAAGCGCTTCTTCTTTCAGAAGCACAATTCTCTCCAATGTAACTTATAACACATCTTCACGAGACAGCTCATTTTCAGGTTCACCTGTTAAATATTTAACAAAGTACAGACTTAGTTCTTCAGGTTTTGCAGGAGGATTCACGATAGAAAAAGATCCGGGTGAAGAATTCCTTACAGGACGCCCGCCAAAGCCTGATTTTTTTTCAGCATACATGTCATATTCAGGACATGGTTTTGTAAAAACGATAATCGTAGGCGATTACTCAGCTGGTTTCGGGCAGGGAAGCTGTATCAACACAGGCTGGAAATCAGGTTTATATCTCACATCTCCAGGCTATATGTCCTCAGAAAGCGGGATCAAACCATACACATCAACTGACGAAAACAGCTATTTTCGAGGCATTGCAGCATCTTTTGGCACCGGCAGGTTTTCGTTGTCTCTTTTTTATTCTGTCAACAAGCTCGATGCAACACTGGACGACACCGGTGAGAATGTAGAGAGATTTTATACATCAGGTCTTCATAATACCCCGGCTCTTGAGCTCAGAAAAGATGTACTTACAGACATTTCATACGGTGCAAACATTATCTGCGATTTTGAAAAAGTCAGGACAGGTTTTGCATTGACTGAGGACAGGTTGTCAGTTCCTTTCATTAAAGATGTTGATCCCGGGCATGTATTTGATTTTACAGGGAAAAGGAACAGCCTGTTTTCATTTTACTACAACAGTGTGCTTGGCAAGATGTCACTTTATGGAGAGACGACATTAAACTCTTCATCAGGCTATGCCATTATTCAGGGAATTTCTTTGAAACCTTCAGGCAGGCTGACATTAAATTTCCTTTACAGGAACTTTGAAAGCTCTTTTATAAGCTTACATGGGAAAGGTCCGGGGGGCAAATCAGGCAACGAAGAAGGCCTTACAGGCAATTTCTCATTTGAAGCTTCGAAACATTTATTCATTTTATCAGGGTGTGAATTCGTAAGATATCCATGGCTGAGATACAGGAACAGCTCTCCTTCATCAAAAGTAAGACAGGAAATCAGGGTCAGTTATCTTCCTCTTGAGAATCTCTCAGCAGAAATCAGGTACAATCATTCAATCACAATGACAGATGAACAGGAGGGACAGGGCATTCCTTTACAGAATTCAAATATATCTGACTATGTAAGAACAACATTCAGATATGCCCCGGTCGGGAATCTCACATTTACGACAAAAATTGATTATAAACGATCATTATCAGAAAATGGTATGCTTATCTCCCAGGATGCAGAATATAAACTACAGAAAATACCGCTGACTTTCTGGTTCAGGTATTGCCTTTTCAGTACTGAAGGATGGAATTCAAGACTTTACGTGTATGAAAACGATATTCTTTACAGCATGTCGATTCCGGCTCTTTCAGGTGAAGGAAGCAGAAATTATCTTATGCTGAAATATGAAGTAAAGGATTTTGCCGACATAAGATTTAAATACGGCATAACCTCCTGCCGTGATACTGAAAATAAAGAGGACTTCAGGTTTCAGGTCAGGCTTTTCTTCTGAAACCGGATTTAGTTTGTCTTGAACGGGTATTTTACAGCTTTGAGTTCCTCATTAGCCTGCACGATCTTCTTCTTAAGCGACTCCTTGTACTTGATCATTTCATTCATCAGTATAGGATTGCCTGCTGCAATTATCTGAACTGCAAGAATCCCTGCATTCTGTGCTGCGTTGATCCCTACTGTAGCTACAGGTATTCCCGGAGGCATCTGAAGTATGGAAAAGATAGAGTCAAGACCCTCGAGTGAAGCTTTTATAGGAACGCCTATTACAGGCAGAGGCGTCATTGCTGCAATTACACCGGGCAGGTGAGCGGCCATACCGGCGGCGGCGATTATAACCTTTATTCCCCTTCCTTCGGCGCCTTTTGCAAATTTCTCAACTTCCTCAGGCGTTCTGTGAGCCGACAAGGCATTCATTTCAAAAGGAATGCTGAAGCTGTTAAGCAACTCCGCAGCCTTCTCCATCACCGGAAGATCAGAAGTGCTTCCCATTATGATGCTTACAACCGGTTCCATGCGCTTATTAATTTAACTTGCTGACAAGTACAAAAATAAGCTTTTAATTTCATATTTTCGCACTCGCAAATACGCTAAATTGATGAAAGAGATAAGGATACTTGACAAGAATTTCAGGGAATTGATCTCGCAGGAAAAAATCCAGGCAAGAATAGAAGTGCTTGCAAAGCAGATTAACGAGGATATGAAGGGAAAAGATGTTGTTTTCCTTGGAATCCTGAACGGCGCTTTTCTTTTTGCTGCAGATCTCTTCAGGCGTATTGAAATTCAGGCGAGGATCTCATTTGTGAAACTTGCTTCATACCAGGGAACTACTTCGACAGGAACAGTGAAAGAGCTTATTGGCTGGAATGAGGATATTAAGAACAAAACTGTCATAGTAATTGAGGATATTGTTGATACGGGCCATACTCTTGAAAGGATAATGGGTGAGCTTACGATAAGGAAAGCAGGAGAGGTGAGGATTGCAACAATGTTCCTTAAACCTGATGTATATAATAAAAAGATCCCTGTGGATTATGTTGGTATCGAAATACCAAATGATTTTGTTGTAGGATATGGTCTTGACTATGATGGTTATGGAAGAAATTATCCTTCAGTGTATTCATTAATCAAATAAACATAAACTTTATTTCAAATGCTTAATTTTCTGATTTTCGGCCCTCCGGGGTCAGGCAAAGGAACACAGTCGGTAAGACTGGCTGAGAAATTCAATCTTCTTCATCTCTCGACAGGCGATATGCTGCGCGCTGAAATAGCTGCAGGCACCGAGCTTGGAAAGAGGATGAGCCAGATAATGTCGAAAGGCGAGCTTGTTCCCGATGAAGTTGTGATCCAGATGATTGCAAATAAGATCGACAACAGTAAAGGTCAGTCAGGTTTCCTTTTTGATGGTTTCCCGCGTACAGTTGCACAGACAGACTCTCTCGAGAAAATGCTGAACGACAGGGGCATGAAGATCGACAGCATGCTTGTTCTTGATGTTGATCATGATGAGCTTGTGAAACGTCTTGTCGCCAGGGCTGAAGTTTCAGGAAGACCTGATGACAAAGATCCTAAGGTAATCGAAAACAGGATCGATGTTTACAAGGAAAAAACAGAGCCTATAATTGATTATTGCCGGAAGAAGGGCATATATTCTCCTGTTAACGGGATGGGATCAATTGAAGATATATTCGGAAGGCTTTCAGAGGAAGTGAAGAAGGTGATGTAGTGGATAGAAAAACAATACCCCTCTGCCGCTGCGCGGCATCTCCCCTGAAGGGGAGAAGAATAATGCCGGAAATCAGACATTTAAAGAGAGGTAGAAAAAATAATTTCCCCTTTCGGGGGAAACACAAAGGGGTTAAATTGTTATTGTAGTAAAATAATATTATGTCCTCCTCGAACTTTGTCGATTACGTAAAGATTTATTGCCGTTCAGGTAACGGAGGCGCAGGATCTGCGCACTTCAGGAGGGAGAAATTCGAGCCGAAGGGCGGACCCGACGGCGGTGACGGCGGCCGGGGAGGACATATAATCCTTAAAGGGAATGACCAGATGTGGACACTGCTGCATCTTAAGTACCAGAGGCATATTTTTGCCGAAAATGGCGGTGCGGGAGGACGGCAGCAATCCACAGGGGCCGATGGCAAGGACGTGATAGTACAGGTGCCGCTCGGCACAATCGCAAGAAAAACAAACTCGGAAGATCCTCTGTTTGAAATCACAGAACACGGCGAAGAAAGAATTCTTGCAAAAGGCGGACGCGGCGGACAAGGCAATGTTCATTTTAAATCGGCAACACACCAAACCCCAAGATATGCCCAGCCTGGGGAGGAAGGCATAGAAGACGAATTCATTCTTGAATTAAAGATATTAGCTGATGTTGGTCTTGTGGGTTTTCCAAATGCCGGAAAATCGACATTGCTTTCGGTTGTCTCAGCTGCAAAACCAAAGATAGCCGATTATGCTTTCACTACATTAGTTCCTAATCTTGGAATCGTAAGTTATCGTGAGAATAAATCATTTGTGATGGCCGATATTCCGGGAATAATTGAAGGCGCGCATGAAGGGAAAGGTCTGGGAATACGGTTCCTTAGGCATATCGAAAGAAACTCGATGCTGCTTTTTATGATACCCGCCGATAGCAAAAATATTACTGCTGAGTACGAAATTCTTGTTAATGAACTGAAAGAGTATAATCCCGAACTACTCGACAAAAAGCGGGTTCTTGCAATCTCAAAATCCGATATGCTCGATGAGGAACTTACAAATGAAATTCGCAAAGACCTGCCGGAGATCCCAAGAGTATTCATATCTTCTCTCACCGGCCAGGGAATAACAACCCTGAAAGACATGATCTGGCGGGAACTAAATCGTTGAAATAATGCTTGAACATCTTGAACATCTCGATCAACAGATTTTTCTTTTTATGAATTCACTGCATTATAACTGGCTCGATCCTGTTATGTACACACTTAGCGGAAAATTGATCTGGGTCCCGCTTTATGTTGCAATACTTACCTGGATTGCAGTGAAGGAAAAAAAGCAGTTCTTTCTTATTCTTGTCTTTATTCTTTTATCAGTTTTGCTTGCCGACAGGGGATCCGTGCTGATAAAGAATCTTGTTATGCGGCCACGTCCATGCCATGAGCCTGCGCTTGAAGGCCTTGTTTACATTGTTAACGGCAAATGCGGAGGCATGTACGGATTCGTTTCATCTCATGCCGCAAATGCTTTCAATGTTGCTTTGATAAGCCTTCTTCTTATAAGGAAAAATTGGTTCACATTCTTCATAATCATCTGGGCCCTGGTTGTCGGTTATACCAGGATTTATCTTGGTGTACATTACTCAGGTGATGTTCTCTGCGGGTCAATCTATGGAGCTCTGGTGGGATGGTTTTGTTATTCAGCTTATGTTTATACGGCCAGAAGACGCATGATCCAAAAAACGGGGCAGGACATTATTTAACATTTGGGTATAAAGTACTCAAAGGTGCAAGATATGCATCTCATTATATCAGACAGCGATAAACCGTTTCATAATCTTGCTGCCGAAGAGTTTTTTCTTAAGCAGCAGCCGGAGGAGTATATTCTTCTGAGTATAAATGATACTTCGGTTGTCTCGGGTAAGCACCAGTGTATTCACAGGGAAGTCAATTCATTGTATTTATATGAAAACAACATACCTGTTCTGAGGAGGATTTCAGGCGGAGGAACAGTATTTCATGACAAGGGTAATGTAAATTATTGTTTTATAAGGAATTGTGAATCAGGAAAGCAGGTTGATTTCAGGCGGTACACCCAACCTGTAATTGCTTTTCTTCATGAGCTTGGAGTAGATGCAGTGCTTGACGGAAGTGATATAAAAGTAAACGGATTTAAAATATCAGGGAATGCAGAACATGTTTACAGGAATCGTGTGTTGCATCACGGGACGCTTCTCTGGAATGCCTCATTGGAGAGACTGAGAGGCAGTATAAGGACTGATACTTCTGCTTACAGAACAAGGGCAGTTGCATCCAGGCCATCACCGGTGACAAATCTATCGAGTTTGTTGAAAAGCAATTACAGCGCAGAACAGCTTAGAAACAACATGGCTGAGTATTTCTCAAAAACAATGAAAGGTTTGCGATTCCACAACATTCCGGTTGAAGAAAATATTGAAATAGAAAAACTGTCATCGAAATATAAAACATGGGAATGGAATTACGCCTATGGTCCTGAATATGAGTTTTTAAATGCGCTGGTCATCGGAGGGAAAAATGTAAATTGCTCGCTGTTTGTCAGAGAGGGCCTGATACATGAATGTAATATCGATAGTTCATCGCTGGAAGGTGTTGCTGAAAAACTTAAAGGCAAGAGACACATGCCTTCAGTTATACAGGAAATTCTTGAGCAATCTCAAATAAATGAAATTGATTATTCTGTTTTCTTTTAGTAGAACATTATGAATATTGTCAGATCAGTACTGACCTGGGTTGCAGGATTAGTTATTCTTGTTGTGTTTTTTCCTGTCACTTTTCTGATATGGCTTGCAGCGCTTCCTTTTGATAATAACCGGAAGGTCATTCACCGCATCCTTTTATTTCAAAGCGCTATTCTTGCACATTCAGTGCCTGTCTTGAAAATTCACGTTGAGGGTAAGGAAAAAGCAAAGAAAAATTCTACTTATGTAATCATCTCAAATCACCAGTCAATTCTCGATATTCTTATAATAAATTGTCTTGGATACAGTTTTAAATGGGTTTCTAAAATTGAGAATACAAGAGTGCCGTTTCTTGGCTGGTATCTGCGGATGGCAGATTATCTTGTTGTTGACAGGAATGACAGTGATAGTAAAGCGACAATGATTGCAAGAGCATATACTCATCTTAAGAACAATACTTCAATAATGATCTTTCCCGAGGGAACAAGATCGGTGAATGGAACAGTCGGATTTTTCAAGCGGGGTGCGTTCCAGCTTGCTGTCGAAACGGGCGTTCAGATATTACCGGTCATAATTGACGGTACCGGTGATCTGCTGCCTCGTCATAAACTGATCTTCAATGGAAGGCATAATGTTTATCTCCGGGTACTAGATCCTGTCGATGTAAACTCCCTGGGAACAGAAAATCCGGACGAGCTTGCCGTAAAATTCAGGGAAATTATAACTTCGGGACTCTCAGATATCCGGATAAAAAATGGCGCACAGTCCTGAATACAGGAGGATATTACACCGCATGGGTTATTACAGCTATCAGCATGGGCTGATAAACAGGCATTTTGAGCAGAGAGGAGCCTGGGAAAAACATAATGAGAACTGCAGGTCTTATATTTTAAATGCGATAGAACTGTTCAAGCCTGAAAAGCTCACTGTACTTGGAAGCGGCTGGCTTCTTGACCTTCCTCTTGCTGAGATGACTGAAAGGATTTCTTCAATTGATCTTGTTGATATAATACATCCACCTGATGTCAGTGCTCAGGTTTCAGGATATACAAATGTGAAGCTCATTGAAGCTGATGTTACAGGTGGGCTCATCAGGCAGGTATGGGAAAAATCACGGAAGTATTTATTCAGGAAAATGAAATCATTAGCAGAAATCACTGTCCCGGATTTCATTCCTGGGACCAATCCCGGGCTTATCATTTCATTAAATATCCTCACGCAGCTTGAAAATCTTCCTGTGGAGTTAATAAGGAAAAGAGCTGTAGCGTGCGAGGAAGAAATTGTTGATTTCAGAAAAATGATACAAAAGAAGCACATTGACTTCCTGCAACGGCATAGGGCTGTTCTGATAACCGATACTGATGAAATCTTCTATGGAAACAATGGCGCTGAAACCATCGTTCCGACATTACTGGCTGATCTCCCTTCATTTGAGATGAAACAGGAATGGATATGGAATTTTGATCCCCGAAGCGATGATTATTATAATAAAAGCAGTGTACTGCGAGTAATAGCATTAACTTTCTGATCATGAAAAGAGAAGAACTCAGGAACTCATACATTGAAGCATCTCAAAACTTCAGAAATATTGCAAAAAAAGAAGATAAAAAACTCCTTGTCTTATCACTTCTTAGATTCCTGTGCTTTGCCGGAGGAATAATAATAACAGTTATATTTTTTATTGAACATTTATCCGGACTGGCGATAGCCTCTGCATTTATAACGGTGATACTGTTTCTGTTTCTTCTGAGGTTGTATTCGGATCATAGCGATAAAAAAGAAATTGCAGGCAATCTCAGCTCAATTAACATCAAAGAAGCCGGAGTTCTCAACGGAGATCTCTCGGGTTTCGATAGTGGTCGCGATTATACAGATTTTTCACACGATTTTTCATTTGATGTCGATCTCTTTGGGGATAACTCATTATTCCAATACCTGAACAGGACTGTGACAGGTTATGGAAGGGATGTTCTTGCAGGATGGTTATCGGATCCCTTTAGTCTATCATCAGATCTGATGAGAAGGCAGGAGATAATCAGGGAGCTTGCAATTAAGAGAGAATGGCGGCAGAAATTCATGGCTTCAGGGATGAAGGTCCCGTTTGGAAAAGAAAACATCATGAATTTTACTTACTGGCTTTCAGAGAAACAATATATTGAGGCTTCCGGTACAAGAAAGATCCTGATATATGTTCTTCCTGTAATTGCATGTATCTCAGTGATTATGCTTATAGCAGGACTTATACATTATTCTGTTTTTGTGATGTTGCTCCTTTTGAATCTTGCGTATGTATCTGCCGGACTGAAAACAACAAACAGGATTCATAATGCAGTTTCAGGCAGATACGGCTATCTATTTTCAATCAAAAGCCTGTTGAATGTAATAGCTGAAGAATCATTCAGGTCTGAATACCTGAAAGCGATAAGGAACCAGATCGCAAGCGACGAAGTATCGGCTTCGACTTCGGTTAAGAAGCTTGGAAGGATAATACAATCTTTCGACAGCAGGCTCAATCTTCTTGTTGGTTTTTCACTTAATGCTTTGTTGTTATGGGATTATCATTGTATAAGACGACTTGAAAAATGGAAGTCCGACTATAAGGATAAATTTCCGGTGTGGCTGGAAATACTTGCTGAAATTGATGCATATTCAGGACTAGGTAATTTTGCTTACAATAATCCTGACTTCTCTTATCCCGTGATGTCCAAAGATGGGAAAGTCTTTTCTGCAACAGGACTGGGACATCCTTTGATCAGCGAAGATAAACGTGTATGCAACGATTTTGAGCTTTCAGACCGGGGAAATATATGTATTATCACAGGGGCGAACATGGCCGGGAAAAGCACCTTTCTCAGAACTGTAGCCGTGAATTATATACTTGCAATGGCAGGAGCTCCTGTATGTGCCGGAAGGCTTGAATTTTCTCCTGTTAAACTTTTCACAAGCATGCGAACCACAGATTCGCTTGCCGGGAATGAATCATATTTTTATGCTGAACTAAAAAGACTTAAAACACTGAAATCAAAAATAACAGGGAATGAGCCGGTCTTCTTCATTCTCGATGAAATTCTCAAAGGGACAAATTCAGCAGACAAGAGTCTTGGCTCAAAGCTGTTCATAAAAAAGCTTATTCCATCGTTCGGTACAGGTCTTATTGCTACCCACGACATCTCGCTCGGCGATCTTGAATATGAATTTCCAGACAGGATCTTTAATGTGTGCTTCGAGATCGTCATCGATGGTGAAACAATAATGTTCGATTACAAGCTGCAGGAAGGTATTACAAAGAAGATGAATGCAGCGCTTCTTATGAGGCAGATGGGAATTCTGGATTAGTGACTAAAGCGACTAAAGTTACGAGTGACTAAAGTTTCAATGTCGCTCTCGCTCTCACTCAAGCTCCTCGTCACGCTGTGGTGCAAAAAACAAGGTCGCCTGTTGAAAAATTCACTGGCACCCGCAAAAGTTATTTAGTTATATTTGCGCCAAAATTCTGAAATATGTCGACATCAGCAGCAGGGTATTCTGAGGAACATATCAAGACTCTTGAATGGCGCGAACATATCAGGCTGAGGCCCGGTATGTACATCGGAAAGCTGGGAGACGGATCTTCGCAGGATGATGGTGTGTACGTCCTTCTCAAGGAAGTGATGGATAACGCGCTCGATGAGTTCATGATGGGCTTCGGCAAGAAGATCGATGTTTCGATAAACGGGCATGAGGTAAGAGTACGGGATTATGGTCGCGGTATTCCCCTCGGGAAAGTTGTGGATGCCGTGTCTAAAATGAATACAGGCGCTAAATATGATTCGAAAGCTTTCAAAAAATCAGTTGGGCTTAATGGAGTAGGGGTTAAAGCTGTAAATGCGCTTTCAGAAAAATTCATTATAAGATCAGTCAGGGAAGGACAACTGAAAGAAACCGAGTTTGAGTACGGGATCCCTGTAAAAGATCATCCTGTTGCTGCAACAAATGAAGAGAATGGGGTTGAGGTGATCTTTACACCCGATGAAAAGATGTTCGGCAATTATTACTTCATCTCGGAATACGTAGATTCAATGCTGAAAAACTACGTATATCTCAATACGGGTCTTGTTATAAACTTCAACGGCAACAAATTCTTTTCAAGAAACGGACTTGCGGATCTTCTCAATGAGAACATGAGCAAAGAGGGACTTTATCCGATAGTGCATCTGGCGGGAGAAGATATTGAGATTGCATTCACTCACGGATTCCAATATGGTGAAGACTATTACAGCTTTGTCAACGGTCAGAATACAACCCAGGGCGGAACGCATCTGCTAGCATTTCGCGAGGCCATCGTAAAAACAATCAGGGAATTTTATAAAAAGGATTACGATCCGTCTGATATCAGATCGTCCATTATTGCAGCTGTAAGTATCAAGGTTGAGGAACCGATATTTGAATCGCAGACAAAGACAAAGCTTGGTTCAAAGGATCTGGGACCAAATGGGCCTTCAATAAGACAGTTT
Source organism: Bacteroidales bacterium (assembly GCA_036261265.1). GTDB lineage: Bacteria > Bacteroidota > Bacteroidia > Bacteroidales > VadinHA17 > LD21. Next base: position 12,249 of record DATALC010000003.1, read on the forward strand.
ATTATTGACTTTGTAAAAAAACACCTTGATGATTTTCTTCATAAAAATTCAGAAATTGCCGGAACTATCCTGAAAAAGATCCAGGAATCTGAAAAGGAAAGAAAAGCAATATCTTCAATCCAGAAGCTCGCTCGCGACAGGGCGAAAAAAGTAAGTCTTCACAACAGGAAGCTGCGCGATTGCAGGACTCATTTCAATACAAATGATGCAAACAAGCTCGATTCAACAATATTTATAACCGAGGGTGATTCCGCAAGCGGATCAATCACAAAATCGAGGAACGTTGAAACTCAGGCTGTATTCAGCCTTCGTGGTAAACCTTTGAATTCGTATGGTCTTACAAAGAAGATAGTTTATGAGAATGAAGAATTTAATCTTCTTCAGGCAGCTCTTAACATAGAGGATGGAATTGAGAATCTGAGATATAACAATGTTGTTATTGCAACAGATGCTGATGTTGACGGAATGCACATAAGGTTGCTGCTGCTCACTTTTTTCCTGCAATTCTTTCCTGATCTAGTAAAAAAGGGTCATGTTTATATTTTGCAGACGCCTTTATTCAGGGTAAGAAATAAAAAGGAGACAAGATACTGCTATTCACCGGATGAAAAGGCTAAAGCGATTTCATCACTGGGCCCGAATCCTGAAATTACAAGGTTCAAAGGCCTTGGTGAGATTTCACCGGATGAGTTCAGGCATTTCATTGGCAAGGATATGCGGCTTGAGCCTGTACGAATGAAGAAAAACGACTCGGTTGTAAGTTACCTTGAGTTCTATATGGGAAAAAATACTCCTGAAAGGCAGGATTTTATAATTGACAATCTCAGGATTGAAGAAGATCTTGTAAAGGAAGAAGTTGAATAAATGTTGCCGCTCGGATGGAAGAAGAACTAGATATCAACCAGGATGGTAAGGCAGGTGAAAGCGAGGGTCCGCTTGCTCTTCACTCTGTTACAGCGCTATCAGGGATGTACAAGGACTGGTTCCTTGATTATGCTTCGTATGTTATTCTTGAAAGAGCGGTTCCTCATCTTCACGATGGCCTGAAACCTGTTCAGCGCCGCATCCTGCATTCAATGCGCAGGATGGATGACGGCCGTTTCAACAAAGTAGCCAACATAATAGGCCATACAATGCAGTTTCACCCTCATGGTGATGCATCAATAGGAGATGCGCTTGTCCAGCTCGGGCAAAAAGATCTTCTCGTCGATGCACAGGGAAACTGGGGAAATATACTTACAGGCGATGGAGCTGCCGCTCCGAGATATATCGAATCACGTCTTTCGAAATTTGCACTCGATGTTGTCTTCAATCCGAAAACAACTGAATGGAAACTCTCTTATGACGGACGTAACAAAGAGCCTGTTACACTTCCTGTAAAATTCCCGCTCCTTCTTGCAATGGGAGGAGAAGGCATAGCTGTAGGACTGGCGTCTAAGATTCTTCCGCATAATTTTAATGAGCTTATTGATGCAACAATATCCTACCTTGAAGGAAAGGATTTTGTTCTCTATCCTGATTTTCCGACTGGAGGAATGGTAGATGTTTCAAGGTACAATGACGGTCAGCGCGGCGGTGTTGTTAAAGTACGGGCAAGGATCGAGAAAGCCGATAAAAAGGAACTTGTAATAACTGAAATTCCCTTCGGGAAAACTACTTCCTCACTTATTGAATCAATAATAAAAGCAAATGAAAAAGGGAAGATCAAGATCAGGAAAATAGACGACAATACTGCTGCCAATGTTGAAATCGTTGTCCAGCTTGTGCCGGGAACTTCACCTGATAAAACTATTGATGCCCTTTACGCATTTACCGATTGCGAGTATTCAATTTCTCCCAACACGTGCGTGATTGTAGATGACAAACCATCTTTCATGGGTGTGAGCGAGATTCTGAAGCATTCTGCTGACAGATCTGTTGAGCTTCTCAGGTCGGAACTCAACATCAGAAAGGCGGAGCTCGAAGAAGAATGGCACCTGTCATCGCTTGAAAAGATATTCATTGAGAACAGGATATATCACGATATTGAAGGTTGTGAATCGTGGGAATCAGTAATTACAACCATCGACAAAGGTCTTGATCCGTATAAGAAGCTTCTCATGAGAGAAGTGACAAGAGAGGATATAATCCAGCTCACGGAGATTAAGATCAAGAGGATATCAAAATTCGATATCAAAAAAGCCGATGAGCATATAAGAGGCCTTGAAACTGAGCTTGCCGAAGTAAAAAATCATCTTAACAATATTATTCCCTATGCAATAAACTACTTCAGACAGATGAAGAAGAAGTATGGTAAAGGGAAGGAAAGAAAGACAGAGATCAGAAGCTTCGATACAATTGAAGCAACAAAGGTTGTGGCCAACAATGCAAAGTTGTATGCTAACTTCAGGGAAGGCTTTATTGGTACAGGATTAAAGAAAGACGAATTTATATGCGACTGCTCGGATATTGATGATATTCTGGTTATCAGGAGAGACGGCGTTTATCTTATTACAAAGGTCGACGATAAGATATTTGTCGGAAACGATCTGCTGCATGTAAAGGTCTTTCTTAAGAATGATGAAAGAACAATCTACAACATTGTGTACCAGGATGGCAAGGACGGGAACCTGATGGTAAAACGTTGCGCTATTTCAGGTCTTACACGCGATAAGGAATATAATCTAACAAAGGGCACACCGGGTTCAAAGATCGTTTATCTGTCAGTCAACCCCAATGGGGAAGCAGAGGTTATTAAGGTTCATCATAAGCCAAAAGCAAGACTTAAGAAGCTTGTTTTTGAGTTTGACTTCGGACAGCTCGACATCAAGGGCAAATCATCGATGGGTAATATCCTGACCCGAAACCCTGTTCATAAGGTAGCTCTGAAGGAAAAGGGTTTATCTACTCTCGGAGGAAGGAAAATATGGTTCGATGATGCTGTCTTCCGCCTGAATGTTGATTCGAGAGGGATCTATCTTGGAGAATTCAGCGCCGATGACAGGATTCTCGTAATTACTAAAAATGGTTTCTTCAGACTTTCGGGGTTCGACCTGTCGGGCCATTTTGAAGATAATATTCTTATAATTGAGAAGTACAAGCCGGGGAAAGTATATTCAGCAGTTTACTGGGATGCTGAGCAGAAATTCTATTACGTAAAACGGTTCAACATAGAGGAATCAGAAAAGCCCCAGTGCTTTATAAATGAGCATCCCGAATCAAAGCTTTTAAGCATTACTGAGGTTGAATACCCGCGGTTTGAAATTCAGTTTGGCGGCAAGCATAAAGATCGCGACAACGAAATAATTGAGGTCGCTGAATTCATTGGAGTGAAGAGCTATAAAGCTAAAGGGAAACGCCTGACTAGTTTTACAGTCAATAATATCCAGGAAATTGAGCCTGTTGTGAAGAAGGAGACCCAGGTTGAAACACCGGAGACGCCTGAGGACGATGATCCGGTTAAACCGCAGGATTTCCCTGACGACCCTGCACAAATGACCCTTGAATTATAATGGCCCGCGATAAAGTTTACATCATAGGATTCATGGGCAGCGGCAAGACAACCATTGGGAAAAAGCTTGCTTCTATTCTGAACTGGAAATTCACTGACCTTGATGAACAAATAGAGATTACTGCAGGCAAAAGTATCAAAGAGATCTTTTCTGTGTCAGGTGAAGAGTATTTCAGGAAACTTGAGTCTGACGCTCTTAAAAATACAGAATCTCTCAGAAATACAGTAATATCAACAGGTGGCGGAGTTCCATGTTACGGCAATAATATCGATTTTATGCTCTCTCATGGGATTACAGTATACCTGAATATGACTCCCGAAGAACTCACATCAAGGTTATCAGGAGAAAAAGAAAGCAGACCATTAATAAGTTCAATTGAAAATAGTGACCTGCTCACTTACATAAATGAAAAACTAAGTGAGAGAGAAAAGTATTACAATAAGGCTGAAATTACAATAAACGGGAATAGTCCTGACATAGTACAGCTGGCAGGAATCGTTAATACAAGGCTTTAATTCCCGCATCATCTTCTGCAAAAATTGTTCTGAAATCAGTCATTTTGGCTGGCGTAATTTCAGTGTTGAAGGATGATTGTAATCAGTTCTGATACATTTTCAACTAACAAAAATTCAACAATCCTTCGCATTTTGTATTAAATTACTAATTTAGTGAGTCTTATTTTATATGGGATTGTATGAGAGACAGGATCTTTGCTCTCCTTGGGGTGGAACCGGGTGAAGAATCGATGGTATCGATGTTGCTTACCCAGTCGATATTTCTTGGAGTTTTCTTTGGTGCATTCGATATAAGCGCCCATTCTTTGTTCCTATCGATCTTTGATGAGAAAATGATGGCAAAGGCGTATGTCCTCTCAGGAATTGCGGGGATTATCCTTACATCTCTGTACACCTGGCTTCAGACAAAACTCAGTTTTAAGAAATTCGCTGTTGCCAATCTCTTTACTGTTACATTACTGACATTGTTATTATGGTTCGGTCTCCTGATGACTAAAACAGGATGGATCGTTTTTCTTGTCTTCATAATGCTCGGGCCACTAAATATCCTTGCCGCACTTGGCTTCTGGGGCACAGCAGGCAGGCTGTTTACATTAAGGCAGGGCAAACGTCTTTTTGGTCTGGTTGATTCAGGACTCGTTGCAGGAATAATTGTTAGTTGTTATACTATTCCTGTAGTTCTCTCATTTAATTTCGAGTCGCACAATATTCTTCTTATTTGTGCATTTGCAGTATTTGCCGCTACTTTTCTGCAAATGTTGATCGGCTCAAGATTTAACCTTGTTTCTGTGAAAAAGGCTGATGTGCCCAAAGAAGAACCATCAGTGCTTTCAGTAATAAAAAAAGACAGGTATATTGCTATAATGGCTTTGTTTGTCGCACTTTCAGTGATGACAGCCTTCTTTGTGCAATACTCATTCATGGCTGTAACAAGACAGCAATATCCTTCGGAAGAGGATATGGCAAGGTTTCTCGGGATATTTACGGGAAGCATGATGATATTCACATTGCTTGTGAAGCTGCTTGCTTTTTCTTATCTTATCCGTAACTACGGAATCAAAGTTACACTTACTCTTTCTCCGATCCTCGTATCAATACTTGCAGCTATCGCTATTTTAATAGGTCTGACAATGGGATACACACCTGCAGCTGCTTCAGGTTTCCTGATATTCTTCCTTATCCTTGCACTAAGCAGGCTTTTCTCGAAATCTCTTAAGGACTCTATTGAATCGCCTTCTTTTAAAGTTATTTACCAGACAATTGATGAAAAGGTCAGGTTTGAGGTTCAGTCTGCAATGGACGGAACTGTAAATGAAATAGCTGCATTGCTTTCAGGTCTTTTGCTTGCAGGGCTGGGGATGTTAAGTTTTATAAAGCTGATTCATTTTTCTGTAGTTCTTCTTGTGATAATTCTTCTCTGGATATTCACTGCCTTCCTCCTCTATTCTGAATACAGGAAATCCATAAGAAGAGCCCTGGAAGCTACAGCTGCGCCGGATGAGAAACCTGTAATCCCGGAAGGAGTAAAGTTGCAAAACAGGTTCTCGGCGGAATATTTATTCAGAAGGGATTATTTCAGACTTATTTCTGATGATATCCTGCAATTCGAAAAAAATCAGGGCAATTTATACTTTGAAAATATAATAAGACAATCAACTGAGAACAATGACATTAACCTGATTCCTGTTCTCAGGAAAATTTCTGTTGATGACAATATCGATGCAGAGATCCGGCGGAAATCTGAAGCGGCGCTAAAGGAGGTTGAGAAAAATTCTGGTAATGATGGGGGAAGCAGGAGCTTATATGCCAGAAAGATTTTATCCGGAACAAGAGTGCCTCAGACTGCAGAAATTTTACGCCTTTTGCGCGACAATTCAGTAGAGTCAAAAAGATTTGCGATATATATTATCGGTAAATTCAGAATTGCCGATATGCTTACTGAGGTATGCAACTGCCTGGGAAATCCGTCACTTGAGGCAGATGCATCTGCTGTTCTTCTTTCATTCGGGAATGATGCGACTGAAGAATTGCAGAGATACTACATGGCAGTCTCCGGAAATACATCATCAGGTATATCTATTCTCAGGATTCTGAGTAAAATACAATCAAATGAAAGCTCGTCATTTCTTTTTTCAAGACTCTGGTCACAATCACGAAGGATAAAAGAAACTGCTGCACAGGGATTACAGAACAACAGATTTATACCTTCCGACGAAGAAAAGGATCGTCTGAATCAGCTGATTTCAGACATTATAGCAATAATGACGTGGAATCTTGCTGCAAGGGTCAGCATTCAGAAGAACTTTGACACAGGCCTTCTTGGAATTCTGGATAAAGACATCGAAAGATGGAAAAAATTTCTTTTTGATCTGCTGTCAGTTGCTTATGATCCGGTCTCAATACGGAAAATTAAAGAGAATCTTGACAAGGACACAGTTGAGAGCGGAAATTTTGCTCTTGAAATGATCGATATTGTAATTGATGAATCTCTGAAACCGAAGATCATGGCTTTGCTGGATCTTGTTCCTGATGAGACAAAACTTAAGAATCTATGGCATTTCTTCCCGGGTGAAATTCATCCTTACGAAAAAACTACAGAGAACATTATAAACCGTGATTACAATCTTCTGACTGTCTGGACCAAAGCTTGCACACTGAAAGAAATTGAGAGCATAAGCAATGGTAATATTGCCGAATCTGTTTCAGCATTACTGTTCAGCCCGGAAACTATAATGCAGGAGGAAGCTGTCAGGTTAATGAAGCGTTCTGATGAAAAAATATATTCGGCTGTCTCGGATCGTCTGCCGGTAACTGTTCATAAGAGGCTTGATCTGATATTAAAAAATGATTATAAGGATGAGGATCTGATTTACGAAAAAGTACTTTTCCTTTCGAAGATATTCTGCAAAATACCTGAAGATGAATTACTTTCGCTTTCAGAAAAGTTAATATATACAAATAATCTGAATGACAGGACTAGGGCTGCAGAATGCATTGCATGGGATATAAACGACATAGGGTCGGTTTACATCGATCATTATAACGAAAACAGGACAACCCTTAAACCGGGAAGCGCCTACTACATTCTTCCTCTTGCTTCTATTGATGAATTCTGCAGGCAATATCCCGAAAGAATAGGTGAAATTCTTGAATATATGGACTTAAACGAGATACAAAATTAATGTCATCACGAAAGACAACTATATTTCGTCAGCTTATTTTCAATATTGCAATACCGACATTGCTCGCATTTCTTGTCTTTGCAGTATTTAATTTTCAGCGCACACGGTCAGTTCTAGAGTCAAGTGCGGAAGAGAGGAACCGTTTGCTCTCAAATGAAGTGACAAAGATCCTTCAATTCCAGGATATTGCTTTTCAGCTTATTGAAGAAGAGCTGAACAACAGGATGAAAACTCTTAACCAGGAAATTGTAAATAATTATTTTAACAAAACTTCACTCCCTGAAAAGCTGAACCTTCATGAGATTGCAAAAGACCTGGGAATGGATCCTCAGAATGAAGATATTTACGTGATCGACAGGGATGGGATTGTCATTAACACAACATTTAAAGCAGACTACGGTGTAAATCTTTTTAAATTCGGAGAACAATTCAAATCTTACCTGACAAGAATTTTTGAATCGGGTGAACTGGTTGTTGACCTTTTTACTATCGAGGCAAATACAAACAGGACAAAAAAATACTCATACCTGGCTACGAGAAACGGGAAATACATAATCGAGCTTGGTGCATATTCAAAGAAGGCAGAAGAGGTAATAAGAGAGATGGAGAGAATGAAAGCTGAGATCAAGAAGGAATCCAAGGGAATCATTGATCTTGAGCTTTTCCTCATGGCAGACAAGCCTTTCACATATAATATTGATGCCATGCAGGTGGCAGGACAGGATAGCCTGCTGCTTACGGCATTCCAGAAAAAAAATACTATAACACATGTCGAGAAGTCAGGTGATACATGGCTTCAGTATCAGTACATCTACATGGACAGGCGTGAATCCAAGCTTTATAAGGGTTCTGTAATAAGGATAGTTTCAGATGTTACTGAGCAACAGGCTCTTTTCAGAATGGAAGCCCTCAGATTTGTTCTCATTTTCGGCATAACAATGCTTATCCTTGCATATCTTATCTACAGGAAAACAAAAGTGATAACACTTCCTATAATCAAGCTTGTTGAGAATGTCGACCGGATTACAAACGGTGATCTCAGGGAACGTGCGGAAGTTACCGGGAACAATGAAATAACGATTCTTTCCCAGAAATTCAATATGATGGTGGCTCAGCTCGAGAGTTATACCTATGAACTTGAAGAAAAGGTGAAAGAGAGAACTGAGAAGATCGAAAAACAAAAAGAGAAGATTGAAGAACAAAAGAAGCATATCACAGACAGTATCTTCTATGCCCGCAGAATCCAGAATGCAATTCTTCCCTCATTCCAGCTTATTGAACGTTGCCTGAAGGATTATTTCATCCTTTACATGCCAAAGGATATAGTCAGCGGTGATTTCTACTGGATGTGCGAAACTGATGGTCTTGTTATGGTTGCAGCCGTCGATTGTACCGGCCACGGTGTTCCCGGCGCGTTTATGTCGATAGTCGGGTTTAATCAGTTAAATCATGCAGTCAGTGTTAAAAAGGCAAGAAAAGCAGCAGATATTCTGGATGCGCTGAATGAAGGGGTGATTACTACACTCAACGAAAACAAAAGCGAAGGATCAATCAAGGACGGTATGGATATGGCTCTGTGTATATTCGATATGAATAGCAGGAAAGTTGAGTTTGCAGGAGCCAATAATCCTTTAATCCTTATCAGGAACAATGAAATATTAAAATTCAGGGGCGACAGGTTCCCGATAGGAGCTTTTGAAGGGAATAAACAGCAACGGTTTAAAAACAATGAGATCGATGTAATGCCTGGTGATTGTTGTTACCTTTTTTCAGACGGTTTTGAAGATCAGTTTGGCGGAAGCGAAAACAAAAAGTTCATGTCAAGGCGTTTTGAGGATCTCCTCAGAGAAATAAGCCCGTTACCTGTTGCAGACCAGAAGAAAATGCTCATTGAAAGATTGAGCGCATGGATGGGTAACAATGAGCAGGTTGATGACATCCTTGTAATTGGAATAAGAATATAAAACCATTAGTTTGGCACTAAGCTATCAGGCTTAACCTATGAGAAAAGAAAATGAAAAAAAGATCTTCAACCCATTTCCGGGTTTAAGACCATTTTCTCCCGAAGAAAGTGATTTGTTTTTCGGAAGGAGAGGAGAGAGTGAAGAAGTTCTTGAGAAGTTGCTCAAAAACAGGTTTGTGACTGTTATGGGAGCATCAGGAACCGGGAAATCTTCTCTGATCTATTGCGGTGTTCTGCCAGGTATCCGGAAAGATAAATCTTCTTCCTGGCGTATAGTTACTTTCCGGCCCGGGAATGATCCTTTTGGTAATCTGGCCCGTGCACTCTCACCAAATAATGATAAGGGACCTGCATTACTTCCTGATAACCATGCCGGTATACCCGCTATGGTCTCTGAGCTCGGGCTTGCTCAGGATGAGAAGGTTCTTCTTGTTATTGACCAGTTTGAGGAATTATTCAGATATGGGGCATTAAACTCAAAAGAGACCCTTCAGGTTGAAAGTTTCGTCAACTCGATGGTCAATGCAGTAAGCCAGACTACTGTTAATATTTTCACAATAATCACAATGCGCTCCGACTTTATCGGAGAATGCGCATATTTTCAGGGCCTTACACAATTGATCAATAACAGTAATTATCTCGTTCCTCACATGGGAAGGGAAAACTACAGGGAGGCAATTGAAGGACCGGTAAAATACGCAGGCGCCAAGATTGACCCCTCTCTTGTAGAGGATTTATTAAATCATATTGGAGACAGAACCGACCAGCTTCCTGTATTGCAGCATGCAATGATGAGAACATGGACATACTGGCAGGATCTGGACGAGCCGGAAAGACCGATTAGCAAAATTGACTATGATTCTGTTGGCACAATGAGCAATGCAATGTCAATGCACGCAAATGAAGCCTATGAAGAGCTCAGTGCCAGGGGGAAGGAGATCTGTGAGAAACTGTTCAAGACTATTACAGAGAAAGGATCAGATAATAAAGGGATTAGAAGGCCGACAAAGGCAAAGACGATAATGTCGATTGCAGATTGCACTTCTGAAGAGATATTTGAGGTTGTTGAAAAATTCAGAATATCTTCCAGATCCTTCATAACTCCCCGGCAGAATGTAGAGCTTAGCGAGGATTCAATTATCGACCTGTCGCATGAAAGCCTTATGCGCTTGTGGGACAGGCTTAGAGAGTGGGTTGAAGACGAAGCCTCTTCAGTTCAGATGTATATGAGGCTTTCTGAGGCTTCTGCAATGTACCAGCAGGGAAAAACAAGTCTTTGGAGACCTCCCGACCTTCAGATCGCAATCACCTGGCGCGACCAGCATAAACCTACATTAGCCTGGGCTAAAAGGTATGATCCTGCTTTTGAACGAGCTATGGTCTATCTCAGGACAAGTGAAAAAGAATACAATGAGGAAGAAGAAAACAAAATAAAACTTCAGAAACGTCAGCTCAGGGTAATGAGGATCGTTACAATGATAGTTGGCGCCGCTGCACTTCTTTCAATAGGATTCATGCTATTCGCATTTGTCCAGAAGATTGAAGCTGACAGGCAGACAATTGCTGCTGTCGAAGCAAGAAAGCAGGAAGAAGTCCAGAAAAAGAATGCCGAAAACAGTGCAAAGGAAGCTCTTCAACAACGGCAGATTGCTGATTCCAATGCCATTGAGGCAAATAAAAATGCAGAGGCGGCTGAAAAAGCCAGAAATCTTGCTGAGCAGCAAAGGCGAATTGCCCTGATGAATGAACAGCTGGCCCAGGAACAGAAGCAGGTAGCTTTAGTACAATCAGATTCCGCAAAAAGGGCACGTGACAGGGCCGATCACCAGAGAAGCATTGCCACGTTAGAGCGCGACACAGCTAATATGCTCAGGAATTTATCTATTGGTAAAGCTCTTGCAGTAAAATCCGTGCAGGCATCAGGCCAACGCGATCTTCAGGCTGTTCTGGCATACCAGGCTTATCTTTTTAATTCAAGAAATGGAGGACTTGACAATGATGCTGATATTTATGCCGGCCTTTATAATGTTGCAAAACTGTCAGGTTCATCAGACTGCAGATCATTCAAGGGTCATAGCGGTGAAATAAAAAGTGTGGCTTTTGTCCCCGGGAAAAGAGAATTTTATACATCAGGATCAGACGGAAAGGTTTTGAAGTGGTCGCTCGATAACAAGGAGCAGAGCGTTCAGGTTGTCTATTCAGGAATAAACGAAAAAACTGGCGCCGTAGAGGTTATCGACCTCATTGCAATCAGCCCGAATGCCGATTGGCTTGCTTGCGCGGGAAGCAACTCATCGATAAGGATGATACCCTTGAAACAGAATGGTGGAGATTATGTACTCACAGGACATAAAGGAAAAATTAAATCCCTCATTTATTCTTATGATGGGAAATATATTTATTCCGCTGCTATGGACGGGAGAGTTCTTAAATGGGACCTTGCCGCCAGGACAAGCACCGATCTTAATGATGGTACAACTAAAATAACATCAATTGATGTTTCCTCCGGAGGGAAGTTCATTGCCGGAATAAGCTCAGACGGTAAAGTCATGGTTTGGGATCCTGAAAGAAAGAATGAGAGCTTCAGGATTCAACCAACAGGAAAGGATATCAGGATTGTTCGTTTTAATCCTCAGAACAATCTGTTAGCAATAGGTGATGCTGCGGGTCTTGTTGAGCTCTGGGATATAAATTCAAAAAAGATTGTTTCCTCAGTGAAAGCACATGATGCACAGGTCAACGATATCCGGTTCAATCCCGTGCTAAAACAAATGGCTACCGGTGGCAATGACAGTAAGATGAAAATTTTCAATATCACAAATCCTTCAGACCTTACTGAACTTCCAATCACATTCAATGACTATGATGGTTTTGTAACAATCCTGCAATTCAGCGATGACGGGCAGCTTATAATATCCGGAGCATACGAAGGAGTTGAAAATCTTAAGTCATGCCCATCTAATATTGGATATTTTACTGGTAACATGTGCAACCTTTTAACAAGGAATATGACTCATGAAGAATGGAGGATCTATGTTGCCTCCGACATACCTTATGAAAAGACATGCCCGGATAAGGACTATGATTTAAAGGTAAGTGCAATAAAACAATGATTAAATGAACATTTTCCCGCATTACAGATTCTCACGGCTGATCTGCCTCTGTCTTGTATGCCTTCTGACAGTTCCTGCTCTTTCTCAGCAGGAACCATCGTGTGCAGAAAAACTTCAGACGGCCCAGACATTATTTGAACGGGGACAGGTTGAACAGGTACCCGGCTTAATAAGCAGATGCCTTGAATCGGGCTTCAACAGGGAAGAATCTTTACAGGCTTTTAAGCTTCTTATCCAGACTTATCTTTTCAATGAAAATTCTGAAAAGGCTGACTCTACAATGCTGGCATTTCTTAAAAAAAATCCTGAATACAAAGTCAGCCCGACTGACCATTCAAGTTTTGTGAGCTTGTTTAATAATTTTTCATCAAAAGTTGTAATTCAGTTCTCTCTTCATCTGGGTACCAATCTGCCTTTTGTATTCGTCAATGAGCACAATCCTCTTTTTGGTATTGATGCCGAAGAAAAATATTCATCAAAAGCAGCTAATTTCTATGGTTCAATCGAAGCCAGATACAGGCTTAAGGACAGACTTGAACTGAATGCTGAACTCGGATATTCACAATTATCCTTTAGTCTTACGGGGGATATAAAGTCTGATGCCGATAATATTTATGCAAAATATAGTTTCGAGGAAATAAGGAAACAGATTGAAATACCTGTATCGGCAACGTATGATGTGTTCCGCTGGGGTAAACTTACTCCTTACGCACGGCTTGGAGCCGGTCTGGTAATAAGTATAGATTCATACGGCATCGGTGAGTTCAACCCAACTGACAGAAATAATCCGTATGATCATCAGGGAAATAATGTAACTGACCTGCCAAGAGTTCCTCTTAATACGTTCATTCAGGCGGGTGGAGGAATAAAATTCAAGATAAGGGATGGTTTTCTTTTTGGGGAGATAAGATCAAATTTCGGACTTGGACAACAAACTACCCCTTTTAAGTTCGAAGGGGAGAATCTTGACAAATATTACTTTTATATGCCAGGCGAGAATAAATTCAGGCTGAATGCCATGAACTTTAGTGTCGGATATACCCGCATTTTTTACAAACCGGTTAAAAGAGAGGAATAGACGATGAAAAGATCATTCTTTTGTTTGTTTTTGCTTTCAGTTCTTTTCTCCTGTGAAAAGGATGACACACCGGAGATTTTAAAGTTCTATGGTGATGCCTATGATGATATCGGATACTCAATAGCATCAACCGGTAAAGGCTATCTTATAGCAGGACAGTACACAAAAATTCTACGCACACCTGAAAAAGGCATTACAGGGTCGTACAGAAAACTAGCGTTGATTGAGACCGGCTCTGAGGGTATGGAGATCAGGAAAGATACTACGTCTTCAAAACTGACAAGTTGCGGAACAAAAGTGATCACACTCGATGACGGCAGTTCGATTGTTGCAGGGTATATAATGAACCCAGGATCAAGCGCTCAGGACATCTATGTTGTGAAATTCGCTGCAAATGGCGAAGGATTCACTGAAAAAGTGTATACACTTGCCGGGAACCAATATGCAAATGATATTATTAAAACACCCGAAGGATATTTGATTCTCGGAGCAACAGATGTTGAAAGAGGATCGTCAGATGATACAGGTAATGCGAGTGGAAAGAAAGATATACTCCTGTTAAGTATTAATAACAACCTTGACATTATCCGGTACATTCCTTACGGATTCACGGGTAATGATGAAGGTGTCGCCATCAAAGCCGATCGTTCCGGAGGATATGTTGTTGTGGGAACTACCGACAGATATCAGAGCGCAACGGGAACAGATGTGTTTATTCTCTCAGTTAATGAGGATATAAGTAATGTGAGCGCCAGGAGCGGAAGATTCATAGAACTGGCGAATAACCAGACAGCCGCTGATTTTGAGGTGACAACCGATGGATATTTTATTGCCGGTAATACAGATTCAGAAGGTTCTTCAAAGGGATATGCATGGAAGATAACTGGGACAATCTGGGGTTCAGTAGAGCATCATGCAATAAAATTCAATGACACCGAAGAGGCTTTTACAATTAATTCAATTTCACCATATAAATCAAATTCTTTCCTGATGGCAGGCCAGTATGGATCCACAACCTCGGGAAGTATGATAATATTCGCTACTGACATGCTTGGTTATCCCGATGAGGGCAAACGCAGGATTTCGGGCGGTACAGGTAACCAGGTCGCTTATGATGTTGTTGCCGATGGTGATGATATAGTTGCTGTCGGTAAAAATACTTATGAGAATAACTCTATGATAACCCTGTTGAAATTCAGGTTCTGAATATTCTGACCAAACTAACCTCTGATGAAAAAGTTCTCATTAATCACAATAGTTTTTCTGCTGTTTTTTTTTGAAAAGGCCATGGGGCAATGCACTCCTACTGAAGGTTCATCTTCTCAGAATATATGTCTTGGAGGATCTGTCACAACTACAAAGTTCCATTTCAGTGGTGCAAGTTCAGCAAGCATATTACCTGCTTTACCTTCAGGCATGAGCAGCAATTTTAATAATGGCACAGATATTTTTACGATTTCAGGTAGCCCGGATGCTTCTCAAGTCGAAACCGTTTATACAATCACTTATACTTCAGGAACATGTACTTTTACTTTAACTGTAGATGAACCCCCAACAGTTGACGCAGGATTAGCAATGACGATATGCCGTGGCACAACAACAGGCGCATTGGGAGGAACAGTCGATGCTGGCGCAACGAGTGAATGGAGCAGCAATGATCCGGCAGGCACCTTTAATGATAATGGCACTCCTGACCCGACAGATGACACATACACTGCAACAGGAACTTTGCCGACGGTTATATTAACGCTTACATCCATAAAGGGATCATGTACAGTTACAGATTCAAGGTCGATTACTGTAGATGCACTTCCTGCTGTCGAAGCAGGCTCATCAATGTCGGTATGCAGGGATGCGACAACAGGCGCCCTGGGAGGAACAATCGATGCGGGTGCAACAGGTATATGGAGCAGCGACGATGTGGCAGGTAGCTTTAATACAAATAGTACACCAGACCCGACAGATGACACATACACTGCAACAGGAACTTTGCCGACGGTTATATTAACGCTTACATCCACAAAGGGATCATGTACAGTATCAGATACAAGGACACTTACAGTCGATGCACCACCGGCAGTTGAAGCAGGGTTATCGCTTACTATATGCAGGGGTGCAACAACAGGCCCTCTCGGAGGAACAATTGATGCGGGTGCAACTGGTATCTGGAGCAGCAATGATCCGGCAGGCAGCTTTAATACAAATAGTACATCAGACCCTACAGATGACACATACACTGCAACCGGAACTCTTTCTTCAGTCACTTTGACTCTTTCATCCACAAAGGGATCATGTACAGTCGCAGATACCAGGACACTTACAGTCGATGCACCACCGGTAGTTGAAGCAGGATTATCGCTTATTATATGCAGGGATGCGACAACAGGCCCTCTTGGAGGAACAGTTGATCCGGCAGCAACAAGCGTATGGAGCAGCAACGATGCAGCAGGCAGCTTTAATACAAATGGC
Source organism: Bacteroidales bacterium (assembly GCA_036261265.1). GTDB lineage: Bacteria > Bacteroidota > Bacteroidia > Bacteroidales > VadinHA17 > LD21. The sequence continues at coordinate 28,060 of DATALC010000003.1, forward strand.
ACGGCAGATCCTACAGATGACTCATACACTGCAACAGGAACTCTTTCTTCAGTCACTTTGACTCTTACATCCACAAAGGGATCATGTACAGTCACAGATACCAGGACACTTACTGTCGATGCACCTCCGACAGCAAACATTGATGCTGTTATAACTCCGATATGTCAGGGTGGAACCACTGTTCCTCTAAATGGCTCTGTGACTGGTTCTGCAACAGGAGGAACATGGTCAAGTTCAGATGGAGGAACTTTTGTTCCGGATATAAATACCTTAAATGCAACATGGACGCCACCTGCGGCATATCATGGAACTGCAAGCCTTACTCTTACTACAACCGGCGGCACGTGTACTGCTGTTACAGCATCAAAGAATGTAATTGTTAACCCACTGCCTACAATAAACACAACCGGTACAATCTCAGCAGTATGTTATAATGTTGGTTCGGACCAGACAACTGGTCTGGAATATCTCGGAACAACAGAAAACCCTACCTCATACAGCATTAACTGGTCAGGTATACCTAATCAGAGTAGCACAACGTTTACCTCTGAATCCGGTGTTGGAACTATTCCGGGAATAATCGTACCAGCCGGATTATCGGCTTCTGGCTCTCCGTATTCGGGTATAATGTCGATAGTTAATGGTAATGCATGCGAAGTAACACAGAACGTCAGCCTTACTGTAAAGGGTTTACCAACACCTTCCATCACCGGCGTTAACGACATTTGCGTTCTATCCACGCAAACATATACAACAGCGTCAGGCATGTCTGATTATATCTGGACATTTACCGGAGGAGGAAGCTTTACCGATGGAGGATCGGCAGATAATTCAATAACAATAAACTGGCCGGCAGTATCCCCGGGTAAAGTAAGTGTGAATTACAAGGAAGCGGGTTGCTATGCTGCTGCTCCGACGGAACTAAATATAACAATTCATCCCAAACCACTTCCCACCGATGTGGCTGTCCATCTGGATGCAGGAGAATCTTTAAAGCAGTATGTTACAATCGATGCTTCATATAACTACATAGCTGGCACCTGTCCTCCTGAAGATCTGACACAAAGTAGAATCTCATGGTACCGTGCAGATAACGATGCAGGATCAAATTCCACATTTATTACTACCAAACCTGGTACCGATAAGACCTATACCATATCCGCTGGAGATGTCGGCAAATATCTCCAGGTCAGAGTTGAAGCATCAGATGGGACGACACTTTCTTCTCTAGCCACCAGCTCCTGGGTAGGTACTGTGGCAGTTAATAATGTTCCTACAGCGTCGAATTTATCAATTACTGGTATACCAATTTCAGGGATACCTCTTGTGGGGAATGAACTTACAGCCAATTTCGATTATTTCGATTCAGAAGGCGATCCGGCCGGATCTCATTTATATAAATGGTATGCAGGCGGCTCTGAGATAAGCAAGGCTACTTCATCAACTTACACAATTGTTAAGTCTGACAGGGATAAAGTTATTACTTTTAGTGTCCAACCTGTGGCTGCAAATGGCTCTACACCGGGCACAATAGTTACATGCTCTGCAACTCCACCTGTAGCCGATCAGGTTCCGGTTGTTTCAACTGTTTCATTCTCAGGCAACGTAAGAGTTGGGCAGACTCTTACCGGTAGTTATGTGTACAGTGATTTTGAAGGGGATATTGAAGATGCTTCTTTTTATCAGTGGTATTCAGGAGATGCTTCCGGTGTAATGACGGCCATACCCGGTGCAAATTCAATTTCATTTACTTTAACTAATGACCAGTTTACTTCAACTACTAATTATATAGCATTTGGCGTTACGCCAAAAACGGTCGTTTCAAGTGTAGTTGTTTCAGGAGCGGAGGGTAGGTCATTAAGACAGGGTCCGGTTATAAATCCTGCACCAAATGCGACTACTTCTCCAATAACAGGTAATCTTATTGTTGGCCATATCCTTACCGGACATTATGTCTATACCGACAGTGAAGGCGATCTCGAAGGTGCATCAGATTATTCATGGGAATCATCACCTAATGGGTTAGATTCATGGTCACCAGCAGGTACAGGCCTAACACATGTTATAACAGAATCAGAGCAGGGAAGATATTTCAGATTTCTTGTTACTCCTCGTGCTCAGACAGGCTTAAAAGACGGCTCTTTGACACCGGGTTTTCCTTATGGTCCGGTTAATTCAAAACCAATCATTACGGGTATCGGGATTTCAGGTCTTGCAAATGTAGGATCTGAGCTTACGGGTACATATGGCTTCGATGATGTTGACCATGATTTGTTAGATCACTTTATTTTCGGCTGGTTGCGTGATGGCATTGAAATTTTTGGTGCAACTTCAGACAAATATACCCTGACGTTTGATGACGAAGGACATACAATTACATTCAGAGTAATTCCAATTGCGCAAACAGGTTACCTGACAGGCAATCCTGCTTTCGCAAGCACTTCTACCCTGATAATTGATCCGAATACGGAAGAGCCGGCTGCAAATGGTATCTGCATAGAGGGTTCCAGAGCTTTAGGAGAGGTATTACGGGCAAAGTATACATATGTTCACCACAGGCCTGAACTGAATTCACAATATAAATGGTTCAGGGATGACATAGAAATAGCAGATGAAACATCTGCACAGTATAGAGTTCAGGCAGTAGATATTGGTGCAAAAATAACTTTTAAAGTCCGCCCGAGAACAAGCAACGTTCCTCAAAGAGGCGATATCTGGTTTGAAAGCCAGGAATTCCCGAAGATTACAGGACTTGAAAGCCAGTATGGACTTAGTGCTTCTGATGTAATCTTATCGACAAATCTTGGTTTACCGGAAGGATATTTCACCGGAAAAGGGGTTACCGGTACAACTTTTTCGCCAGCTAATGCCGGAGAAGGCGATTGGGAGATTAATTATTTCAGAACTTACATAAGTGGAACTAACTCATGCTCGCAAAGAGCCCCGCAGGTTGTTACAGTAAGCGCCGATGCGCGTACTTTCCTGCCTGCTATGGCATCGAAATACTGCAGCTATGATCCTCCTTTTACTGTAGAAGTTTCTCCGGCTCCGGTCAGTCCTTATAACATTTCAGTTTCTTGTGTCGACATGGACTCGAATCCCGATCTGGATGGCGTACACCTGATTGGTGATTATTCAATTACAATTGAACCGGCTAACCTTCGGGAAGGCAGGCATAAACTGGTTTATTATTATTCCACCGATATCTACATTCCTCTTTTAGACAGGATTTTCAAGTTTGATTTTAGTGTTCCAAAAGAGTTCACAATTGTAAAAGTCAGGAAAGATGTAAAATTTACAGGACTGAAGGATAAATATTGTAAAAATGCCGATGATCAGTTGATTACAATCGAAGGTGTTAATCCTCTTGCAGGAACAGGTACCTGGGAGTGGGTCAATGTCCCGGGAGATGGTACTGTCATTAGTGAAACTGCAACTGCATCGGCAAAACTGATGCCGAAGAATGCAGTAGCGGGTAGCAGATCTTTAAAATATCAATATTCTCTTGAGGGATGCTCCAGTGATCAGATTACAGAGTCCATTGATATCTATGATTCACCTGATGCAGAGTTTAATATTGATGATTATTATAATATCGATGGGCCTGATGTAACGCTTGCACCGAAAATTCCTGGAAATTCAGGAGGCATTTTTACCGGAGAAGGAGTATCAGGTTATCTTTTGGTACCATCATTAGCTGATGAAGGTCCGGCAGTTATTAAATATACATTTACTGACGTAAACCTTTGCACCGGAACCTGGACAGAACCAACGACATTCAGGAAAGCAAAAGGCACAATTACAGGGATCAGCGATGTTGTATGTTATGACAATATCAATCTTACGCTTACTGCCTCAGGAGTGCCTGTTGACGGGGAAGATGGCATCGTTGTTTATAAGGGATTCAGCAACACAAGAGGTACATTAACTCCAGTTATCAATACAACAACAGTTGATTATTCATTACCTGCAATATTGGATGGTGAGGATGTTATAACTTTCACTTATGTCTGGGACGGTGTTGAATTTTCAATTTCAAAGTCTGTATTAATTGATAACCTCGGTACAGTGAGTATCTATAATCTGGCTGAAGACCAGGATATTTGTGATGATGTTGTTCCTTTTAAACTTACTGTGTCAAAGCCCGGAGGTGTTTTTACCGGACTTGTAACTGGCGAAAATTTCGATCCCAAAGCAGGAAGTGTTGAATGGGTTAAGTATACTTATACAAATCCAAAAACAGGCTGCAGTATTTTTACTACAGTTAATGTAAATGTTTTTAAAGCTCCTGAAGTAGATTTTATTCCGCTGGATGTCTGTATAAATGATGAAAAAGACACATTGAAGTTTATGAACAAAACCGTATCTTATGATCCGGTAACAAAATGGAAATGGGAGTTTGATGATGAAGGTACTGTGACAACCGATAATGTCAGGGAATCAGGATATCTTTATTTAAAAGGAGGGATCCAGAAAATCGCTCTTACAGCCGAAACAAACAATGGCTGTATAGTGAGAAAAGAAAAAACATTCAATATCGGCCGCCGTCCTGAAGCCGACTTCTACTGGAAGAAAGACTGCTATCATCCCGGAGAATCTCTTCAGCTGATTGATGCCAGCGTTTATTCTACACAGCCCAAATCCTGGAGCTGGGACAGGAATGGCGCAGTCTTCGGAACAACGAATAATGCTGTTTACCCAAAAGCCGACACTGGTTTTATAACGATCAGGTATATTGTAAAGACAGATTATTACATGTGTCATGATACTGTGATAAAGAGTATTTATATCAGGCCAACAATCCGTGTGCCTGCTGACGGGTACTTTGAGAATTTTGAGGCTGGCAGGGGCGGATGGAGCAAAGGTGATGTATCCTCAATCTGGTCGTTTGGCCCTCCCAATGGGACCGACATCAAAGCGGCAGCTTCAGGACAAAAAGCATGGTATACGGCAAATACACAGGAAGGATCAGCTTCAGTTGAGTCGCCATGCTTTGATCTTAGCGCAATGTCAAGACCTCTTATCAGCTTGAAGATGCAGACTGATTTTGATAAGGATCGCGATGGCGCAGCAATGCAGTATAAAATCGGAGATGAAGATAACTGGCATAATGTCGGAACAATAAATGATGGTATCGAATGGTATAACTCTGCAACTATCAACGGAAAACCCGGCGGCAATTCACTCGGATGGACGACTGTTGGCTCTTCTGATACTGAATACAAGTCAGCGATTCATACACTTGACGAACTGAAGGGGCAGCAGGATGTTAAATTCAGAATGATTTATGGTTCCGCAGGCATTTACTCCTCGCACGATGGTATCGCATTTGACGATATTTTCATCGGTGAGAGGAGCCGTAATGTTCTTGTCGAACATTTTACAAGCTATGGCAGCTCTGAAAGCATGAGTTACAAAGATCTTGTCGATAATATTGCAGAACACAAGAAACAGGATGTTATAAATATCCAGTATCATACAAATCTGTCCGGGGTTGATTCACTATATTTATTTAATCCTGGTGAAATAAATGCTAGAATAATGTTCTACGGCCTTACAAGAGTGCCTTACACTTTTGTTGACGGAGGAAACGGGACAGATAAAACCTTCAATGTTGTATATACATACAGAGGCAATAACCTTATTGACAGTAATACAATCACAAAAAGAACACTCGTCAATTCAAGCTTTAAATTAAGCATTGATCCGACAGTATCAGGCAGGGTATTATCTGTAAAAGGATACATAAAGGCGCTCGAAGATATCAATACCGATAATCTTACACTTTTCATAGCCGTTACAGAAAAGAAGAACAAAGGCGATTTCCAGGGTGTACCCGAAAGTATTGATTTTATAAATGTTTTCAGGAAATTTATTCCTGATGCATCCGGAATCATGCTCAAGAGTTCATGGAATGCAGGTGATTCAGTAGCAATAACCGAAAAAGTCTGGACAATTGACAAGGTTTTGAATTCTTCAGACATTGAAGTCATTGCATTCCTGCAAAACTCGGAAACTCAGGAAGTTTATCAGGCATTTTCAGTCATTAAACCTGAAATTCTTGTCGGTATCGAGAATCCTTCCGGAAGCGAAGCAAGGTTCTCCTTATTCCCGAATCCCGCTCATAACAGGTTTACTGTTGCATTTTCAGGACCTCTTAAAACATTGGCTCACATAAAGATATATAACATGCAGGGGTCAATTGTCAAAGAATACAGGGCAGATCAGGGATCGACACAAATAACTGTTGAAGATTCAGGTTTGAAAGGCGGTATATATCTTGTGAAGGTTACGTATGGGACCTTCGATGTTGGATATAAAAAACTCATCATTTCCGAGGATTAGAGATTATCTCATAAAGTAAATAGTTACAGAAGTACAGATACCGTGTTTGAGTTGATATCAGGGAATCCTTAAAGGATGAAAATCAGCGGCTAGGCGTTTATTAACAGGTTGATATCAGGTAAGTATATTCAGGCTGATACATTGAACCCTTTCAGGGTTCTGGGATATTCTTTACTCGCTCGCTACCGGATTGCATCCGGTGTTATTCACATTCAGCCACTGTGTGGCTGGTATATTCAATCATCGAGGAAATTTGCGTATATAATACATAAATCTTTTCTTAATCTTAAGTACTACTCACTAATTTAAAGAGATGTCCAGTGGTTCTGAAAGAGCTGAATGTTCATAAACATTGAATCACAGCTCTGAAGGAGCTGAATGTAAATTTGAGAGATTCGCGTCAGCTGGAAAGCATTATTGTTATATTTTACCCATTTCCTTATGACCTCATTTTTATTAAATTTTGTCTATTAACTACTAATTCATTTACTTTGCACCTGTTTTTGTGAAGCCGAACAACGGTCAAATAAAAGCGTTTATGTTATAGAAAATAATCTAAGATACTTATGAAGAATAAAAAGGCCTTTTTGATGATCCTTGACGGATGGGGAATTGGTGATGGTTCCAAAGCCGATGTAATTAGCCAGGTACCAACCCCCAATATGACATTCTTCAGACAACATTATCCTAACTCAAAGCTCCAGGCGTCGGGTGAAAATGTCGGGCTTCCTGATGGTCAGATGGGAAATTCTGAAGTTGGTCACATGAATCTTGGAGCAGGCAGGATCATATATCAGGACCTTGTTAAGATCAATAACGAATGCAAGACAGGGCAGATCAGGAAAAACAAAACTCTTGTTGACGCTTTTACTTATGCCCGGGACAATAATAAACAGGTACATTTTATGGGCCTTTTGTCGGATGGAGGTGTTCACTCACTGGATAAGCACCTCTACGCTCTTTGCGATATGACAAAAGATTACAGTATTAAGAATGTGTTTATTCATGGATTTGGAGATGGAAGAGATACCGATCCGAAAAGTGGCATCGGATACATGAGAAACCTTCTTGATCATCTTCAAAGATCAAATGGAAAAGTTGCTTCATTCATTGGCAGATACTATGCGATGGATCGCGATAAACGATGGGAAAGAGTAAAAGAAGGTTATGACCTGATCGTCAACGGTATCGGTACTCCAACAACAGACATTCTCTCAGCAATGCAGAAATCGTATGATGATGGCGTTACAGATGAATTTATGAAACCTGTAGTTGTAACAAATAATAATGGTAACCCTGTTGGAAAGATAAAAGAGGGCGATGTAGTTGTTTTCTTCAATTTCAGAAACGACAGGGCTAAGGAGCTTACGCTTGTTCTGACCCAAAAGGACATGCCTGATTGCGGAATGAAAACAATTCCATTGTATTATTGTACGATGACTCCTTATGATGCAACTTTCCAGGGCCTTCATATAATTTACCCAAAGGAAAATGTTGATAACACAATCGGTGAGATAATTTCAAAAGCAGGTAAATATCAGCTCAGGATAGCTGAAACTGAAAAATACGCTCATGTAACATTCTTCTTTTCCGGTGGAAGGGAAGAAAGTTTTGAAAAGGAAGAAAGGGTTCTTATCCCTTCCCCAAAAGTAGCAACCTATGACCTTAAGCCTGAAATGAGCGCTTATGAAGTCAAAGATGCTGTTATCCGTGAAATCGAAAAAGGTAAGTTTGATTTTATCTGTCTGAATTTTGCGAATGGCGATATGGTCGGCCATACAGGCGTATATGAAGCTATTAAAAAAGCTGTTAAAACAGTTGACGATTGTGTCGGCGAGGTTGTTAAAGCTGCAAGACACAATGGTTTTGATGTAATGATTATAGCTGATCACGGGAATGCAGATAATGCAATTAACGAAGATGGTTCTCCAAATACAGCTCATTCATTGAACCCTGTTCCATGCATACTTATTACTGATGACTATAAACAGATAAAAGACGGGATACTTGCCGATGTTGCTCCTACATTGCTTAAAATAATGGGTATAGAAACACCGGGAGTCATGACAGGGATATCTCTTATCTAGAAAAGAGGGTCAGAAAAAACGACTTTTTTCAGGGATTTTCATAACGTCTATGAAAATTCTATACTGTTCTTATCTAACAGATTATAAAAATGCTCAGAATAGAGGATACTATATTTAGCCTGGATCTGCTTGAAAAACAATTTATCTGTGATCTCGCGAAATGCCACGGCAGTTGTTGCCGTTATGGCGATGCCGGAGCCCCGCTTGAAAAGGATGAAGCAGACATACTCGAATCCGTTTGGCCTGTTGTAAAAGAATATCTTCAGCCCGAGGGAATAAATGCAGTTGAGAATCAGGGATCAAGTGTAACTGATAAAGATAACGATCTTGTGACTCCTCTTATTGATGACAAGGAATGTGCCTATACTATTGTTAAGGACGATATTTACATGTGTGGAATTGAACATGCATTTAATGAAGGCAGAATATCTTTCCGGAAACCAATATCGTGTCATCTCTTCCCTGCACGGATGAAGAAATTTTCAGATTTCATCGCCGTGAACTATAGTCAGCAGCCCGTATGCGCTGCCGCTAGGGAAAAAGGCAAGGCAAACGGTGTCTATGTCTATGAGTTCCTTAAAGAACCTCTCGTCAGAGCTCTTGGTGAAAATATGTATAATGAATTATGTATTGCCGCTGAGGATCTTCGAAATAATAAAAGTTACCGGCGATAGCTTTAAGTCTTTAAGTGTAAATGCCTAAAATCTAAATTTTCTTCAACAATTTCGGTACTTTATTGTTCTCCATTCTGAAAGTCCAATATCTGTCTAAGCTAACTTATTGCAGATGTAGTCCTTTCGGAATTAACTGGATCCGTAAAATCAGTAATTAGATTGATTCCGGATTCATTGTAATGAACCAAAATAATTGTTGTATGAAGAAGCATTTACTCTTGGCAGTACTGCTTGTGCTATCTGGTGGATATGCCCTTATGGCACAAACAAAAGTAATTACAGGTACGGTCACATCATCAGTTGAAGGTGAAGGCGCAATTCCGGGAGTGGCTGTTACAGCTAAAGGCACAACTTTGGGCGCCCTTACAGATGTTGAAGGGAATTTTCGTCTTGAAGTGCCTCAGAGTGTCACCACCCTTGTATTCTCATATATAGGCATGAAAAAAGCAGAGATTGAAATCGGTGACCAGAATGTAATTAATGTTGTAATGGAACCCGATCTTATGGGGTTGGATGAAGTAGTTGTCACCGCATTAGGTATTACAAGGGAAAAGAAATCCCTTGGCTATGCAACACAGCAGGTTAGCGGTGATGCTATTGCAACTGTGAGGACAGATAATTTTGTGAATCAGTTGTCGGGCCGCGTGGCAGGAGTCAATATCAGGGCTAATAATAATATCGGAGGATCAACCAATATTGTCATAAGGGGTGCAAAATCCCTGACTGGAAATAACCAGGCATTATTTGTGGTTGACGGTGTTCCTGTCGACAATGCAGTAACTAACAATGCCGGTCAGCGTACAGGCCGAAGCGGTTATGATTATGGAAATGCAGCTTCTGATATTAATCCGAATGATATTCAGTCGATCGATGTTCTTAAAGGCGCTGCTGCATCAGCCCTGTATGGCTCACGTGCTGCAAACGGCGTTATAATGATTACGACAAAGAAGGGTTCTGTAAGGACTGGGAAAGGAGTGGGCGTTCAGATAACTTCAAATACAACAATCGGAACTATTGACAGGAGTACTTTCCCGAAATATCAGACGCATTATGGCGGAGGTTACGGCCCATTTTACAGCGGTCCCCAGAATGAGTTACCCGGTACAGGCAATTATCCCGGACTTGAAGAGCGGTTTGATATAAATGGTGATGGAACAATTGATCTGAATGTTCCTTTTTATGATGATGCGTCAATGGGTCAGAAGCTGGATCCAAACCTTAATGTATATCACTGGGATGCTTTCATTCCTGAATCTCCAAATTACATGCAGGCACGTCCTTTTATCAATCCGGGCAATGGCCCTCTTGATTACTTTTTCAAACCATCAGTGTCACTTACAAATAGTATTGATATCTCCGGAGGAAATGAATTATCGACGTTCAGGCTGGGATATACAAATCTCGATCAATCAGGAATTATGCCAAACAGCAAATTGCAGAGGAATAATATAACTCTTGTCGGTACATATAATATACTTCCGAAACTGAAATTTACGGCATCAGCCAACTACACAAATACTGCCGGAAAAGGTCGAAACTCAACCGGGTACAGCGATAACATTATGTCATCTTTCAGGCAATGGTTCCAGGTTGATACTGATATGAAGCTGATGAAAGAACTTTGGGACATGACAGGACGGAATGTCACCTGGAATCCTAAAGGATTTGATGAGTTCGGTACCTTCAATTCTAAACCCAGCTACTGGGATAGTCCTTTCTGGGTACGTTACAGGAACTTTGAAACGGATGAGCGTAACAGGATACTTGGGTTCGCCCAGGCAGACTGGCAGGCAAATAAATGGCTCAGCTTTATGGGACGTGTATCTGTCGACACTTATGCCGAACTTCAGGAAGAACGCAAAGCTGTAGGTTCAGTTGCAGGCGAACTGGGTGTAGGAAGACCCACTGTCACATCCGGATACTCACGGCTTACAAGAGATTATTTCGAAACAAACCTTGACTTTCTGGCAAACTTCAACCATAATTTTTCAGAAAGCTTTAATATTAATGCATTCATCGGCACCAATATACGCAGACAAAGGACAGACCAGGTTTTTGCATCCACAAACAATGGATTGAGCGTTCCTGATGTGTATGCTTTAAGCAACAGTGTCGATCCGATGGCGCCGCCTGAGGAAACAGCTCCTCAGATTGGTATTAACGGATATTTTGCCAGTATATCACTCGGTTTTATGGATACTTTTTATCTCGATGCAACATACCGTATTGATCAGTCGTCGACTCTGCCAAAGAATAACTGGACATATCAATATCCGTCAATATCAGGAAGTTTTCTGTTTTCGCAACTTCTCAATGCCGATTGGCTTGAACTTGGCAAGCTGAGACTGAATTATGCCGAAGTAGGTAATGATGCTCCATTTGCGAGTGTTCTTGACACGTATGTTCCTATAGCCCCTTTCAGTGGCAATCCTCTTGCATCTGTTGCAAGTGTAAAAAATAATCCAAATCTCAAACCAGAACGTACAAAGAGCATTGAAGGTGGATTGGAGCTTAGTTTTTTCAAGGGCAGGGCAGGTCTTGATGTTGCGCTTTACAAATCAAATACAGTCAATCAGATATTACCTGTTTCAGTATCATACACAACAGGGTATTCATCAAAGTTTGTAAATGCCGGTGAACTACAGAATAAAGGTATTGAATTAAGATTATCAGGTTCCCCTGTTAAGGCAGGAGGATTTGGCTGGGATATCACTCTGAACTGGTCGCGTAATGTTAACGAAGTTGTTGCCCTTCAGGAGGGTATAGAAAATCTTCAAATCGCATCCCTGCAGGGTGGTGTTACAATTAATGCCCGTGTCGGGGAACCGTATGGGGCTATCCAGGGCACTGATTTCGTATATCGTGATGGAAAGCGGGTAGTTTTACCTACCGGATACTATCAGTTATCCCCAAGTTCCGATATAGTAATAGGAAATGTGAATCCTGACTGGCTTGGCGGAATACAGAATACATTCAGTTACAAGGATTTAAGCCTGAGTTTCCTTATAGACATGCAACATGGAGGCGATATATTCTCTCTCGACATGTGGTATGGGCTGGCAACAGGTCTTTATCAGGAAACAGATTATACAAATGACCTCGGTAATCCTGTGCGCGATCCTGTGATCAGGAACGACGATGGCAGCTATGACCCTGCAAGTGGAGGACTGATTCTCGATGGAGTTCTTGCAGATGGCACACCAAATACAAGAAGAGTCGAAGGTGGGGATTATAGAGTCTGGGGTTATGCCCGCAATCCAAATGCAGCATTCATATATGATGCTTCATACGTAAAGCTCCGCGAAGTTGTGCTGACTTACAATTTTCCTCGGGCATGGCTCCAAAATACTTTCCTTGGAGGTGCATCGGTAAGTTTAGTTGGATCCAATCTCTGGATCATTCATAAGAATCTGCCGCATGCCGATCCTGAGGCAAGTCAGAGCGCCGGTAATATACAAGGCTGGCAAAGCGGAGTAATGCCAACCACCAGGAACTTTGGTTTTAATCTCAATCTGCAATTTTAATTTATAAAATCATGAAAACTAATTTAATAATCATATCTGCCCTGGTTGTTTTCCTGGTCTCCTGTACAGACAAATTTGAAGAATTCAATACCGACAGGAAGAATCCGGCTAATGTAACCGGTGAAACAGTGTTCAGTAACGCTGAACTTGCGCTTACCGACCAGGTATCCAGTACAAATGTGAATCTGAATGTATTTAAATTATTTTCACAATACTGGACAGAAACTACTTACACTGATGAAGCAAATTATGACATAATAAACAGAGGCATTCCGGATCTTACTTTCAGGGAGTATTATCGTGGTTTCCTGAGAGATTTTCAGGAAGCAAGAAATCTTATTATTGCAGCACCTTTACAGGCTGGAGATAATCCCGCATTAAAAGTGAATAAGCTTGCAGTAATCGATCTGCTTCAGGTCTATGCCTTTCAGAATCTTGTAGATATCTTTGGAAATGTTCCTTATTCCGAAGCCCTGGATATAAACAATATTGCTCCAAAATATGATGATGCTTTCACAATTTATAAGGATCTTATTAATAGAATAGATACTTCACTTGCTTCAATTGATTTAACAGCCGGAAGCTTTGGGTCTGCTGACCTTATATATGGTGGCGACATGGCTAAATGGCACAAATTTGGCAACTCCCTTAAGTTCAGGCTTGGTATAACCCTCGCAGATGTCGACCAGGGGCTTTCCCGTGCAACTGTTGAATCTGCTGTTGCAGGGGGAATTTTTGAGTCTAACGACGATAATGCACTTCTGTATTATCTGAGTGCAATACATGTCAATCCACTTTACGAGGATGTAATTCAGAGCGGTCGTGATGATTTCGTTCCTGCTAATACTATTGTTGACATTATGAATTTGAAGCAGGATCCGCGTCGACAATTATATTTTACAATGTCTGGCGGACAGTATAGAGGCGGAATATATGGTGAGAGCAGTCCTTTTTCGCAATATTCCCATATAGCAGGTCAGATTACTCAGCCTGATTTCCCGGGAATTCTTCTCACTTACGATGAAATGCTTTTTTACAGGGCTGAAGCTGCTGCAAGAGGATTTAATGTGGGAGGAGCACCCGAGCAGTTTTACAATGCTGCAATAACTGCTTCAATTGAATTCTGGGGAGGGACGCCCGCCCAGGCTGCAGCATACATATTAACTCCCGGAGTTGCATATAACAATCCACAAAGTGGTGCTACCTGGCAACAAAAAATAGGGACACAATCTTACATTGCCTTCTATACAAGAGGTCTTGAGGCATTTAATCAATGGCGAAGGCTTGATTATCCGGTTTTGAATACACCCCCGGTTCTGGAGGGAGATTATTCCGGTATTCCAAAAAGGCTTACATATCCTGTAAATGAGCAAACCCTTAATGCAACAAATTACCAGGCTGCTGTAGCTGCGATTGGAGGAGATAAACTTACTACGAAAGTATTCTGGGACGTTAATGACCCTGCACCTGTAAAATAGAAAATTTTTTTCACAAAAAGAAGAGGTTGCTCCACCAGGAACAACCTCTTTTTTTTAAGCTTCAGAAATACAGGGATATAATAATTTAGTAAATGGTAAAAATTTAACATACATTAAGTAGGAAATATCAGAAAAGCCAAACAGAAACATAGAAGCTTAATGATGTTCAAATGCCAATTTAATGGGCATTTTTTAATGTTTATTTTAACGATATTTAAGAATTATCTAAATGAATTATATTTATTTTGGCTGGTCAAATTTTAATCTAAAACTAAAAATTTATGAAGAGAGTATTTCTGATGATTTTGTTTGTGCTTTCCGGTGCAACACTCCTGATGGCACAGACAAATGTAATTACGGGTACTGTTATCTCCGCCGTGGAAGGAGATGGTCCTGTTCCCGGCGTAACCGTACAGGTGAAGGGGACCACTATAGGTACCCTTACTGATATTAACGGCAAGTATACTATCAGCGCGCCGTCTAATGCAACTACACTTGTGTTTTCATATATAGGTATGAAAACGCAGGAGGTAGAGATATCAGGTCAATCCGTTGTAAACTGCACTTTGCAGTCGGATGTGATAGGTTTAAATGAAGTAGTTGTGACTGCAATGGGAATTTCGCGCGAAAAGAAAGCGCTTGGTTATGCAGTTCAGGATGTCAAGTCCGATCAGCTCACCCAGGCTGCGAGTACGAGCCTCGGCAGTGCACTCCAGGGAAAAGTATCGGGTGTTGAAATTTCTCCGTCATCAGGTATGCCGGGTGCTTCATCGAAGATTACGATTCGTGGTTCACGTTCATTTACAGGTGATAATACACCGTTATATGTAGTTGATGGGATGCCCATTTCTTCTTCGGCAGATGTAAGCACAGGCAGTTCCGTTACAGGTACCGACTTTGCAAACCGTGCAGTCGACCTTGATCCGAATGATATTGAAAGCATCAATATTCTTAAAGGCCAGGCTGCTTCAGCTCTTTATGGAATGCGTGCTTCAAACGGTGTTATTATTATAACAACAAAGAGCG
This sequence comes from Bacteroidales bacterium, assembly GCA_036261265.1. Classification (GTDB taxonomy): domain Bacteria; phylum Bacteroidota; class Bacteroidia; order Bacteroidales; family VadinHA17; genus LD21. Next base: position 43,194 of record DATALC010000003.1, read on the forward strand.
GTAAGGGTGCAAGATCCGGAAAACCGGAGATAACATTCAACTCCAACTACTCGGTCGATGCAATTTCAGTTATGCCTGAGCTCCAGAACGAATTTGCACAGGGGACAGGTGGCAAATACGATAATATATCCTCTTTCAGCTGGGGACCTGTTATTTCAGAACTTCCAAACAGCACAAAATTTGGCGGCAATACTGATAATGATTACACAGACGCCTACGGCGCTCACCCCGGAATGTACTATGTTCCGCAAAGGGCAAATGCTGGTCTTGATCCATGGGCAGTGCCACAGGTATATGATAATGCAAAAGAATTCTTTAACAAAGGAATGACTCTGAGTAACAATATTAACGTTGTTCAGTCAATGGATAAGGGGAATTATTCATTCTCAGTAGGGAACACATATTCAAATGGTATCATTCCTTCTACCGGTCTTAACCGTTATAATGCAAAGCTCGGGGGAGATGTTAAACTGTCAAAGAACTGGTCAACCGGATTTACAGGTAACTTTATTTCTTCGGATATTACGAAACAATCATCCGCAAACAATGGTATTGTTGCTACAGTATATCCTGCTCCTCCAAGCTATGACCTGGCTGGAATACCTTCATATTATCTGAATAACCCAACCAAGCAGAATACCTATCGTGGAACTACCGGCTTTGATGGAGCTTACTGGGCTGTTGACAATAATGAGTTCTCTGAAAAGTTGCAGAGATTTTTCGGGAATGCCTATGTTAAATATTCAACCAGGTTCGGTGAGAACCAGACACTCGATGTTAAATATCAGTTAGGCGATGATTCCTATACAACAAATTATAATGATCTGTGGGGATACGGACATGCAAACCAGAATGGTGAAATCTCACATTACGGCTATACAATTAATGAGATGAACTCCCTTCTGACTGCAAGTTATAACTGGAAAATAAACAGCGATCTCAACTTCGATGCATTGTTAGGGAATGAGTATGTCGAAAGCAGCACAAAGTATACTTATGCGTATGGTAAAGATTTTAACTTCCCTGGATGGAACCATATTGACAACTCAACATTCTATCTTTCCTCAGATTCATACAGAAGAAATCGTACTGTTGGTACATTCGGGAGCTTATCACTTTCCTACAGGAGTATGTTGTTCCTAAATGCGACAGGTCGTAAAGATGTTGTTTCAAGTATGCCAAGGAATAACCGTTCATTCTTCTATCCTTCCGTTTCTCTCGGATGGGTGTTTACAGAACTCAGTCCTCTGAAGGATAATGACATTCTCGATTATGGTAAGATCAGATTCTCATACGCAGAAGTAGGACAGGCAGGAAACTACTATGACACATATTATGTAACTCCTGGTTATGGAGGTGGTTTTTCTTCCGGAACTCCAATCAGCTACCCGATAACAGTTGATGGTAGTCAATATACTTCATTTGTTATTAACTCTACAGTTTACGATCCTGATCTAAAACCTCAGAATACGAAATCATACGAGGTAGGAGCTGATTTTAACTTTCTGAATGGCTTGCTTTCTCTAAGCTACACTTATTCCCGTCAGAATGTTATTGACCAGATATTCTCCGTACCTCTTGCATCTTCAACAGGTTCGGGTTCTCTTGTCACTAATGGAGGATCTATCCATACAAATACTCACGAACTAACAGTTGGCGTGAATCCTATAACAAAGGATAACGTTAAATGGAATGTTAATTTCAACTTTTCAAAAATCGACAACTATGTTGACGAGCTTGCTCCAGGTGTAAACAGCATATTCCTTGGTGGTTTTACTGAGCCCCAGGTAAGGGCCGGTATAGGTTCAAAATTCCCGGTTCTTTATGGTGTAAGTTATCTGAGGAATGATGCCGGACAGATTGTTGTTGATGCCGATGGTTTTCCACAGCCGGGAGATGAAAGAGTGATTGGTACTGTTTCACCCGATTTTATCCTGGGTATGAATACCTCACTTGAGATCTACAAATTCCACCTTACAGCTTTGTTTGACTGGAAACAGGGCGGACAAATGTATAGCGGAACTTCAGGTTTGCTTGACTATTATGGAATCAGCCAGCGTTCAGCCGATTACAGAAAATCAGAATCTTTTATGTTCGACAAACCGGCAGTAAAGGAAGTTGTTGACAATGAAGGTAATGTGACTTATGCTCCAAATGATATTCAGATAAGCGGCTCTGATGCACAGGCCTATTTCTCCGCAGAGAACAACATTTCAGAATCAATGATTTATGACAACTCTTTTATTAAACTCCGTGAAATTGCTCTCAATTACCCTGTAATTGCAAATAATGCATTCAACCTTAATCTTACTGTATTTGCACGAAATATCCTGGTATGGTCAGAGTTTAAAACGCTCGATCCTGAAGCAACACAGGGTAATAATAATATGGGTGGCGCTTTTGAACGTTTCTCACTTCCCGGATCATCAAGCTATGGTCTCGGTCTGAACATTAAATTTTAATACAGGGAATATTTATGAAAAAATTTATCGATATTACAAAAGGACTTCTGATAGCCTCTCTCATGTCTGCAGCCCTGGTGTCGTGCTCAGAAGACATCATGGATGATGTAAATGAGGATATCAATCACTCGAAGGATGCACAATCCAAGTTCATCCTTACCGATGTCATTACATCGACAGCTTTCAATGTTGTCGGTGGTGATTTTAACACTTACGCATCATCGTATATAGAACATGAAGTAGGTACATATAATCAGCTTTATCGTGCAGAACATCGTGAAAGCGACCCAAGTGCGGCATCAACATTCAACAATGTATGGGGATCATCTTATGCAGCACTGAAGAATGCAAGAATTATTATAGAAAAATGTTCTGAAGGTGGAGCTCAGGAAGGCAACTATGTAACAAGAGGTATGGCTGAAGTAATGGCAGCCTTAAACTCAGCCATAATTACCGATATGTTTGGTGATACACCATGGAGTGAAGCTGCTCTGATTAATCCTGACGGAACTCCCAGGAACATGAACCCTAAAATTGACAGGCAGCAGGATATCTATGCCGGTATTATGAAATATCTTGATGATGCGATTATCGACCTGCAGAAAACTGATACTCATGCATCAGGTAGTGTTGGTGGTAATGATCTGTTATATGGGGGCAGGAAAGCAAGCTGGCTGCAACTGGCGTATGGACTTAAAGCCCGTTACACAATGAGGCTCCTTGCCCGTTCTACAGATGTTCCCGGAGATCTTCAGAAAGTCATAGATTATGCCAACTTGTCTTTCACATCTGCAGGTCAGCAGGCTGCATTTGCTATCTATGGAGCATCGAATCTCAATCCTTTGTTCGATTTCCAGTGGAGCCGTGATTATCTTGCAGCCAGCCAGAGTATGTCAGAAAAACTAAGCGATCGTAATGATCCAAGGTTGCGCAGGGTATTCATAAGCGCAGACTGGGTACAAATGACGGGGACTGATGATCCTGATTTCTTTATGGCCCCTAATGGAGAAAATAGCGAAAGACAGTATTTCTATAATACTTCAGTGTTTGTATTTTCACAATCTGCGCCTACTCTTCTCTTAAGCTACCATGAAGTTCTTTTCCTGAAGGCAGAGGCCCTCGTTCGTCTTGGTCGTCTTGTTGAAGCTAAACAGGTTCTTAAACAAGCGGTAACTGCCGCTATCGCAAATACTGAAGTAAGTGTAAGCGCCGCAATGAGCGCTCCAAACGTAATTAAATACGGAGGTTTGACTGAAACTACTGACGCTATTACTCCTGCTGAAGCTGGTACTTATTTCGATACAAAGGTTGATCCTCTTTTCACTGCAAATCCTCTGAAGGAAACAATGATTCAGAAGTACATTGCTTTCTTCGGCGCATCAGGCGAATCTACTGAATGCTACAGCGACATAAGGAGAATGAAAGCTCTCAATGAGAACTTTGTTGAGCTCAAGAATCCTGAAAATGCATCAAAGTTCCCTCTCAGGGCTCCTTACGGATCTGATGATACTACTACAAACCCTGAAGTTCAGGCAGCCTATGGTGATGGACAATACGTCTATACAAAACCTGTATGGTGGGCCGGTGGAAATAACTAACAGGTAAACAGATACAATTAAAAGAGCCGGCTTGTCAGCCGGCTTTTTTTTAATTGGTCAGGAACTAATGATATTAATCATGGAAATAATATTGAATAAATTTTGGAAGTGTAATTTTCTACAAAAAAAAGTTCAATTGTTGTAAAATTTATGTTAATTTGTAGTTTTTAATTAAAAAACTCTAAAACTAAATGGTATGAAGAAATTATTTCTGCTGATTTCTTTATTTGTGCTTGGAGGATTTTCATTACTGTTAGCACAAACAAAGGTCATTACTGGTACGGTTACTTCTTCAGTTCAGGGTGAAGGGGCTATACCGGGTGTAACAATACAGGTAAAAGGTACTACAATTGGTACCACTACAGACGCAAATGGTAAATATTCCATCAATGTTCCTGAAGGTTCTACAACACTTGTTTTTTCATACATAGGAATGAAAAAGCAGGAAGTAGAAATCGGAGGAAGAACAGTTATTGATGGAGTTATGGAATCCGATCTTCTTGGTCTTGATGAAGTTGTTGTTACTGCTCTTGGAATATCCAGGGAAAAAAAGTCGCTTGGCTATTCAGTCCAGGAAGTCGGAGGTGATAATATCAGCAAGACGAGGGAGGCAAATTTCGTAAATTCTCTTTCCGGAAAAGTCTCCGGCGTTCAGATAACCCAATCAAATACAATGGGTGGATCTGCAAACGTCCTTATCAGAGGGTACAAGTCGCTTATGAATAATAATCAGGCTCTTTTCGTTGTCGACGGGGTGCCAATTGATAATAGTATATCAAATACTATGGCACAGGCTGATGGAGGTGGTGGATACGACTATGGTAATGCAGCATCCGATATTAACCCCGACGATATTGAATCAATGTCGGTACTTAAAGGCGCTGCCGCAACTGCTCTTTATGGTTCACGGGCAGCAAACGGAGTTATAATGATAACTACAAAGAAAGGATCTTCTCACAAAGGTATTGGAGTAACAGTTTCTTCAGGAGTTACTTTCAGTAAGATTGATAAGAATACTCTTCCTAAAATTCAAAAGGAATATGGCGGCGGTTACGGCGCATATTACGAGGATCCTACTGGGTATTTCTTCTACACTGATCTTGATGGCGACGGTGAAGATGATCTGATTGTTCCTACTTCTGAAGACGCTTCCTGGGGCGCTAAATTTGATCCAAACCTACAGGTATTCGACTGGGTCAGTCTTGAGCCAACAGATGCAGCTCATTATCTGAAGAAAACTCCTTATGTTGCTGCAAAACATGATATATCTGATTTCTTCGAAACCGGTGTAAAGCAGAACTATAATGTCGCTTTCGACGGTGGAAACGAGAATGGCACATTCAGGTTATCATACACAAATTTAGGAGAGACAGGAATTCTCCCTAACAGTCACCTGAAAAAGAACACAATTAATTTTGCTGGTTCATATAATCTTAGCAGTAAGCTTTCAGCCGATGCCAATATTACTTATGTAAATGACAAGAACAAGGGAAGATACGGAACCGGGTACGATCCTGGAAACCCAATGCAGTCTCTTGGCCAGTGGTTCCAGGCAAATGTTGATATATATGATCTTAAAAACAACTGGATAACACCGGACCGCCGCCAGAGAACATGGAACTATGCTTATTATGATGATCTTGAAATTCCAATTTATCATAATAACATATATTGGACAAGGTACATGAACTATCAAAATGACGGACGTGACAGGTTCTTCGGATATGGTATGTTACATTACAAAATCACTCCATGGCTTACTCTTGAGGGCCGTGCTGCAACAGATACTTATTCCGAATACCAGGAGGAAAGGGTAGCCGTTTATAGTAATCAAACCTCTGATTATACAAAAACATTAAGGGATTTTACTGAAAGAAACTTTGATGTAATGGCCAGGTTCAACAAAACATTTGCTGACCTTTCAATTACAGGATTGCTGGGCGCTACCGCAAGAAGAACCGATGTATCTTCAACGGTTGGAACTACAGTTGGGGGATTACTTATACCTGAATTTTATAACCTCATGAACTCAGGTTCTCCAGTGCAAACAACTGAAACCCAACTACTATCAGGTGTAAACAGCTTGTACGGGAGTGCATCAATTGGTTTTAAAAATATGGTATTTCTTGATGTTACAGGCAGAAATGATGTCTCCTCAACATTGCCTGAAGGTAATAACAGCTATTTTTATCCATCAATCTCGACAAGTTTTCTTTTATCTGAACTTCCAGGGATAAAAGGCTCGGATGTATTATCATTACTTAAGTTAAGACTCAACTATGCTGAGGTTGGTAACGATGCCCCTGTGTACAGTCTTAATCCTACTTATGTTCAGCAGGCTAACTGGGGAACTCTCGGAGTTTTCAGAAATAGTCTGACTTTGCTGAACCCTGATTTGAAGCCGGAAAGGACAAAAAGTATCGAAGGAGGTATCGAAGCAAGATTTCTCCAGAACAGATTTGGTATAGATCTGTCACTTTACAAAACAAACTCAATCGATCAGATTATGCCTGTAAATATTACAAACGCATCTGGTTACAGCCAGAGATATGTTAATTCAGGCGAGATTGAAAACAAGGGAATTGAGCTTGCAATAAATGCCACAATAATAAAGGCTACGGATTTCACCTGGGATGTACAGGTCAACTGGTTTAAGAATGTTAATAAAGTCATCAGTCTGTACGAAGGTGTTGATAACATTTTGTTAAGCTCAGCCTGGGATATCAGTACAAACATTGTTAAAGGAATGTCATACGGCCAGTTCCGCGGGTACGATTTTGTTTATACAAATGGAAAAAGAACGGTTGACAGTGATGGTTATTATATGTTCAGTGACCAATCGGATGCTCTGCTGGGATCTGTCCTTCCGGACTGGAATGCGGGTATTACGACAATATTCAATTACAAAGGATTTAGCCTTTCAGGGTTGATTGATGTTTCAAAGGGTGGTAACCTTTATTCGGTCGACATGAAGTATGGTCTTGCAACAGGTCTCTTTGAAGAAACCGCAGGGCTTAACCCAAAAGGCAATCCAATCAGGGACGCTGTTGAAGATGGCGGAGGTATGATTTATTCCGATGCTGTCAGTGAAGACGGAGCTCCAAATAGTACCTACATCTGGGCCGGTGACTGGGATAGTGGATGGAATTATGATCTCCTCCCGACAGCATATCATGTTTATGATGCATCTTATGTGAAACTGAGAGAAGTATCATTCGGCTACAGCCTGCCTTCGAAGCTTCTTTCATCCACACCACTATCAAGAGTAACTTTATCTTTTGTTGGCAGAAATCTCTGGATAATTCACAAGAATATGCCATACTATGATCCTGAATTAAGTCTTAGCGCCGGTAACATTCAGGGTATTGCGGATGGAGCATATCCATCAACCAGAACCTTCGGTTTCAATCTGACAGTAGGTTTCTAATAATCATTTTAAACTGAATAAAAATGAAAAAGAATATAATTTACAGCTTGATCTTTAGTCTGGCCATACTTGTGACTTCCTGTGAGCTGCCTGATAATGTTGACCCAAAATATGCTTCAGAAGTTTCGCCAGATGCACTTTTTACACAGGCAGAAATTTCTCTCGTTGACCAGGTCACAGATATGAATGTGAACCGCAATATTTCAAGATTGCTGGTTCAGTATCAGTCAGAGGTGACATACACTACTGAAAGCCGGTACAATTTCTCAGACAGACAGATCCCTGATGCTTTTTCAGGCAATATTTACAGGCTTACACTGAACAACCTTAAAGATCTTAAAGCTAAAATTGCCGAGAAAGCTCTTACTCCTGCATATACTTCAGCCAGGCAGAAGAATGAACTTGCAATTGCTAATATCTGGGAGATCTATGCTTACCAGGTTTTAGTTGACCAGTTTGGTAATATTCCATATTCGGAGGCTCTTCTTGGTGCTGAAAATAGCCGGCCTGCTTACGATGACGCCTGGACAATCTACCAGGATCTTCTTGTAAGACTGGATAAAGCGATAGCTGATCTTGATGTCGATGAGACCGCATTTGGCGCTGCGGATGTACTATATGAAGGAGATGTTACACTCTGGAAGAAGTTCGCCGCATCGATGAAACTCAGGTTCGGACTCAGACTTGCTGATGTACCTGCTGCTAATTCAAATAAGCTTGTGACTGAAGCTCTCGCGACCGGAGTATTTGTAGATGAATCTGAAAGCGCTATTTTTCACCATTATGGGATAGCGCCTTATGTAAGTCCTTATTACCAGGCCTTCGTACTTGATGCCAGGAAGGATTTTTGTCCTACAAATACACTTGTTGACATGATGAATTCACTGAATGATCCAAGGCGATATACATGGTTTACTCAGTATCCTGAGGATGATGTATTCACCGGACTTCCTTATGGCAGATCCGGCTCAAGCAGTTATTCAAAATACTCGCATTTTGCTGACAACATCAGAATCGATCCGGAGTATCCGACAGTGCTTTTCGATTATATCGAAATTGAATTCCTGCTTGCTGAAGCTGCTGAAAGGAATCTTGGTGGCGTTACAGATGCAGCGTTGCACTATAACACCGCGATACTTGAAAGCATGAGCTATTGGGGCATCTCTGATGCTGCAGCTAATGCCTACCTGGCTCAACCATCAGTTGCATATGCAACAGCACCAGGAGACTATAAGGAAAAAATTGGAACTCAGAAGTGGCTTGGATTGTTCGACAGAGGTGTTGAAGCCTGGGCAGAATGGAGGAGACTCGATTATCCTATCCTTAGTGTTCCGGCCGGAATGACCTATGCTGATATCCCTGTAAGAATGCCTTATCCTTTTAATGAAAACAAAATGAATAAGACTAATTACGATGCAGCTTCATCAGCAATCGGAGGCGATAATGCAACTACTAAACTCTTCTGGGATAAATTCTGATTGATTTATTATATAGAAAGGGGCAGTTAATGCCCCTTTTTACTTTTAACGATTCTTTATTAATATGAAGAAATTTGTCATCTGTGCATTTTTCTTTTTTTTAACGGATCTGATTTATTCCCAGCAGGAGTGTAAAGTTCTTCTGCCATCAATAATCGGAAAATATACCGGAGAATGCCGTCAGGGTCTTGCTCATGGTTTCGGTGAATCAACAGGAATCGACTTTTATCGTGGTCAATTTGTGAAAGGGTTACCCCAGGGTATCGGAAAATATATCTGGAAAGATGGGTCCACCTTTGAAGGAGAGTGGAAAAAAGGAGTGAGAGACGGGGAGGGTGTTTATACAATAAAAACAAGTGGGCGGGATTCTGTTGTGAAAGGATTCTGGAAAGATGATAAGTTTATTGGTACAAGGAAGAGTGAGACTTATCATATAGACTATCAAAATAATATTCAAAGAGTTACATGCCAGCGAACAGGTGATCGTCCTTATATAAGATATCAATTTTACCGGGCGGGAGGCCAGGCTTATCAGATTCTTAGCAATATAATGCTTCAGGGGAGTTCGGGCAATGAGAATAACAGCCCCCAGTTTACCGGCTTTGAAGAGATAAGTTTCCCTTTCAAAGGTAAAATAATGTTCACAGCGCCAAATCTTTTCAATGCTACCACTTTTAATTCAGAAGTTCAGATTACCCTGTTTGAACCTGGTTCGTGGTTGATTACAATAACATTCTGATCAGACTTCCGTTTTTAGATTGACAAGCTCAAGCCTTGTTGTTGAAACACGAAGTATACGTACAACAAAGCTATTTATCCTTATTATATCATTCTGGGCAGGAATTCTACCGTAATAATAAAGTATCATTCCTGCAAGCGTGGCGTAATCATCACTCTCCGGAAGATCGAGATTATATTTTTCATTCAGATAATCTATTTCAAGCCTTCCAGAGAATACATATTCACCCTGCCTGATTTTCTTTTCGACAAGGTCATTTGTATCATGTTCATCCTCAATATCTCCAACAATCTCTTCAAGAAGATCTTCAATAGTGACCATACCGGATGTTCCTCCGAATTCATCAACTACAAGAGCGATATTTCTTTTTTCACTTACAAACATTTTCAGGAGCTTATTGGCCGGCATTGTTTCTGGAACAACAGCGAGCTTCCGTATTGATGATCTTATATCGGGAGGATTCTTGAAGATATCTTTAACTTCACAGTAACCAGCAATATTATCTATTGTATCCTGGTAGACAAGTATCCTTGAAAAACGTGTTGCAATGAATTTTTCACGAAGCTGCTCAACAGTGCTGTTCACCGAGACTGCCTCAATCTCGGTTCGCGGAACCATTATCTCCCTTAATTTAACATGCGACAGATCAAGAGCATTCCTGAGTATAGTACTGCCGGAATTATCAATATCAGTTTCTGATCTGTTAAAGCCTGGTTCGTTGGATTGTGAGACACCTGTCAGCTCTTTTCTTTTTTTTGATGCAGAAAAAATCATATTCAAAGAGAAAAATAACGCAATGAAAGAAAATAGTAATATTATGATTACAATTCCGCTCATGAAGTGGTTCAAAAATACTACTCCTCTGTATCAATATAGATTGTGGCGCTTACTTTTTTGATCTTCTGTCTGCGGAGGTGAGAGTCTGATTCAAACCCGAAGCCCTGGATGATCTCTTCTGTTTTAATGCGGGTTATCTTTACGAACCTGTCTGTATATATAAGATCTTTTTTCTGATCCCAGTTCAGCAATTCGGTTTCGAGCTTGTCGTCATCCTCATTAATCACTACAACACTATCTCTTAGGGTCCAGATATCGCTGTTCTTGTCGTATTTTGCATACATGGCAGTTACACTCCCGTGTACAATTGTATCCTTATCATAATAATCCACCCTGATCCCTTTTGTGAATTCGGTATATGGAGCTTCGCCGGAATCCCATTGTTCCATGAGAGGAGCAGATACTCTTACCTCCATCTTTCCAGAGTCAGACATTATTGTCACAAAATCCTCGGCAGATGCTGATGGAAGCCTTAGATAATCTGATTTAGGAACAGGCTCGATATTGTTTTCACATGATACCAGTAAAAAAACAGGTATGAGAAATAATATATAAATCCTGAATTTCATCAAAGTGTTAAGATTAATAATACTTCGGTTTCAGGAACCAGACATCATAAAAATTAAGGCTGACGCCGGTTGTGATGTAATGTTCGGTATGTAATCCATTTGATTCAGACCCATACCTGCGCGTATAATCGATGAAAAAACTGGCTTTTGATAAATCTCCTCGCTTGAGGAAAATTCCCAATCCTCCCGTTACTCCGAATTCTTTCAGTTGTTCTCCGTTCAGGACAAGATAATTATCTCCAAAATGCGACCCTATCCTGTAGTCAATTCTTTTAAGAAAACTGAAGTTTGAGAACCGTTCAGGTGTGTACTCAATACCAAACATATATGTTTTAGTGTCAGCATAATATCCCAGTGATCCCGGAATATTTGCATCTGACCATCTTGTTTTGATGAAATCAAATCCGGCAGTAAGCTTGTTAGTCCTTCCAAAAGAGATGCCTGTCCTGAGAACACCCGGCATTTTTAAACGTTCCTCCCCGGAAGCGTATGAAATAGTATCAATCAGGCCATTAGTTGTATATCTGAAGGAGAAGTCGGAGTAATCAGTATCGAATTTTTTGGCCATTGTTGCTGAAACTCCTGCATTAACGAAGTATTTTTCTTTTACGGGAACACGAAACTGCAGACCATAATCAAAGTTGATGCCGCTGAGTCGGAGTTTCTCTGTCGAATTATCATTGTAATATGAGTTATCGGGGTCATTAAACACAAAATTGTTCTCTCTTTTGATCTGTCCGAAAAGTATGTTCATGTTAACACCGGCCGAGACATATTTGTGAAGTCTTAATCCTGTACCAATAAAGAAATCTGTTATGCTTCCATTACCTGTATGATTGGCTGTATATTCACCTACGATAGGGTTATAAGCAGGATCAGACGATTCTACTTCATCAGTGATCCGGTAATAACCGTTACTCACAGGTATTACGCCTGCAGCTATTCCAAAGCCCTTTGCAACAGGAAAGCCGATCATAAGATGATCGAAATTCATGTCATCAGATTTTGATCTTTGACTCCCGTATTTTATGCTGCTTTTTGAATAATCAAATCCAAAATCAAAGACGAATGATAAAGTATCTATTGATGAATATGACGCAGGATTAGCAAAAAGAATGCTTGTATTATCCGTCATTCCAACGCTTATACCTCCCATTCCAAGGCTTCTGAAAGAACCTACCGGTTCCATAGTTCCTATGTTGAATCTGGAATATGGCGAATTTACCTGCTTTTGCGCCGAGGCAATGAATGAAACAGAAAGGAAGAAAAACAGAACGATAAATCTATTTCGCATTGTATTCCAGAATATAATTTAAACCATCAATAACAATATCAGGCACATACTCAGCATGATACTGTAATTTATCTCTGAGCATTCCGCCATCACCACCTGAAATAAGTATCTTAATTCCAGGATCTTTTTCTTCAAACGTGCGAATATACTCATTTATTTCATAAATCACCCCTGAGACTACTCCGGCTGCAATTGCATCAGTTGTATTCCGGCCCGGAAAACTGTAATTTCCGGTAGCTGTTATCAGCGGCAATTTATCTGTAAATTCGTGAAGTGCACGGAATCTCATCGAAATGCCGGGTGATATATTTCCTCCCTTAAATGTGTTATCTGAAAGCAGATCGTAAGTTATTGCGGTACCTGCATCAATCACAAGAACGCTTTTACCGGGATAAAGTGCATGCGCAGCTGCAACCGCTGCTATCCTGTCGCTGCCGAGAGTCTCAGGTGTCTCATAATCTATGCTGAAGGGAAGCTTTGTCCTGTACGTGAGCAGTTGAACGAACTTGATTTTTTTTGAAAGAAAATCCAAAAACTCCGGGATCTCCTTTACTGAAGAAACTATGGCTCTGCTGACATTTTCAGACATTGTAAGCTTATCAATCTCCGGATAGTCTATCTCACTCATCCTCCTTATGAGGATTTTGTGTCTGCTATCAAAAATTGCAACCTTTGTCGACGTATTTCCAATATCTGCAATCAGATTCATTTTTTTGAATATCAGACTTTAATTACAACATCATAAAGAATGCCAATTGCCTGCTTCACAGTCTTAATATTACCAACTGTGAGACTTAGGCGATCCCCTTTTTGTTTCATCTGCATATATTTCTGCCTGCTGACATAATTCATTATAGACATGAACATTGATGTTTTGAAAAAAGAAGAGTTGGGATCTGATATGAAATATGCAATAAGAAGTTCATTCTTGAGTAATATCTTTTCTATTCCAAGCTTTGTTGCAAGCCATTTGACCCTTACAATGTCGAGCAATGCTTCTGCGGGAGGAGGCAGCTTCCCGAACCTGTCAACAAGCTTCTCCTCAAATGCTGTAAGCGCTTCTTCTGATCCGATCTCGTTGAGTTCCTTGTACAGCCTAATCCTCTCAGGTATATTAGATATATATTCATCGGGGAACATGATCTCGAGGTCAGTATCGATCTGAAAATCTGTTACGTATGTTTTTGATTGTACCTGTTTCGCCTGAGTTGAAGCTTTTTCTGTTTCAGCAGGGCCGGCTGGAGTAAGTTCTGCAAATTCCGAATCTCTAAGCTCCGCCATAGCTTCATTAAGTATTTTCTGGTAGGTTTCAAAACCAACATCTGCTATGAAGCCGCTCTGCTCACCGCCAAGAAGATTTCCCGATCCTCGTATATCGAGATCCTGCATTGCTATGTTGAAGCCGCTGCCAAGCTCCGAAAATTCTTCAATTGCCTTTAGTCTTCTCTTTGCTTCATGAGTAAGTGTAGTCACTGGAGGTGCAAGGAGGTAACAAAATGCCTTCTTGTTCGACCTTCCAACCCTGCCTCTTAGCTGATGGAGCTCCGATAAGCCGAAGTGATGTGCATCATTTATGAAGATAGTGTTTGCATTTGGTATATCAAGGCCTGATTCTATTATTGTTGTTGCGACAAGAACATTATAATCTCCCTGGATAAAATCAAACATGATGTTTTCGATTGTCTTGCCATCCATCTGGCCATGGACAACTGCAGTTCTTACATTCGGACAGATCCTGTTTATGTGGGCTTCGATCTGCTTTATATTTTCGACTCTGTTATGAATGAAGAAAACCTGGCCATTCCTTGTAACTTCATACTCGACACCTTCCTTGATTATTTCTTCATTATAACCATAAAGCTCGGTTACAATTGGCATCCTGTTGGGAGGAGGTGTGTTGATTATAGAAAGATCTCTTGCACCCATTAACGAGAATTGGAGTGTTCTTGGAATCGGGGTGGCTGTAAGAGTGAGCGTATCCACATTAGCCTTAAGGTTCTTAAGCTTGTCTTTTACGGCTACACCGAAACGTTGCTCTTCATCGATCACCAATAAACCAAGATCTCTGAATTTTACATCCTGGCCGACAAGCCTGTGAGTACCTATAATAATGTCTATTTTTCCTTCTGCAAGGTCTTTCAGAATTTTTTTCTGTTCGGGCGCTTTCTTGTGCCGGCTTATGTATTCGACCCTGCAGGGAAATCCTGCAAGCCTTGACGAAAATGTTTTATAATGCTGAAAAGCCAGGATTGTCGTTGGAACGAGCACGGCAGTCTGCCTGCCGTCAGTAGCAGCCTTAAATGCCGCCCTTATTGCTATTTCAGTTTTACCGAATCCTACATCGCCGCATACAAGCCTGTCCATCGGATGAGATGCTTCCATATCCTCCTTCACAGAATTCGATGTAGTAAGCTGATCGGGTGTGTCTTCATAAATAAAAGAAGCTTCAAGCTCTCTCTGAAGGTATGAATCGGGTGAAAATGAATAACCAGGAGAACCCATTCTTTTTGCATAAAGCTTTATAAGATCGCGGGCGATATCCTTTACTTTTTTCTTTGTTGTAAGCTTCAGCTTCTGCCAGGCACCCGATCCAAGCTTGTAGATTTTCGGTTCAGCATTGTCTTTGCCCTTGTATTTGGATATCCTGTGAAGCGAATGAATGCCGACATAAAGGATGTCATTATCGCGGTAAACAAGCTTTATTGCTTCCTGTAATTTACCATTCACCTCAATTTTTTCGAGACCGCCGAATTTCCCGATGCCATGATCAATATGAACAACATAATCCCCGGGGTTGAGTCCTGTTAATTCTTTAACAGAGATGCTCTCCTTACGTGTAAAAAATCCTTTTATCCTGAATTTGTGATACCTGTCGAAAATCTGATGATCGGTATATACCGCAACCTTCAGATCGTGATCTGTAAAGCCGCCATGCAGGTTGAGAAGGAGAGGAATAAAATGAACATTCGGGTTAATTTCTTTAAAGATATCCTCAAGTCTCTCTATCTGTGACTGGCTCTCCGATACTATAAATGTTTTATATCCTTCCTTTTCATTCGATATCAGCTTATCGGAAAGAAGCTCAAAGTTCTTTGCAAATACAGGCTGGGGTTCGGTACGGAACTGAAATGTCATTTGGGCTTTAAAAGCATTTGACTTCCCTGTTTCGAGGACCCTGAACTTCTCACATAGTTCAATAAACCGGTTACCTGTCATCACAGAATCCTTTCTTCCTGCGAGCTGTCCTGCTTCTTCCCTTTGCTCAGTCTGGAAATAAATATTGTTGATCTTTTCTTTAATGAATGCAGCGTCCTCAATCCAGAAAAGCGAGGACGGAGGTACGAAATCATTGAAGGAATCAGTTATGCTTTCAATCGAAATATCCTGGATGTTTGGAATAATTGAGATCTGATCGTAAGCTTCGTGAGAGAGCTGATCGTCTGTATTGAATGATCTTATTGTTTCAACTTCATCTCCGAAGAAATCAATCCTGTAAGGCATATCTGCTGAATATGAAAAGACGTCAGCAATACCACCTCTTATTGAATACTGTCCGGGCTCATAGACGAAATCAGTTCTTTTAAAGTTATATTCATGCAATACTTCCTCGAGGAATTCAAGCGAGAGCTTATCGCCTTTTTTAACCTGAAGAGTGTTCTTTTTAAGATTTTTGCGGCTTATAACCTTTTCCATTACCGATTCAGGATATGTTACGATAATGGACTTTCTTTTCCCTGAAGCAAGATAATTAAGTACTTCCGTGCGCAAAACTATATTAGCAGGCTCTGTTTGTTCATATTGAACCGACCTTTTATATGTTGAAGGGAAGAAGAACACCTGTTCCTCACCCAGAAGAGCCGACAGATCGTTGTAGAAGTATGCTGCGTCCTCCTTTTCCGGAATTACAACAATATGGGAAGTCTGTGTTTTATCGAAAACAAGTGAGAGGGCCATGGCTCCACCTGATCCTGTCAGCCCTTTCAAATGTATCCTGTCTGTTTTACCCGAATTTATAGCCTCGATAAGTGAAGGAATGACAGGATGTTTACTGAGATTGTCTGTTAATTCGCTTCTTTTCATTTCAGCCTGCAAAGTTAACAGCATTTTTGTTTATTACACAGAGTCGCACAGAGTTTACGGAGTTGCACAGAGATTTGCATTATAATGCCATTCAGAATAGTAACCTCTATTCAATTCCTGAATGTCATGCAGAAAACTGTTTCTTTTCCGAGGATGGATCTCACTTTGAGGTTGCCGCCATGCGCTCCCATTATCTGACGTGAAAGACTCAGTCCGATACCTGAACCATTTGGCCTTGTTGTGAAGAAAGGAATGAAGATTTTGTCGATGTTTTCCTCCGTTATTCCCGGACCATTGTCAGTGACGCAGATCTCTGTCCGGTTTTCTTTGTTGATCTCTGCAGTAATTGTTATAATGCCATTCTCATTATTCTCATTCGCTTCGATTGCATTTTTTATGAGATTAATAAGTACAAGCGAGATCTGGTTTTCATCGGCGAGTAATTCAAGATCGGTATTTTCTTCATTGAATACAATCTTTGTCTTATTGATGTTTTCAAAAGAATCAGACAATATCTTTACTCTTGAGAAGATGCTGATTATCTTCACTGCTTTAAGTTCGGGCCTTGGCAGCCTCGTCAGCTTCCTGTAGGATTCAACAAAGCTCATCAGTCCCTTGCCCTGTTCACTTATTACTTTTAGTCCCTGGACGGTTGTTGAGATTGTTTTTTCATCCAGATCGACAGGTCTTAACTGGTTTTCTTCTCTTCTGTAAAGATTTGATAGTGAGTCTGATAGTGATGTGATAGGTGTAATTGAATTCATTATTTCATGCATGAGCACCCTGATCAGCTTCATCCAGGAATCGACTTCCTTTTCATCCAGCTCGTGCTTTATATCCTGGACAGAAAGGATCATCAGCTCATTTTCCCCGGACCCGAAAGAAGTGGATTTCAGTGATAATTGTATTTCGCCCCTGTCAGTGCTGATTCCCACAAGTCTTCTTTCGAAAGGTCTCAGGCTTCTCACTGCATTATATAGTCTTCCGTCAATTCTGTCTAATTGCTGTAAGTGTGTAAGTGTTTCAGAAGAGAGCAGATTCTTTGCCGCAGTATTGGCATGATGTACAAAGCCCTTTTCATCATACGTAATTATCCCTGTTGCGAGATGCTCAAGAATTTTCTGGAAATACTGCTCCTGTTTTTTGTTTTCGATTTTTAATTGCTGGATCTGCCTGTTTACCCTGTTCATGCTTTCATTCAGCTCTTTTATACCTGCGCTTTTGTCATCAACAGAGAAGCTCAGGTTTGAGTCGTCATTTTTTACAGAATCGAAGAAGAATTTGATATTCCTGTTTGTACGGTTAAGATAGGAGATGAGGCTTATTGTAAATCCAATTATAGCCGCCGCGCAGAGTATAGCATATCTGAGTGAGTTTGTTCTTGTGATTATGAAGCCAAGCAGAACCGAAAAGGCCACAATCAGCAGGACATACTTTAGAATATTCAGATACAGCCTTCTGCTTATCATGATTTCTTCTTCATTTTATTGTACAAAGTCTGCCTTGTTATTCCAAGTTGTTCGGCTGCAGCAGTATAATTACCGTTATTTTTTTCAAGAGCCATTCTTATCATTGTTTCCTCCATCTCTTCGAGTGTCGTGAATGATCCAGGCGTTGCATCTCCTGTAACAGGGCGCAGATAAAGATCTTCGGGTTTGATAATATTATCATCGCTCAGTATCACAGCTTTTTCTATTGTGTTTTGAAGCTCGCGTATATTTCCGGGCCAGGAATAATCAATCAGCTTATCGAGAGCATGCTTGCTTATTTTCAATTCAGGCTTATTATACTTCTGAGTGTATTTACGTAAGAAGAATTCAGCGAGGAGTACAATGTCGCTGCCTCTCTCTCTCAAAGGAGGCAGATCAATATGAATTGTGTTTATCCTGTAAAGCAGATCTTCCCTGAAAAGACCTTCTTTGACAAGATTTTCAACATTCCTGTTAGTTGCGCTTATAAGCCTTATATTAATAGGTATAGGCTTGTTAGATCCGACCCTTGTTATTTCCCTGTTTTCAAGCGCTGCAAGAAGCTTGGCCTGCAGGTGAAATGAAAGATTACCGATTTCATCGAGAAACAATGTGCCTTTATCCGCGAGCTCGAATTTACCCTGCCTGTTCTCGCGTGCATCAGTAAAGGCTCCTTTTACATGGCCGAAAAGCTCACTTTCGAACAATGTTTCAGGAATAGCTCCCATATCAACACTTACAAGCAATTCGGATGATCTTCCTGAAAGCCTGTGAATCTCCTGTGCTATAAGCTCCTTCCCTGTACCGTTCTCACCTGTTATAAGGATATTTGCATCGGTTCCTGCAACTTTCTTAACGAGTTTAAGGACTTCAATTATTTGAGGTGATGATCCTATAATGTTCCGCTGTTCACGTGACAACTCTTTTTTCAACCCGGTTTCTCTTTCCCTGAGGTGATTCACCTCTCTTCTTGAAAGGTTAAGCTGCACTGCAAGCCTGAGAGTAGCCACAAGCTTGTCATTATCCCATGGTTTGAGTACAAAATCACAAGCGCCGGCTTTTAGTGCTTTCACTGCTGTGTCAACATCACCATAAGCCGTAATCATCACAACCGAAATATCCGTATTTAATTCTTTTATCTTTCCAAGCCAGTAAATACCTTCATTTCCAGTGTTGACTCCTGCGCTGAAGTTCATGTCGAGGATAACAAGGTTATAATCCTTTTTTTTCAGTTCAGCCTGTATAAGATTAGGATTTGAAAGGCATTTTATCTCGTTGAATTCAGGTGTTAACAGGATCTCAAGAGATGTCAGAATGCTCTTATTGTCATCGACAACAAGTATGTTACCTGTTTTTTCAACCATAATTATGTAAAATATTTTTACCAAATATAGTAAAAAATGTTTACGTTTTTAATCATGTTGCTAAACAATGATATCTGAGTATCAGGATAATAAAAACAATGGCATTCATATTGGATGAAATGACAAGAACTTGTTTGACTTATTATTGTATAAACATTATACTTTAAACTGTAAAAAATATTTACAGTGTATTTCCACTCTGTTTTTTACAAAACTGTAAACCAGATAGTTATTAACATGGCATTATTTTAGTAAAACAGTCAGAAACTATGAACTATGTTCAGCTCTGACATAAAAACAGCATTGAGGAACATTCTTCGGAACAAGGTTTCTTCATCGATAAGCATTTTCGGATTGAGTATCGGTCTTGGATGTATAATAATACTTCTGGCTCTTGTAGTTCATGAAAAATCCTTCGACAGGTTTATTCCCGGTTACAGGAGTGTATACAGGATCACTCTGGGGAATAACGGTTTGACTCAGTATCCTCTTGCAGAAGCAATGGCAAACGAATTTCCTGAAGTGAAAAGTTATTTCAGGTATTATGGAGCCAGGTCATTGCAGATCAGGACAGGAAATAATGTGATCTCAAGAGAAAATGCATTCGGATTTGCCGACGCATCTGTATTCAGGATCCTTGGCATAAAGATGATGTCGGGAATCCCTGCATCAACTCCTGGCGAGGTGGCAATATCAAAAAAAGCAGCTTTGAAGTACTTTGGCGCTGTATCGCCTCTCGGGAGCATTTTGCAGGTAAAGATCGATGACGGATTCACTCCTTTGACTGTAACAGGAGTATACGAGAACTTTCCATCAAATTCCTCACTTGTTCCCTCAGTTATTGCAGACATAAAGTTATCAGAGAAGGTATTAAGGCAGTTCCAGCAGTCTCTTGGCGAATTCGGTGACCAAAATAACTCGATGCCGGGTTGGGACAAAACAGAATTTCTTACATACGTCACACTTGAGAAAAACTCAGATCCTGTTTCGCTTGCTGAAAGAATGGAAAAATATGTTGCCTTTGTGCCGGGCGATAATAAAAGTGAGCTTCATTACAGGTTACAACCTGTAGCGGAAATTTACTTAAAATCATCAGGAATCTCCGGTCAGCAGTTTCTTAAGCAGGGAAATCCTCAGGACCTTATATATTACGAAATCATATCACTGATGATCCTGGTTATCTCACTTGCGAATTATGTGCTGCTTACACGGGCAGGAGTTGCCGACAGGATTCATAATCTTGGAACAAGAAAAGTATTCGGGGCATCATACGGGAAAATCAGGCGCCTTATTATAATAGAATCATTCGTGATAGTGATTGTAAGTCTGTTGCCGGCGACTTTTATAGTTGATTCCGGCATGGGTCTTGTTAACAGCACGCTTAATAAAACAATCGCTCCCGAAGTTTTTCTCAATCCCTTGCTTTTGCTGATTCTTACTTTCGTAATTGTGTTTACGGGGATTGCAGCAGGCTGGCTTATAGGATTGTATTATTCGAAGATCCCGGCTCTCGATCTGATTACAGGAAGAATAAATAACCATGGAAGAAGCGGCAGGTTGAATTATGCATTCCTTTCACTTCATTTCATGATTTTTATCGTGTTTGTCTCGGGAATTATCGGGATAACAAAACAGCTCGAATTCTCCAAAACGGCATATATAGGTATTGACCCGAAGGATGTCCTGGTCTCCGATCTTACATCGACCGGCCTTATGAGCAGTTTTAATACTATCAGGAATGAAATGGAGAATATACCTGGAGTGAAAGCTGTTGCCGGAGGCACATTCATTCCTCCCTTTGCTCATTTTCTTCCTGTAACCCTTGCTACTGCCGAAGGAGAAAAAGTAAGATTCGATGGTCTGATAATGGGTGAAGGGATGACTCAGCTTCTTGGGATGGAAGTTATCGATGGGGAATCGTTTGGCCCTTATAAAGGAGGCACGCCAGAAGTTTTAATAAACGAATCTACTGCAAAGAAATACAATGTGAGGGCAGGAGAGAAACTTCTTGCTTTTCAGGTTAAAGGTGTTGTGAAAGATTTTAATGCGCATTCGATGCACAGTGAAATACAACCGCTTGTTATATTGCAGCAAAACCCTGAAAGGATGAGCCTTATCGCCGTTAAAACTGACGGCCGGAATGACGAGATAATTAAAGAGAAACTCAGGCAACTATACAGCCGGATTGCCCCAGACGAGATCTTTGAGGTCTCGTATCTGACAGACAGGATCGATGATTTTTATGCTTCAGAAACTAACCAGGCCAAATTAATTGGAGCTTTTGCTGTCCTAACTGCTGTCCTGTCTGTTATGGGACTTTTCGGAATTTCACTTATAAGCATAACCCGCCGAAGGAAAGAGATTGGTCTGAGAAAGGTTAATGGAGCTTCGACGAGAGAGGTTCTTGTAATGGTCAACGTTGATTTTATTAAATGGGTGCTTATTGCTTTTATTGCATCGGTGCCTCTCTCGGTTTTTTTGCTGAACAAGTGGCTTGAACGGTTTGCCTACAGAACTGAATTAAGATGGTGGATCTTTGCAGCAGCCGGGATGCTGGCTATAATTGTGGCAATTCTCACTGTCAGCTGGCAGAGTGTAAGGGCAGCAAGACAAAATCCTGTGGAAGCGTTGAGGTATGAATAGGGTAGGTGTTTCATTAAATAGAATACCCCCAACCCCCTGGATAGGAACTTAAATGATGGTTATGAGGAAATTCAAGTGGGAAGCGCCCCCAATCCCCCAAGGGGCTAAGATGACGGATATGAGAAGATTCCTCTGGAAAGCACCCCCAACCCCCCAAGTGGGGATTAAATGACGGATATGAGAAGATCAATCTATGAAGAAAAACTTAAAGTCCCACCTGGGGGATTTAGGGGTCGTGACATAGGGGAATTTTCCTGCATGTGTTACCCCCAACCCCCTGGATAGGGCTTAAAATTATTGATATGAAGAGAGATTTTTATAACACGAGAAATTCAAAGTCTCCCTGGGGATTCAGGGTGGTGATGTGGAGGAATCATTTGAGTTAAACAGCAATTCAGAATTTTGAAAATATTTATCGGACATTCTTATGAAAGGTTACTCATTAAAGTTATTCTTTAAATTCTTGAACAGAAACAGGCTGTACAGCTTTGTGACATTATCGGGATTCTCAATCTCGCTAATGTTTGTTTTACTTCTTAGTGTTTATATTAAGCAGGAACTGTCGGTTGACAGGTTTCATAAAAACAAGGACCGGATTTACCGTCTTTATCGGGAACAGAATTCAATGTTCGCACCTATGATTGGGGAATATATCAAAAGCAGGGTCCCGGAAGTCGAATCCTACACCCGGATCAAGGATATGTCAGGTAGTGCCATCTTCCCCGGAAATCAAAAGATTAGACTGAATTACCTCCTGGCCGATTCATCATTCTTTACAATGTTTTCTTTTGGTTTGAAGGAGGGAACACCGGGTGAGGTTTTAAAGACAAAGGACAAGGCAGTACTATCAGAGTCATTTGCCAGTAAAATGTTCGGAGAAGAGGATCCCGTGGGTAAATCGTTTGAACTGAACAACAAATTGTTCATTATTTCAGGTATAATTCCGGATATGTCTCAAAACACTCATTTCAATAGTTTTGATGCTGTAATAACATTCGATATGCTGGCAGAGTTCTGGAATTATCCTCAACTTTTAACGACATTTTCCAACAGCTCCTTTGGTCTTTATTTCCTTGCAAAGGAAGGCACTGACCTGCCTTCAAAAGCTCCCCTGATTCTTGAAGATTTTAAAAAAGACTACTGGTTATACCAGCAGGATCGTGTTAAGGAGTTGAGGTTTGAACCCCTTAGTGATGTATACTTCAGTAATTCAACCGGTCCGGCTATAAGAAACAACAACAGAAATGCAATATTTATGTTTGGAGGAATTGCAATACTAATACTGGTGATTGCAATTATCAATTATATAAATCTCACAATTGCCCAGGGGGGCAATCGCAGTAAAGAAATTGCAATCCGGAAAATAATGGGTGGCGCCAAAGGTGCATTGATATTTCAACGGATTACCGAATCTGTGGTTATAAGCCTGTTTGCAGCATTCGTGGCAATTTGGCTGGCATTTATAGCAGAACCTTTTTTCAACAATCAGATGGATACAAATCTGCATCTGTCTGATCAGATTAAGCTTTCCTTCGTTTTTCCGGCTTTGATTGTTATTGTATTAACAGGTATTATTTCAGGACTAATACCGGCCTTATCAATAACCAGATTCAACCCTGCAGGGTTTGTAAAGGGAAATATTACGTTTAAAACACGCACGCGTTACTCGAAAATTCTTATCGGTTTTCAGTACACTGTGGCTGTCATATTATTGATAACCACTCTTACGATAGTACGTCAGTCGGAGTTTATGAAGAATTACGACATGGGATTCAATAAAGAAAACCTGTACTGGATGGATTATATGATTGAACCTTCGAGAAAGGCAGCTTTCAGGAACGAGTTAAAATCAATCCCTGGTGTAGAGGAAGTTTCTTACTGCAGTGGTATGCCAATCGATGGCGGTAATAACCAGTCCTTTGTATACAACGACAAACCGGTAAGTTTCCAGGAATTTTACGGGGATAGCCTGTACCTTGATATCTTTGGTATTAAAGTAAAAGAAACTAACAACGCGTATTCAAAGGATGGCGTCTGGATAAACCGTACAGCGGTGAAAACACTTGAACTGGATGAGAATCCGACTTCATTCAAATTCTACGATACGAAGTTGTCAATTCTTGGGGTTGTGGATGATTATAATTTCAGGTCATTGCATCAGCAGGTTGGTCCCGCAATAATAAGGCAACTTGATCAGACTGACAGTCCCTGGAGTGTTGTAATGAAAATCAGTGGCTCCAATATTATTGAAACAGTAAAAAAAATTAAAGAAAAACAATTATCCTTTTCAGGTGGCATGCCTGTGGAATCAGGATTTATCGATTCAAGCATCGATCAATGGTACACCAGGGAAGTAAAGCAATCGAAACTGATTGGTGCATTTACGCTGCTTTCAATCATAATTTCTTCCATGGGTATTTTTGCCATGTCGCTTTATTACATACAGCAAAAGATAAAGGAAATAGGTATCAGAAAAGTTAATGGTGCAAAAGTCCGGGAAGTTGTTGCAATGCTCAATTCCGATTTCATTAAATGGGTTTCAATTTCTTTTATAATTGCTTGTCCTATAGCATGGTATGCGATGCATAAATGGCTTGAGAACTTCGCTTATAAGACAACGATGGACTGGTGGATATTTGCATTGGCAGGAGCCACAACACTGGCGGTAGCTCTCCTGACTGTAAGCTGGCAAAGCTGGAAGGCGGCTACAAGAAACCCTGTTGAGGCGTTGAGGTATGAATAGGGTAGGTGTTTCATTAAATAGAATACCCCCAACCCCCTGTAAGGGGGCTTAAGACACTTAATATGAGGAAATTAATCTATAAAGAAAAGCTCAAAGTCCCCCCTGGGGGATTTAGGGGTGGTGACATGGATGAATATTCCTGTATGAATTACCCCCAACCCCGGGCTTAAGACACTTAATATGAGGAAATTAATCTTTGAAGAAAAGCTCAAAGTCCCCCTTGGGGGATTTAGGGGTGATAACAGGAGGGGGGCTTTCTGCATTGTGAACCCCCAACCCCCTGAAAGGGGGCTTAATTACTGGACATGAGAAAAATAAACTTAAGTAAATACAGATAATAATATGACATCTTTAAGAACATCCTGGCGAAAATTATTCCGGAAAGGGGAACATTCGCTTACCCGTATTATATCTCTTTCAGCCGGACTGGCTTTTGGGATCCTGCTTCTTTCGGAGGTATTCTATTTCTATAGCTTTGATTCCTTTTATCCCGACGCAGACAGAATTTATGTTGTGAGCGAAAATTATAAGTCTGATGGAAAATCTGACAAGATTACTTCACGCCCAAGGGTAAGCGGAGCAATTGCACCGGGACTCAAAGCCGAAGTCCCTGGCATCGTGGCCGCCTCGCGTCTGAATAGTATCGGGCCTTCAGTTTTCTACACTGACGATAAGAAAAGTTACAAAGGCGAATTTTCATTCACAGATGAGAATCTTTTCGATGTGCTGCCCCGTCCTGTTGTAGTTGGAAATCCCAGGGAGATCTTAAAGAGCCCCGGGCAATGCATGATATCGGATAAGCTTGCCGGGATGATAGGGGGTAATGTGGTTGGTAAGACAATTGAGTTAAAAGAATACCCCGGTAAAATCCTTACGATAGCAGGCATCTTTAAAGAACTGCCTGAAAACACAAATTACAAGTATGATGTGCTTATCTCGATGGTTTCTACCTCCACATTTATGTGGGATGGTTCAGATAACTGGCTGGGGAATGATCGTTATTATGTATGTGTGAAGCTGGCTCCCGGAGTTGATCCCGAATCACTCGCCCCTGCGGTAAGGAAAATGCAGGAAGTACATCAGGATATTGTGCGCATCGAGAGTATACAGGAAGGTATGACATTGAAATACAGCTTTTCACCGATTACAAAAGTACATGCACAGGATTTAAAGACAATGATAGTTTTTTTGTGTGCAATTGCCTTTGCCGTTCTGCTTGTCTCACTGCTTAATTACACTTTGCTTACATTGAATGCACTTGTAAGCAGGGCAAGGACCGCAGCGATTTTTAAAACTTACGGCGCTCAGATCAGGGATATTCAGATGATGATATTTGGCGAGACCTCGGTGATTTACCTTGTCTCCCTTGTTGCAGCATTCCTTATCATCTCGATAATACAACCTTTTATTGAAGTTCAACTTGGTCATAAGCTTTCTTCTGTTTTGAACCCGGTTGTTCTCTGTCCATTGGGTATAATTCTTCTGTTATTACTTGTCGTTATCAGTTATCTGCCCGGGCGTTTTTTTGGCAGGATCCCTGTAAGCTCTGTTTTTCAGAGCTATCACCAGAAAGGCAAAAAATGGAAGCTGGCGCTTCTTGCACTTCAGTTCACCGGGGCAACTTTTGTTTTGACAGTATTGATAATAGTAATATTACAATATGATAAGTTCATCAAATCTGACCATGGTTACAGGGTAAAAAATATATATTATACATCCACAAGCGGTATGCCCGGGAACAGGCTTTCAGGGGTACTGAACGAGCTGAGAGCCGTGCCTCAGATTGAAAAAGTTGGTCTCGGTTCGACGCTCCCGATTGAAGGCCCTTCAGGAAATAATGTCCAGCTGCCTGATTCGGAGAAGGAACTCTTCAATGTTGCAGATTATTACTGGATCGATGATAACTTTCTTTCAATACTTAACATTCCGGTAACCACAGGCACGGGTTTCTCATCGGAGAATTGTACTCCCAATGATTACCTGGTAAGCCAGAAGTGCGCAGATATGATAATTATAAATAGCGGGTGGAAGGATGGCGTGATCGGAAAACAAATCACCCTTACAGAACATGGTACCTTTACAATACGCGGTGTATTTCCCGATTTTGTATCAAATTCAATATCTACCCCTGACCGCAGGCCCATTATGTTTTCATATTTACCTGAAGGCAAATTTCAGGAGCGGATTGAGAAAAATCCTTCATTCTCATGTTTCATAATTATAAAGGCACATGAAGGGACGAATGCGGGTATTCAAAAAAGAATATCCGACATTATGAATAAGGCATTGCCGCACCAGGATGCTGTTATAAAAAGCCTTGAGAATGAGCAGATAGCGTTATATTCATCCGAGGAAGAGTTCAGGACTATTATGATTGTGGGCAATATAATTATCCTGCTCATCACGCTCCTGGGTCTTCTTGGATATACAGCAACTGAAGTTTCACGTCGCAGCAAAGAAATGGCAATAAGGAAGATAAATGGAGCAAAGCTCACTGATGTACTCAGGATATTCATCAGGGACCTTGAGCTGACGGGAATTCCAGCTGTTATTGTGGGATTGACTGCAGCATGGTTTGGTGCTCAGAAATGGATGGAGAACTTTATCTATAAGGCGCCGCTTCATTGGGGTCTTTTCATGCTCTGTGGCATGTTTATTCTGTTTTTCATTGCATTTGTTTCAATCTTTCAATACAGAATGCTAGCTGCAAAAAATCCTGTTGAGACGCTGAAATATGAATGATCAGGCAATTATGAGGCGTTCTGGAAAGCACCCCCCCAACCCCCCAAGTGGGGCTTAAACGATGGATATGAGAAAATTCCCTTGGCAAGCACCTCCAACCCCCCAAATGGGGCTTAAGATGACAGATATGAGAAGATCAATCTATAAAGAAAAGCTCAAAGTCCCCCCTGGGGGATTTAGGGGTGGTGACATAGGGGAATTTTCCTGCATGTGTAACCCCCAAACCCCCTGTAAGGGGGCTTAAGACACTTAATATGAGGAAATTTATCTATAAAGAAAAGCTCAAAATCCCCCCTGGGGGATTTAGGGGTCGTAACATAGGGGAATCATTAAACTATTGAACTATGATGGAACTTGATAAACCAATGTACTTTGGTGCAAAACCTCAAATAATCGAAACTGCAAGGATTCTTCGAAAAAATATGACATTGCATGAAGGCTTGCTCTGGGAGAAACTTAAAATGAAA
The DNA here is from genome assembly GCA_036261265.1 of Bacteroidales bacterium. Lineage (GTDB taxonomy): Bacteria > Bacteroidota > Bacteroidia > Bacteroidales > VadinHA17 > LD21. The sequence continues at coordinate 71,106 of DATALC010000003.1, forward strand.
AAAATCTGTGGTGTCAGGTTCAGAAGGCAGCACCCAATTGATATTTTCATTGCAGATTTTTATTGTCATTCCGCAAAACTTGTAATTGAGATAGATGGGAAGATACATCTTTCACGCAAAGATTATGATATAGGAAGAACTGCAGAGATGGAGAAATATGGGATAGAAGTGATCAGATTTAATAATTCAGAAGTAGAGAATAGTATTGAAGATGTATTGAAGAAAATAGAAGATGTGGTTAGATGTAGAATTCAAAGTTCTCCCTGGGTTACCCCATAATGGAGGCTTAAATTATGAATATGAGAAGATCAATCTATAAAGAAAAGCTCAAAGTCCCCCCTGGGGGATTCAGGGGTCGAGATATAGGGGAATTTTCCTGCATGTATTACCCCCAAACCCCCTGTAAGGGGCTTAAGACACTTAATATGAGGAAATTAATCTTTGAAGAAAAGCTCAAAGTCCCCCCTGGGGGATTTAGGGGTGGTGACATAGATGAATTTTCCTGCATGTGTAACCCCCAAACCCTCTGTAACGGGTTGTAAAAATATGAAGATGAGAATGTTATACTTGTAATATATGAATAATCATGCTTGACAACTATCTAAAAAGAGCTTTTAATTACCTGATTGCGAAAAGATCGTATTCACTTATCAACATAATTGGCTTAACACTGGGAATTTCGGCTGGTTTATTGATCCTGGTTTACGTTGTAAACGAGCTCAGCTATGAGAAGGTGCACAAAAACAGGAAAAGCATTTACCGGGTGGCTGTGGAATTTGGCACAGATGAAAGTAAGATGAAATTCGCAGGTGCGATGCCCGCTCTCGCACCTGCAATAAAGGATGCTCTTCCGGAAGTTACTTCTGCTGCCCGGATAAGGAAAATTGATGATGCTGTAATTAAGAACAGCGAAAACAGGGAATTTGCTGGGGAAAATCTTTTCTATGCTGATCCTGAAATATTTGACATTTTCTCATTTGAAATAATTCAGGGCGACTGGAACAAATTACTGAAAGATCCGTTCTCTGTTGTAATCTCCGAAAGTGCAGCAAAGAAGTATTTTGGCGAAAAACCTCCGGTTGGGAAGGTTCTTTATTATGAAGAAAAGCCGTTTACTATAGAAGGTATTATGCGGGATGCGCCTGAAAACACTCATCTTGCTCCTGATCTGATACTATCATATTCAACTCTCAAATCTCTTGGCCTCATGCCCGGGATGCCCTGGAACAGCTGGGGTGAGGATCTTACTTACATACTTCTCGGCAAAGATGTTCAGGCTGCTTCAATACTTCCGGGGTTAAATAAACTTCTTTCCGATAACGCAGGTGAATGGCTTTCAGACAGAATGAAGTTTGAGATGCAACCTCTCGATAACATTCATTGGGAAACTGATACAAGAGGCGATTTTGGTCCAAAGGGAAACAGAACTTATGTTTATATTTTCCTATCTGCAGCAATACTCGTTCTTCTCATAGCATGTTTCAATTTTCTTAATCTTTCAGTGTCCGGATATCTTGAAAGATTGAAAGAAGTTGCAGTACGAAAGACTTTTGGGGCAAGACGGAAAGATATAATCAAACTATTCATAGTTGAATCATTGCTGATGATATTTGTCTCGGCCATTCTCAGCTTCCTTGTTTTTGATCAGTTCTCCGGAAGCCTTTATTCCTATCTCGGAATGAATGATACTCTCAGAAATAATCATTTTTTAGTCCTTGTTGCATTAATTTCACTCATAGTCTTATTAACAGCTTTGATTGCAGGTGTATATCCTGCATTTTATATTTCAAAGTTTTCTCCCATCAGAATATTCAGGAAAGATCCACAGAGACTTCCCGGAAAGCTGACTTTAAGAAAAACACTTGTAATCCTTCAGTTTGCCATTTCGATTATTCTCATCTCAGGGACTACCATTATTTACAGGCAGTTGCGTTATATAAATAACACTGATCCGGGATTCAATAAGGAAAATGTTGTAATCCTGAATTTTAACGGATCTGTAGATTCTCTGAATCGTTATGATGTATTTCGTCAGGAGCTCCTAAAAAATCCCGGCATTCAATCCGTATCAGGCGCATTTACTGTACCAGGTGTTGGCAGCAGGATGAATATCAGCGTACAGTCTGATACTTCTGACATTAACAATGCTGTAATAATGCAGGCTCTGCCCGCTGACTTCGACTTCGTCAGATCACTTGGACTTCACATCATCCAGGGACGTGATTTTTCTTATGAATATCATACAGATAAATATGGCAGCGCCATTCTGAATGAATCTGCTGTAGCTGCTCTGGCGCTTGATAATCCTTTGGGTGCAAAGCTTATGATTCCGGGTGATGAATATAACAAGGGCGTTCAGGTAATTGGTGTTGTAAGGGATTTTCACTTAAGGTCATTTCATGAGAATATGAATCCTTTAATCATCTATATTAACCCAAAATCATTCATCAGGATCGCCGTAAAGGTTTCTTCGGCAGAGGCTGATAAAACAATTGGATTTATTCATAATACATGGGACTCGGTTTTTCCTGGTGAGAAATTTGAATACAGATTTCTCGGAGATGTATATGACAGTTTATGTGAATCTGAAAAGAAAAGTGGTTTATTGCTGATGTTGTTTACAGTTCTGGCTGTAATTGTCGCCGGTCTCGGCCTTGTTGGTTTTGCCTCACTTACAACAGCAAAGCGTATTAAAGAAGTGGGCATAAGAAAAACTCTTGGCGGCAGATCCTCGGGTATAACACTCTTACTATTAGAACAGTACGCAATATGGATCCTGATTGCTGCTGTCATTGCATGCCCGGTTTCAATAGTTCTTGCAAACAAATGGCTCGAAAATTTTGCATTTCACGATACAGTTGCATGGTGGATTTTTCCATCATCGGCAGCTGTTGTTTTTTTAGTAGCATTTCTTACGACAGGCTGGCAGAGCATCAAAGCAGCTACAAGTAATCCTGTGGAAGCGTTAAGGTATGAATGAAAGAGAACATATCAAAATGAGAGAAGACCCCCAACCCCCTGTAAGGGGACTTAAAATACTTAATATGAGGAAATTAATCTTTAAAGAAAAGCTCAAAGTCCCTCCTGGGGGATTTAGGGATGGATTTGAGCTGGAAAGCAGCTACAAGCAATCCTGTAGAGACGTTAAGGTATGAATAACCTCGAACAATATAAATTTTTGGAATATGCACAAGATCTTGAATAATACAATCGTCTCACTCAGAAACCTGAAGAAAAGCAAGATTAATTCAGTGATTACAATTGCAGGATTATCTGTTGCCTCTGCATGTATTCTTCTAATTTATCTTTATGTTTCACAGGAGCTTACATTTAATAATTTTCACGAGAATAAGGCTCGAATTTTCAGGATCAATTATTCTATCGGCCATCCTGATGGCGCGAAGGTTGAATCAGTCTACATGGATCCCCGGCTGTCTGAAATCATTAAAAGTAATATTCCACAGGTCAAAAGATGTACAGTTTTCCGAAATGCACATAAGCCTGCAATGAGGTTTGGGAATCACTATTTTGAAGAAGAAAATACATTCATAACCGAGAATGACTTCTTTACTATTTTCAGTTTCAAATTGCTGATTGGTAATAAAGACAAGATTTTCACATCTCCGGGGGAGATAGTCATCACTTCGGCTCTTGCAGATAAACTCGCCGCATCAGCATCCTGTAAAACAGAGGAATTGATAGGGAAAGATGTCTTTTTTGCTCCAACCGGAGATCAGCCTTTTATTATTTCTGGAATAATGGAGGATGTTCCGAAAAACTCCAGTATCCGTTTTGACGCATTGATCCCGTACAGAAATGAAATTCCCTTTAATTCATCGGGTAACATGTTTGGAAATTCTTCCATCTTTTATGAAACATCAGGTATTGAGAATATTCACACCGCTGAAGAGCAAATCAACAAATTGGTAAAAGCCCATTACAACAGTCTCATTAGTGACATGAAAAGCCGGGACATATTGATAAGTAACGAATCGGCTTTTATTCCTTATTCTTTGCCAATTACTGAAACTTACCTTAGTAGGGTAGATACTGATTATGAGGCCGGAAACAGCAAGACAAACCTGTACATTCTTTCAGTCATCGGCTTTCTTATCCTTGTTATTGCGTGCAGTAATTACATTTTACTCTCTGTGGGCCAAACGTATAACAGAAGAAAACAGGTTGGCATCAGGAAGGTTATGGGGGCCGGTAAAACTGAAATTTTCAGTCTCTTCTTTACTGAAAGCATGATAATAACATCTGTTTCAATAATTATCGGTGTTGAACTTTGTTTCCTTCTTTTTCCTGTATTCAACGGAATTGCAATTAACGGGATATATAGAGAACTGATAAGTATTCCAAAGGTTGCAGGTTTCCTTGTAAGCGCTGTTTTATTGATTGTGATGGCAACAAGCATGTTCCCGATCATAAAGCTTTCAGCAATAAAGACTGATCCTGTAGAAAACAGGGAAAAAACACGAAAATTGGACTCACGGGGCATCTTTATCACAATTCAGTATGCATTGTCATTAATATTAATAATACTGGCAATCTCAATTGTTCGTCAGACAAATTACATGAAGAATGAGGACCTTGGATTTTTATCTGATAATATGATGTATATGAGAATTTATCAGATCAATAACAATGACAAGCTTATTCTTCGTGAAAAGCTGAGAAGTTGTCCGGGTATTACAAATATGACATTGACTGACAGAGATTTTATCGACGGAAGAGGGAACAACCATTTAAGAAACAGCCAGGGTGAATACATCCTCACGAGAATACTGAATGTCGATAAGGATTACATATCAACCCTGAATTTAAAACTGATAGAAGGTGAGAATTTCACTGATGCAATGCGGGACAATCAAACCGTAATTATTAATGAGCAGTTGCAGTCACATCTTTTGTCTGCAGGGAGTGCAGTTGGACAGATATTAAATATGGACGGCAGGAATCTCAGGGTTGCCGGCGTTGTTAAAGATTTCCATTTTGATTCGATGAAAGATGGTATTGAACCATTGATTTTAATCCTGAGAACATATAATGGAGAACGAGGGAATTTTCTATTTATAAAGTATTTACCGGGTCAGGCAGATCAGGTTACAAGTTATATAAGAAATGTATGGAAAGATATCGCGCCTGGCAGGGAACTGGATCTAAGATATTGGGACTCTGATCTTAGCAAGAGATATGAAGCTGAAGAGAAATGGAGCAGAGTTATCGGATTCGCATCTGTAATAGCAATCATAATTTCTTCCCTGGGCTTGTTAGGCCTGACAGTCCAGGTTATTAACAGGCGCATAAAGGAAATTGGAATCCGGAAGATAAACGGAGCAAGCGTACCTGAAGTAATGATTATGTTGAACACAAACTTTATAAAATGGATTGCATTTTCATTCATTTTAGCGTGTCCGGTTGCATATTATATAATGCATAAATGGCTTGAGAATTTTGCAAATAAATCGAATCTGAGCTTATGGGTTTTTATTATATCGGGTTTTTCGATTTTCATAATTGCTTTGCTGACAGTAAGTCTGCAAACGATTAAAGCAGCCACAAGAAACCCGGTTGAGGCGTTGAGGTATGAATGAGAATTTGAAAATTTGATTATTTTAAAATATCTTGAACATAAAAACTAACCAAATGATAAACCTTAAACACATCTACAAGTACTATGATTCAAAATTCCAGAGAACATTTGTTCTCAAGGATATCGATCTCGACATTGCTGAAGGAGAATTTGTGACAATAATGGGACCAAGCGGCGCAGGAAAATCAACGTTGCTGAATATTATCGGCATGCTCGACCACCCTGATGAAGGTGAATATAATTTTCTTGGTAACCCTGTGAACAAGATCAATGAAAAGAACAGGGTTGAATTTCATCGTAATTATATAGGTTTTATTTTCCAGGCTTTTCACCTTATTGATGAAATGACAGTGAGCGAAAATATTGAAACCCCACTTGTTTATAAAGGTTTTAAATTATCAGTGCGGAAGGCTATGGTTGCTGAAATGCTCGACAGGTTCAATATTGTCGCCAAGAAGGATCTTTTTCCGGTTCAGCTTTCAGGAGGACAGCAACAGCTCGTCGGAATTGCCCGTGCTATTGTCGGCAAACCAAAATTACTCCTTGCCGATGAACCGACAGGAAATCTTCATACAGATCAGGGCAGACAGATTATGGAACTTCTGAAAACTCTCAACAGCGAGGGCATTACAATACTTCAGGTTACACATAATGAGGATTTTGCAAAATATAGCAAAAGGATTATAAGGATTGTTGATGGTTTGATTTCAAGCGATAAGCTGAATTGATTGATCAAATATAGATTTGATTCAAGTGTGACGGACAGATTTTCATCATCATTGCTTTCCTTGTATGTTGTTGTATTAAGGTTCTTTTATCATTGTCGGGAATCTTTTGAATTAAGCACACTTGAATCAAAGAAACGAAATAAAGAGATAGGTATTGGTAGATGACCAACTCCCAAGCGTATTACCACCAACCTCCCAATGAAGATTACGGATGTGATGAAAGTGTTTTTCTGTTTCTTTAAAAAAATAATATTACTAACTTGTAATCAATTATTTAAAATAAAGGGTCATGAGATTTATTTACCTCGAACAAACTGTCAGGCATCTTAAAAAAAACAAGGCTTACCTCCTGATAAACCTTATAGGACTAACTGTGGGTATTGCCTCATTTATCCTGATAACTACATGGATAAGAACAGAAACTTCATTTGACAGGTTTCATAAAAATGCAGATGATATCTACAGGGTTGATTATCGTCTTTATGAAGAAGGAATTCTCGAGCAACATTCAGCCTCAGGATCAGGAGCTGTTGCACGTGAAATGAAAAATAATTTCGCGGAAGTTAAGGCATTCACAAGACTTGTCAGGTCGACAGGCACTGTAAGATATGCCGATAATATTTTCAAGGAAAAAAATATATTCTATGCTGAGTCCTCTTTTTTTGACCTTTTTTCATTTCCTCTTTTGAGAGGTGAAGCAGATTCAGGCATTCTTGCTATTAATAATGCTGTGATAACTGAAGAAACAGCAAGGAAGTATTTTGGAGCTGAGAATCCGGTCGGGAAAATGATAAAGATTGACGGACAGACCGAATTTATGGTAAAAGCAGTACTGAAAGATTTGCCTGAAAACTCTCATCTTGACTTTGACATTCTCCTTTCATATGAGAACCTGATTAAAATGTCAAAATTCTATGATAATTCATGGGTAAGTGAAAATGTGTATTCCTATGTAATGTTAAATCATGGCGCCGACCCGGTTGCGCTCGAATCAAAGCTACCTGCAATGGTTGAGTCTTTTATTGGGAAATTCATGAAGGAAGCTTTTTTCCTTCTTGAATTCAAATTAGTAAAGCTGACTGATATTCACCTTCATTCATCAGCAAATAACGAGATAAGAGTAAATGGCAGCTATAGAAGCATAGTGACATTGGGAATAGTTGCCCTGCTTGTACTTCTGATAGGTTTCATCAATTATATAAATCTTGCAACATCCAGGTCACTTGAGCGTGCTCATGAGGTTGGAACTCGGAAAATAGCCGGAGCGACAAGGCTAGACCTGATAAAACAATTTCTGTCTGAATCCGCCTTCCTGAATTTTATTTCACTCACTGTGAGTTTTGTCGCAGTGGTTGTCTTACTTCCTTTTTTCAGACAGCTTATGGGGAGTCCTCTGAAAGCAGGTTTTATTTCTTCATTGTTATTGTTCGTTGTTCTCATTATTTCAGGCACTCTCCTGACAGGCCTTTTTCCTGCTGTCTATATCTCGCATTTCTCTCCCGGAATGGTACTTAAAGGGAAAAAAACTTTGCAATCCGACCGGATAGGCAAATTCAAGAACTTTCTCGTTTTATTCCAGTTCACTGCATCTGTAATTCTGATAATATGCACTATGATCATTTTCAGACAGATAAGCTTTATGCGAAATCATGATACGGGTTTCAGGAAAGAAGGGCTTCTTGTCCTTGAAGGTCCACGTATTTTAAATATTAAGACTTTTGATGAATATATCATGGGTATTGAATCATTCAAGAATGAATCGCGTTCACTGCCAATGGTAAAAGGTGTTACCCTCAGCTCGACAATCCCGGGGAGAGAAGTTGGAAATTCAAGGGTCTTTGGCGTTCCTGTAGAGGGTAGAAATACAGAGAAAAGAATTGATATCTACTATGCTGATAATGAATTCTTCAGTACGTATGAGTTAAAATTCATTGCGGGAGGCCAGTTCGCCGCGTCAGCTCAGGAAGATATGAACAAGATCATTCTTAATGAGTCAGCATTGGAATATTACGGCTTTAAAGATGCTGAAGCCAGCATTGGTAAGATACTCAGGGGTGGAAAACAGGAAGTTACTGTCAAAGCTGTAATTAAAGATTTCAACCAGCTATCCTTAAAGGAACTGCCGCGTCCGTTAGCGTTCTTTAACCAGCCTGCAAATGTGTATTATTCAATCAGGACAGATTTATCTGATTCGAAAGGATTAATATCGGGTCTTGAAAAAATCTGGACAACGCATTATCCGGGGAACCCGTTCATATACTATTTTTTGAGTGATTTTTATGATGAACAATACAGCGATGATAAAAGGTTCTTCATATTATTTCTTATAAGTTCAATTATTGCAGTAATCATTGCATGCCTTGGATTATATGGTCTTTCCGCTCATGCTATCACACGCCGTACAAAGGAAATAGGTATAAGAAAATCAAACGGAGCTACTACAGCTGAAGTTCTTATGCTTCTAAACAGAGACTTTCTTAAATGGGTACTGTTATCAGTTATTCTCGCCATACCGGTTTCTTTCTGGTTGATGTCCTCCTGGCTTGAAAACTATCCGTATCAGATTACTATGAAATGGTGGATATTCGTTGTCTCGGGTATAATTACCCTGTTAACTGCATTTCTTACAATTTCATGGCAAAGTCAGAAAGCAGCAGCAAAAAATCCTGTTGAAGCATTGAGGTATGAATGATTTATAAAAACACTTAACACCAGGAATTGTAAAAATATTTTACGCAAATTGTAAAAATATATTACACAATTCCATTGCTTAATCATTCTAATATATTTATAGTGAGCTACATAGATGAGTGGCCTTAAATTAGATAAATTCTGACAGGATATTTTTCTAATTTTCTCATTATGTTGAAAGAGCTGAAGCACTGAGCTGTTGGATTTTTATTGTTGCAGGATTGCTGATGATCGGCATTGCAACTATCGCAATCAGCTGGCAGAGCTGGAGGGCTGCAAGAAAAAATCCTGTCGATGCATTGAGACATGAATGAGTCGAAACATCAAATA
>DATALC010000081.1:0-5974 GCA_036261265.1 Bacteroidales bacterium
TATAAACATAAATGAATTAATTGATATTCTAAATATTAATTAATGACAATTGGTAATATTGCTCGACTGAATATGGTAGAGTGAACACATCTGAAGGCTCACTTCGACTCCGCTCAGTGAGCTAGGATACTGCTCGTTGAGCGGAGTCGAAACGAGCGGAATATCAGTGAGTGAGGATACTGCTCGTTGAGCGGAGTCGAAACGAGCGGCCATTTTCAAACGATTTTTAATATTGCATTTTCAGCTTTTATGTATATTTGCATTTAGATTTCAATATTACATAATGATAAAAAGACAAATTACACCGTATTTAAGAAAAATGCTTAAGAAATTCCCGATCCTGTCACTGACAGGTCCGAGGCAATCGGGTAAGACAACACTACTCAGGAATGAATTTCCTGAATATAAATACTATAATCTTGAAAGAACTGACATGAGGGACATAATAACCTCTGATCCGGCAGGATTTCTGAATAATGCAGGTGAAAAAATAATCCTTGATGAAATTCAGAATCTACCTGACTTATTCAGCTACATCCAGGTTCTTTCGGATGAAAGAGGAAACAACGGACAATATATTCTTTCGGGTTCACAAAGCTTTGTGCTGAACAGCAAGATTTCTCAATCACTCGCAGGCAGAGTAAGCATGAATAATCTCTTCCCGTTCGATATCTCGGAGTTAAGTATAACTGACAATAATATACCAGGGATTATAGTTAACGGATTTTATCCGAGGTTATATGACCAGAATATTCTACCTGAAGACTTCTATCCTTCATATATTCAGACCTATATTGAAAGAGATATAAGAAACTTGCGCCCGGTCGAAAACCTTCAGACTTTTTCAAGATTCTTGTCACTTTGTGCAGGACGGGCAGGTCAGATTGTGAATCTTTCATCGCTGGCAAACGACACTGGTGTTTCTGTCAATACAATCAAAGCATGGTTGTCGCTTCTTGAATCAAGCTTTATAATATTTCTTCTTCAGCCCTGGCACGTTAATATTAGTAAAAGACTGATTAAATCCCCGAAACTTTACTTTTATGATACCGGTATCGTATGTTCCCTGTTAAGGATTTCAAATCCGGATGTTTTGTACAATCATTATCTGTACGGTTTTCTTTTTGAAAATCTTGTTATAAGCGAAATAATTAAAAGCTTCTTTCATAATGGAATCAGACCTGAAATCTATTATTGGCGTGAAAGCAACGGCGCTGAAACAGATTGCCTGATTCAAAATGGAAACGATATAATAGCCTGCGAAATAAAATCAGGCGAAACTTTTTCAAATGACTTTCTGAAGAATCTTAATGTTTTTTCTAAGAGTTATCCTGGTTATAACATTGAGAAAAATCTTATATATAATGGCCAATCAGGAGGAAAAATTAAAGATGCGAATTTATTGTCATGGAATGATACTGTTGATTTTATAAAGAACATTCATAATAAAAGCACTCACTGAAATCAATAGCTCACTTCGACTCCGCTCAGTGAGCGATTCCGGTTACGCTCACTTCGACTCCGCTCAGTGAGCGAGGATACCGCTCGTTGAGCGGAGTCGAAACGAGCGGCATCTTAGTGGGCGATAATTTCGCTCGTTGAGCGGAGTCGAAACGAGCGGAATCTCAGTGAGCGATAATACCGCTCATTGAGCGGAGCCGAAATGAGCGGAATCAGCGGAGTCGAAATGAGCGACATCATGCCCGATTAAAATTTTTTTTAATCTACATTTGACAGATTTTTGTATTTTTATAAGAATCGCTGTTTAACTGATGGAACACATTCCTAACCCTGATCTTCAGCTTGCCTTCGATTTTGTGAGTTTCACAAACCGTAATATTTTTCTCACAGGAAAAGCCGGAACAGGTAAAACCACATTCCTGCATGAGCTTAAGAAAAACCTTCCAAAGAGAATGGTTGTCCTTGCTCCAACAGGCATAGCAGCGATAAATGCCGGGGGTGTTACAATTCACTCTTTCTTCCAGCTTCCTTTTCATCCTTTTGTTCCTGCACATTACCTGCCCGGTAGAGATCCCTCCAACAAGAAGGATCATAACGGTTACAAAATGAGCCGCGAGAAGATTAACATCATAAAAAGCCTTGATCTTCTGGTTATTGACGAGATAAGCATGGTAAGAGCTGACGTGCTTGATGCAGTCGATTCCGCCCTGAGAAGGTATAAAAACCATGCACTGCCATTTGGCGGTGTACAGCTATTGATGATCGGAGATCTCCAGCAACTGGCTCCTGTCTCAAAAGAAGAGGATAATGAAATCCTTGGCAAATACTACAATTCGCTTTTCTTCTTCGGAAGCCTGGCCCTTAAAAGCACAGATTACGTGACTATAGAGCTTAAGCACATTTACAGGCAGAACGACAAGGCGTTCATCGATCTACTGAATAAAGTACGCGAGAACAAGCTTGACACTGATGCAATCAATGAACTGAATAAGAGACATATACCGGGCTTCAGTCCGTCGGATGATGACGACTTTATTACTCTCACGACCCACAATCACCAGGCACGCACAATAAATGATTCAAAGCTGGCGAAGCTCCCCGGAAAAGAGCATGTTTTCAGGGCAGCCGTAAGAGATGATTTTCCTGAACTTGCCTACCCTAATGTAAGCGAGCTTGTACTGAAAAAGGACGCACAGGTGATGTTTGTGAAAAATGATATCTCACAGGAAAAGCTGTACTTCAACGGGAAGATAGGCAGGGTTGAGGGATTCGAGGAGGATATAATTGTTGTGAAGTGCCCCGGGGATGATTATCCGATCCGGGTGGAAGTTGCGGAATGGCAGAATATGAAATACTCGCTTAACGAGGAAACGAAGGATATCGAGGAGACAGTAATAGGCACGTTCATACAATACCCGCTTAAGCCGGCCTGGGCAATAACAATTCATAAGAGCCAGGGCCTGACATTCGACAGGGCGGTTATCGATGCAAGGGCAGCATTTGCACACGGACAGGTGTATGTGGCTCTCAGCCGCTGTCGTACACTCGACGGGCTTGTTTTAAGTACGCCTATCGACAGGAGATGCATCATTGAGAATGCGTCTGTCACAGGCTTTATAAAGGAAACGGAAAAGAATCAGCCCGGGCAGAAGGAACTTGAAGAATCAAAAAAAGCTTACAGGGAAATGATCCTTACAGAGCTTTTTGACTTTCTCCCATTGACATTTCAACTTGCAAATTGTATTAAAGTCACTGAAGATCATAAGCAGATTATCCAGGGCGATCCACGTGAAAAGCTTGAAAACGCTTTAATGTGCATCAGGAAAGATCTTGTTGAAATATCCCAGAAATTTCAGACTCAGCGAAACAGGATCTATGCAACCGGAAATGAAGAATTGCCTGAGGAAAGAATAAGAAAAGCAGCGGAATATTTCGCCGGAAAACTTGAGTCAGTATCAAATGCAATTCTTCCTGATTTTTCAATTGAGACTGACAATAAAACAGTGCGTAAAGCTTTTAAGGAACCCTATGACAGGCTTAGGAAGGAGAGCATAACAAAATTGGCCTGTCTCAACAAGATGAAATCGGGGTTTTCTGTCAGCGGTTATCTTGAAATAAAGGCAAAAGCGGCTATTGAGAATCTGCCTGCCGGTACCCACGCACCGGTAAGCGACAGCAGCTCATCAACTATCCTACATCCTGCCCTTTACAATGAGCTGAAGAAATGGCGTAAAGAAAAGGCTGCAATGCTGAAGCTTCCTGAATACATGATCCTGCCGCAAAAAACAATGACAGCGCTCTCCGGCACATTACCGCAGTCAATGTCATCGTTGAAGCATGTGAAAGGGATGGGAAAAAAGAAATCGCAGAAATTCGGTGAAGAGTTACTAAATATCATTAAAGCATACTGCAACAAAGAAAATATTGGGATTCCTGCAGAACCTTCTGAAGATGAAGAAAAACCCAAAAAGGTCAAAAAAGACACAAAGAAGGAAACATACAATATGTTTAAAGAAGGCAAGACATTACAGCAGATAGCTGAAGAAAGGGGATATGCACCGGCAACAATCGAATCTCATCTTGCATACTTTGTCAGTACTGGTGAGATTCAATTGTCTGAGTTGCTTTCACAGGAAAAAATCGAGCTGATACTACCTATTTTTGAAGGAAATGACGAGCTGAGGCTCGGGCCTGTCAAGGAAAAACTTGGAGAAAACGTGACCTGGAGCGAGCTGAGGTTTGTTGCAAATCATATACGGTTCCTGAATGAGAGAAAATCGGGCATAACACAAAAAGCGTAAAGTTAAGTTACACAGAGAACCACAGAGAAGGCACAGAGTTTCACAGAGTTAAAACAAATGCTTTTTAAATATAAAGGGAGCACAGAGTAACTCACCTGCGGTGAGTTAAGTTACTAAGTCAATAACTCCAGGATTTTTATGCGCTTCAGTCTCTTTTGTCAACTTTAGTCACTCGTAACTTTAGTCACTGTAGTCACTTCTTTAGTCACTGTAGTCACTTCTTCAGGCTGACAATCATTAAAACAGGATTGTCTCCCGGATCCATTTGTGAAATCATTTGTTTCAGCTGCGACTGTTTCTCAGGATAGAAGGCTGTTTTAAGTGTATTTTCACTCAGTAATTTCTGCAGATCCATGACGTTTACAGGCATGAAGACCTGCTTCTCATTTATGCTTCCAATCGGCCAGAAATCAATAATTCCATCCCAGTCATTTAAAAATCCTTTTGCGGGATCATTACCATCGGCAAGAAAAGTTGCATTACCTGAGCTTTTATCATATAAGACATATCTGGACGGAGCTCCCCTGTACGAATGAGTCGCAAGGAATATTCTTCCCGCGCTTTCGTGCGCAGTGGCGAAATAATATTTCGAACCGTTTTCATTGAACTGGCTGATCCCGTTAACGCCAAGCTTCTCAGGCCTGAGATCACCGGGTAACCTGTATTTTCCAAGATCAATGTAGTAAGCAGGACAAATTCTGTCTGCATCAGTGGAATAAACAGTATCGTTATACATATCTTTCATGTACATCCTGTCGCCTGAAAGATAAAACGATTGAAAGCTGGGGTAACCAATTGAAATTACCATTCCTGATTTATTCTCCCAGTTCATGTAATTCTTTACACGCGAGAGTGTATCCCACTTTTCAGAGGTTAAACAAAAAGAATATTTTTCATATCCTTCTGCCCCACGTTCATGAAGAATATACTTCCCGTCAGGACATACCTTTACATAAGATATTGGCTTTTCAAAATCAACAATATTAAGAATTTTGCCTTCATACGACATATAGTAAAGCTTTCTCTGGTAGTTAAGTTGAATTACTATAAGTTTCTTTTCCGGTAACAGGGACATTATTCTTATGAGATCAATTTCCCCGGGTCCTCTCCCGGGTTTGCCAATTTTTTGAATGAATTTACCGTTTCTTGAGAATTTGAGTATGTGATCAAAATTCTGGACAAATATCAGGCTGTCGGTAAAAAAGTAATTAACAACAGGACGCAACAGACAGCTATCGTTTGTTTCAAGTCTTACATACTCAACATCAGATGCAATTTCACTCAATCGTAACTCCTTTTTATTTTCGAGAGCCTGTTCATAGTTGATAGTAAAGAAACTTTCAGCAGAAATCTCTGTTAGATCCTTCCTGTTATTAATTCCACAGGCAAACTGGAGGATACAGAAAAGTATTACAATATATTTTTTCATACTGATTGGAATAAGACATCTAATTTAAAACGAATTATTTAGTTATACAAATCTGAGGAACATACCGGGGTGATCATTATATCGTGAGTTTCAGAGATCAGAGCTAAATTACACAGAGAACCACAGAGAAGGCACAGAGTTTCCTTTAGATTAGCACCATTAAATTATTAACAATAGTGATGTTGAAATAGGGGGTTCTTAGGGGGAGTTGATAACTTTGAAAATTGTTAATAACATAACCGGAGGAACTGGGGTGAACTTAACAGAGTTGTGATTAAGAATC
>DATALC010000027.1:0-2759 GCA_036261265.1 Bacteroidales bacterium
TTCTCAGGGTCAAAAGCTTCATTTGCCCACATTACTGTAACCAGATCCGTTGAACCGGTGTTCTCAATATTATGTGTATAACCTGTCGGGATATCGACAACAACAAGGCTCTTTCCACTCACCTGATATTCAATTACCTGTGTTTCGCCCGGCTTTCTGAATCTTATAATACCATCACCGCTGACAACAAGAAATTTCTCATTTTTTGTATGATGCCAGTGATTCCCCTTAACTATTCCCGGTTTTGAAACATTAACTGATACCTGGCCCCTGTCCGGTGTCCGGATGAATTCTGTGAATGAACCGCGGTCATCAATATTCATCTTCAAAGGATAACTGAATTCGCTTGCAGGAAGATAGCTGAGATACGTGGCATAAAGCTTTTTTGTGAACTGGTCGCTCTGGTCAGGGACTGTCAGGTTTTTACGCATTTCTTTAAAAGAACGGATAATTGATGCAAGCTCGCCGACTTTTATCTCATAGCATGGATTAAAGTTTTCAATGACCTCATGTTCCTTTTTCCCTCGCATTTGTTCAGCTTTCCTTATAAATTCATCTACAACATCACATATATAAACCTGATGCATCCTGCTTTCAGGATCGTTTATCTGAATTGGCAAGCCATTGGCTATGTTGTGACAGAATGTAGCGACTACACTGTTGTAGGATGGCCGGCACCATTTGCCGAAAACATTAAAAAGCCTGTAAACAGAAACCGGGGTTCCTGTTTCTTCAGAATAATCAATTAATGATCTCTCGGCTGCAAGTTTGCTTTTCCCATAAGGATTATCAAGCTTAGCCTGTACAGATGAGGAAAAGATAATAGGCGCCCTGTTATTGTTTTTTCTTAGTAATGAAAGGAGCGTATTTGTAAAATCAAGATTGCCTTTGCTGAATTCCTCTACGTTCTTTGGCCTGTTTACACCGGCAAGATGAAAAACAATTTCGCATGCCCTGGTGAAAGTCTCCAGTTCATCAATTGTATTTTCAGAGTCGAACTCAAGAACTTCACCTGATTGCCTGCTTTTCAATTCGGAAACAAGGTTTTTCCCTATAAAGCCTTTGGCGCCGGTAATAAGAATTTTGGTCATACGATAAGTTTTGAGTTTCGGGTTTTGGGTTTTACGTTTCGGGTTTCGGGTTTCGCGTTTCGAGTTTCGAGTTTCGAGTTTCGCGTTCAGCGTTTCGCGTTTGGGGCGTTGCTCACCGAAGCTTTAAAGGCGAAAGGATGAAGGCGAAAGGCGAAAGTGATTCGTCGTCCGGAACTTTTATCTTTATACTTTTATCTTTTGTCTTCACTGGTGAGCGTTTTGCGTTTAGCGTTTCATAACTCTAAATACTTTAGGCACTTCTTTAATGAAACATTTTCAATTTAAGGAGCATGTTTTTCATTCCCTGCAAATCGAGCCTCTGTGTATTATGTGATGTATAATCTTCAAAGCATGCAATCTTGCTTTCCCCGTCAACAAAGTATTTATCATAATTAAGATCGCGGGTATCGCAGGGTATACGGTAATAATCTCCCATATCTTCGGCTTTAGACATTTCCTCCCTGCTTACGAGAACTTCCCAGAGCTTCTCTCCATGGCGGGTTCCAATAACTTTTGTACTGACCTTTGAATTCAGCAGTTCCTTAACAGCATCAGCCAGCGTACCTATTGTAGCTGCGGGAGCCTTCTGGACAAAAATATCGCCATTCTTTCCATTCCTGAAAGCATAAAGCACAAGCTCAACAGCATCCTCAAGAGTCATCATAAATCTTGTCATTGCCGGATCCGTAACAGTAATATCCTTACCTTCTTTAATCTGATCAAAGAAAAGAGGAATAACAGATCCACGTGAGGCCATTACATTACCATACCGGGTCCCGCAGATGACTGTACCGCTACCATTAAGATTTCTCGATTTAGCGATCATCACTTTTTCCATCAAAGCCTTACTGATCCCCATTGCATTTATGGGATAAACAGCCTTGTCGGTACTAAGAACGACTAACCTGCTGACACCATGAGCAATTGCAGAATCAATTACATTCTCAGTGCCAAGAACATTTGTCTTGACAGCCTCTATCGGAAAGAACTCACATGATGGTACCTGCTTTAAAGCGGCCGCATGGAAGACGAAGTTCACATTATGCATGACATCATCAACACTCCTCTTATTTCTTACATCCCCGATATAGAATTTGACTTTTGGATCATTAATCCTGTGTCGCATATCATCCTGTTTCTTCTCATCACGGGAAAATATGCGTATCTCACCGATATCAGTATTCAGGAATCTGTCAAGCACAGCGTTTCCGAACGATCCGGTACCGCCGGTAATCAGAAGGATTTTACCTTTAAAAGTGATCATTTCATTTTATATTAAATATTCGCTAAATTCAGTAATAAGGATAGTGTGTTTAAGTGTCTTATGTAAGGCGAAAGGATGAAGGCGAAAGGTCAAGTGATTCGTTTTTCGGAAGTTTTATCTTTTTACTTTATCTGTTGTCTTCACTGCTGAGCGTTTCGGGTTTCGAGTTTCGAGTTTCGGGTTTCGGGTTTAGCGTTTCGCGTTTGACCATTCATAAATATGGTTGATACGAAGTTTACTTTTTTAAACTTTCTGTTAATAACAAATTTTATCATTTTAATTCATTCTTTCTATTTTTCTCTTGTAAAGAGAAACGGAGATGGGCTCTGCTGGGGAGCAACCCATCAAGGGATATCTTTACCAACTGGAAAGGTGAATAGGGAAAGGTCAAAATACTTTCCCTA
>DATALC010000033.1:0-10004 GCA_036261265.1 Bacteroidales bacterium
CCAATAATCTTCGATCCACGATTGTCCCTTTCCCGCTTCAGGGGAAAGGGATTCAGGGATAGAGGTCTGATAATCCGGAAGTCGCTTCAGGGATATGGAACAGGGGGAAGGGATTCAGGGATAGAGGCCGAAAGCACCTGAGGATTACTCGCTTCGCTCGTGATCCTCTGGGGGGTGCTTCACAAAGAAAAAGCCTTGCAGCCTCCTTCGTCGGCTGTTCGGGGTTTTTTATTGTTCAATCCTTACATCCCGCATAGTGGATGATGGATCTCCAATAAAAAACCCCGGCACTAACGTGCCAGGGCTTTTTCTTTGTAGCGGAGTGTGATCAAATATCTAACCTCAATTTAGTTGAAGACATTTATAAGATCTTGATATTAATTGATTCTGAGATTTCTGTATAAAAGGGGAATATTTCGCAAGTTCATACCATAGCAACTGAATATGTGGGATTTATATAATTTTTTGAAATAAATATGTAATTCAGGTGCATTCCCGGCGAGGTAACTTTGCCGAAATCTTTAGAAAATGAATGTATTACTAGTCTGGCCCAGGTATCCTGATACATATTGGAGCTTCAATTACGCACTGAAATTCATTTCTAAAACGGCATCGAACGTACCACTTGGTCTTATAACCGTTGCAGCATTACTTCCTCAGGAATGGAATAAGAAATTAATTGATCTTAATGATTCTGCTTTAAGGGACAAGGATATTCAGTGGGCTGATTATGTCTTTATAAGTGCCATGTCAGTCCAGAGTGCTTCAGTGGCAATGATTATTAAGCAATGCAAGCTTCTGAATGCCAAGATAGTAGCCGGAGGCCCCTTATTCACTGAAGAATACGACCGTTATCCTGAAATAGATCACCTGGTACTTAACGAAGCCGAGGTAACATTACCTGAATTCATTGAAGATGTTTTTAAAGGAACACCCAGGAAAAAATATGATACAAACGGCTTCGCAGATCTCACCACATCTCCTGTTCCAGATTATTCACTGCTGCACCTTAAAAGTTATGCAACAGCCGGAATTCAATATTCAAGGGGATGCCCCTTTGATTGTGAATTTTGTGACATTACAGCACTATTTGGCCGCCATGTGCGAACCAAATCGACACAACAGATTATAAGTGAGCTGGATCAGCTGTATAAGCTAAAATGGAAGGGAAGTGTGTTTTTTGTCGACGACAACTTCATCGGGCATAAAAAGAAACTGAAAAGTGAACTGTTACCTGCTATAATTGAATGGATGCAGGTACACGGGAATCCCTTTGAATTCCTGACGGAAGCTTCAATTAATCTCGAGGATGATAAAGAACTGATGGAACTTATGGTAAAGGCAGGATTTACCAAGGTGTTTGTCGGTATTGAAACACCTGAAGAATCATGCCTTACCGAATGCAACAAGCTGCATAACAGGAATCGCGACCTGATTAACAGCATAAAAAAAATTCAGAAATTCGGGATGGAAGTTTACGGCGGATTTATTGTCGGGTTTGACAACGATCCTTCCGGAATATTCCAGAGACAGATCGACTTTATCCAGGAAAGCGGAATTATTACTGCGATGGTCGGCCTTTTAAATGCTCCCCGTCTTTCCCGTCTTTACAAACGTCTTGACGGAGAAGGAAGAATCTCTTACCAGTTTTCAGGGGATAATACAAACGGGGCAACAAACATTATTCCCGTTATGAATAAAGATGAGCTGATAAAGGGATACAATAAAATCATCAGGAATATTTATTCGGCAAAACCGTATGCTGAAAGAGTTATCCGGTTTTTAAAATATTATAATCCTCCTTCAATAAGATTCAGACTTTCACCTGCAAAAATCATGGCTTTGTTCAAGTCGTTTCTGTACCTTGGATTGCTGAACAGAGATCTGATCTATTTCTGGAAAATCTTTTTCTGGTCCTTGTTGTTCAGGCCCAGGCTATTCGGCCTCGCTGTTGAATACAGCGTTTACGGCTATCATTTCAAAAAAGTTTTCAGGGATATTGTATATTAACCGGGAGTTTTAGTAGCCCATTTCCTTACCATGTCCCGCTCCAAGCATTTTCTTTACTTCCTCGAAAGATTCATCAACAACATTGGAATGAGTTGTTGAGTAGATTATGGTTCCGTGGGTTGATGGATCTGTACTTATAAATACTATCTTATCGAGATTAATAATAATCTCCTTACCCATCTGCTTAAATACTTTAAATACCATCTTACTGTGATTTGGAAGAATAACACAAGCAGTTTTTTAATGTTCGAAATCCCGCGATTTTTTTGGAACATTAAGCTGCTGAATTTGTTGTAATTATGTCCTTTTCAAATGAAGGACATCCAGATATGAAGGCCAAAATAACATTTGTAATATTGTTTATAAGCGCACTTTCGATTTCATCATGCAATTTTAACAGCCAGGAACAAACCGGAGCTGACAGCGAAAAAGTTGATAGCATGCAAAAGTCAGATGATAAGCTTCATCAACAACTGGAGAATGCTAAAAGCGATCGCATGGAAAGCGAGGAAAGAACTAAAGAAGCAAAACAGGTGGAGCAAAATGCCAGTAATGCAGCCTCCGAATCAAGGAAGTCTTTAAGAGCCGAGAAGAGAGCACAGAGAGCAAGGCAGAAAGCCGATGAGCAGGCAGGCAGAACTAAAGATGCAATAGAAAAATCAGAACAAGGGAGATAGGCAAAACGGGTCACCTGATCCTTATACTTTGTTTAGTATTTTTGAACAAATATTCCAAAAACTTAGATGAATTGCCGCAGTGCAGCTCCGTATAATTTGTTGTTGCTATAGGCACCCCGGAACAACGCACCCAGGTCTTCCTGTTGTAAATATTCAGTTTTTAAACAAAATGATAGAATTAACTATCATTTTATATGCAGGTTGAACAAAACATTAGCCAAGATCATTTTTTATAATAAAGCCATGTTCTGTTGTGAAGAATAAATTAGATAGGTTCATACTTAAACTGAAACCTGAGCACGGCATTTCGCTTAAGATCAGTTTCGGGATTTTTTTATTCATAATGTTTTTTCAGCCATTCCAGATGGATGTGGAGGATTTCAACAACCAACTTCTCCTTATAAGCGGGTACAGTGTGATATTGTATCTTATTATAGTTGTTGTAAGGGTGCTTTCATCGCTGATATTCGAACTCAACCGGGAAATTGAGGGTGATTCGATCTTTCCTGAATACTTCAATGCTTTAGTCATATTTCTGCTAAGTGCGGTCGCTTTTGCCTTTTATGGATACTTTGTGGCCGGCACCGGGTTCAGTTTCACAGTTGCTATCCGTACTGTCATCCTTTGTTTATTTCCATCGGTGATTCTTTCATTAAATGATAACTTCAGGAACCTGAAAAAGAGAAATGAGGAGCTGGTAACTGAAAAGAAAAACATTCAGAAGCAGGTTGAAAAATTCGAAGAAGATATTCTCAACAAAACCCTTGACTTCACCTCCGACACCAATAACGAAAGCCTGAGCCTGACTGTAAATGAAGTTGTCTACATTAAATCCTCTGACAATTACGTTGAAATTGTATACAGGGATTTTGATACTTTTAAGAAAAAGCTGCTCCGGAATACACTTAAAAACATCGAATTGCAAATACGACAGTATTCAAATTTCATTCGCTGTCACAGAACCTGCATTGTAAACGTCCATTTCATCGAAAGGCTTCACAGAAGTACCGGTAATCAATGGCTCACAATAAAAGGAAATGACATCAAACTGCCTGTTTCGAGGCAGTATCTCTTAAGAGTACAGGAAGCTTTGTAGGGTGAAGGTAATTCACCCCGTCCTTATACCATCAGCCACAAATACAATGTGCCTGCCTCCGGATTGCATGGTTTGATCCCTTTGATTTGCCGTCACATCGCACTGTGTCTAAATTTGTTGTTAGTATAACAGCAGAAATGGTAAATCATTATGGAAAAAATAATCAATACACAGAACGATGACAAAATGTGGCAGAAGATCACATTGAAGTACAGCAAACCGAGTCTCCGGAAAAGCATCTGGCAAATAATAAACTCCGTTGTCCCTTATGCCTTAACATGGTATTTATTGTACAAAAGTTTGGAATACCCGTACTGGGTGACAATTCTGGTATCGGTGCTGGCGGCAGGTTTCTTGATTCGGATATTTATCATTTTTCACGACTGCGGCCATAAAGCATTTTTCAAATCACAGAAAACAAACAATCTGGTCGGAAAGATAATGGGAATCCTGGCTTTCACACCTTTTTACAAATGGCACAAACAGCACTGGATTCATCATGCTACATCTGCAAACCTCGATAAGAGAGGTATTGGCGATGTGTGGACAATGACCCTTGAGGAATATCTTAAAGCTTCAAAATGGGATAAATTTGCCTACCGGGCATTCCGGAATCCGTTCGTAATGTTCATCATCGGACCGGTTTTCATAGTATTCCTTACAAACAGGTTAACGAAAAAAAGGATGCTGAAAGAGGAAAAACTGAACATATATTTCACCAACGTCATGATCCTTCTGATGTGCACAGCAATAAGCCTGGTTATCGGATTGAAGGCTTTCCTCCTCATACAGGTCCCGGTGATTCTGATAGCACATTCGATAGGAGTCTGGTTATTTTACATCCAGCACCAGTACGATGAAGTTATGTGGGTGAGAAATCCTGAATGGGAATACAAGAATGCCGCCCTGTTTGGAAGCTCATTTCTGAAACTGCCACCGGTTCTGCAATGGTTTACAGGTAACATAGGATTTCATCATGTTCATCATCTGAGCCCGAAAATCCCCAACTACAATCTGTCAAAATGTCATTACGAGAATGAAATCTTTAGCGATATCCAGCCAATAAAGCTTCTTTCTACTTTCAGGGCGCTGTCATTGAATCTTTGGGATGAGGCGAATATGAGAATGGTAGGTTTCCGGCAGATCCCAAATGCATTGAAGGAGAAAGGTTTCGAAAAAATAGGGAAATATTCACAGGGTGATGGCAGGTTGTTCATTCCTACGGCAAATGCCACAAGGAAAACCCGTGAAATGATTTAGATGTGAAAGTAGCACAGGTCTCTGAAATGATATGTAAACCGACCAACGTGAGGTTCTTCAAAGCTTACCGGGTATGCTGAAACTGAAGGTTGATCCTATGCCGGATACCGATTCAACCCACATTTTCCCGCCGTGTCTTTCCACAATTTTTCTGCAGAGGGCAAGTCCTATTCCAGTACCTTTGTACTCCTCCTTCAGGTGCAACCGCTGAAATATCATGAATATCTTATCGAAATACTGAGGTTCAATACCTATACCGTTGTCCTGGACAGAAAAGACCCACATCCCGTCATCATTCCGGCATGAAATTTTAATGGAAGGCTTCCTCTTGCAAAATTTAATGCTGTTTTCGATAAGATTCTGCATCAACTGGATCATCTGACTATCGTCGGCTCTGATCACCGGAAGCTTTCCCACGCTTATTTTTACCTGTGTTTCATCGATCAGCAGCCTGAGATTTGCCAATACCTTATGAACTATGGTCCCCATGCTGACCACTATAAACTCTGTCCCCCTTGTCTGGACTCTGGAATATGCGAGCAATCCATTAAGCAACTCATACATTCTCTTCGAACCCTCCACTGCAAAGCTTATATATTCATTTGCCTTTTCATCAAGCTTATCCTTGTATTGCAGTTGCAGAAGTTGTGTGAAGCTTGTGACCATCCGCAAGGGTTCCTGAAGGTCATGCGATGCTACATAGGCAAATTGCCTCAGCTCTTCATTTGATTTTAACAATTCCTCATTCAGCTTCACTATGTGCTTCTCCGCACCTTCCTGTATACTTGTCACATCGAAGCATACACCGGTAACATTGAGGGGTCTGTTCATACCGTCCCTGGTAACAACCGCCTTGGACATAATGTAGCTGCTTCTGGCATTTATTTCTTTTGTCCTGTAGACAGCCTCCATAGAGATGCCGGAGGCGAGAGCCCTGTCTGTTAAAATGCGTAACTGGGGAAGATCATCTTCGTGGATGAGGCTTTCGAATGTGGATGGCTTACCATCGAATGTTCCCGGAGTGATTCCGAACATTTCCTCCATTCTTTGATCCCATGTCATAATGTCTTCAGCAATGTCCCACTGCCATAGGCCGATTTTCCCGTTCTCAAGCGCAAGGGTCAGTGTATTCCTGGCTTCCTCAAGCTCTAATTCAAGCATCTTCCTGTCTGTGATGTCCAGGACCATGGCAAGGCATTTGTCCTCTTTTTCCGATACTGTACCTTCCAGGATGGCATAAACAACGGACCTGTTCTGTAATACCTGGATCTCGCATCTTTTTCTTTTCTTTTGCCCGAATATCTCTGAAAGAAAATCCGCGAAGATCTTCCGGGAATCCATTGTGAGAAAAAAACCGAAATTCCTGCCAATCAGAAAGCTCCGCTCAGCGCCCAGAAGTTCGTAGGCTTTTCGGTTCAGCTCAAGAATAGTACCCTCACGGGAGAAAGAAAAATAGGCAACCGGGGTAAAATCATATATCTCTGTGTAAAGGTCAGAATACTTATGTATAGCCTCATCAGCTTTGTCTCTCTGCATTCTGAGCTCCTCATTCTGAAGCTCGAGCTCTTCATGGTGCACATTCAGCTCATGCAATAATTTGGCATGATCGTGGTTTTCGGGTCCATTTTTCCCGCCGGAACCCTTATTTCTGACCCGGGATTCAGCTTTTTTGCGAAGGTCATTCACTGAAGAAGGTCTCTTCCTAACCATAGACTTATGTATTTTCCCTGGATTTTAATTCAGAAATGGTTCTTTGAAGCTCTGTCTCTAATTTTTTTAAAGCAGTTATGTCGGTGAATGTTAAGACCAATCCATCAATTACATCATCCGAGGTTCTGTATGGCATTATCCTGACCCTGTACCATAAGCCCGTCTTTGAAAGAATTTGCCTCTCGTGGAAAACGAGTGTACGGAGGACTTCTTTCATATCATTTATGAATTCATCGTAAGCAAGCTCTGATGCAAGATCGGTCAATGGCCTGCCAAGGTCCTGCTCAAGAAGGTTGATGATCTTTCTCATGCCTGTGGTAAATCTTCTTACCCGTAGGTCTTTAGTAAGGAAGAGGGTGGCAATTTCCGTGCTCTCAAGAAGGTTTTTCATATCATCGGACACTGCAGTAAATTCAGCCACCTTGTTCATCAGCTCAAGGTTAACGGTCTGAAGCTCCTCGTTCATGCTCTGCAGCTCTTCCTTGGAGGTTGTCAGCTCTTCATTGGTCGACTGCAGCTCTTCATTCATAGACTGCAGCTCTTCGTTCGATGATTTGTGTTCTTCTTCTGAGATCTGGACGGCTTCCAGGGTGTTTTGTAATTCCTCCTTTAATCTCTGCTGTTCAGACTCCAGTTCATTAACCTGCGGTTTTGTCTTTTTCCCGGTATGGCTTTTTGGAATTTCCTTATCCGGAACAACATCAATGAACACAATAAGTATCAGGTTTTTCAGCTCCGCAGGCTTTTCAAGCTTCTGGAAGATTACATCGACATACATCGGATCGCTGTCTGATTCAATTTTTATTTTTTTCAGAACAACTTTCTTTGAGTTTACGGAAGCTCTTCTGAATGCAACAGGAAACTCAGGATTCAATCCTTCCCTGAGCATTGAAAGTATGTTTGCTTTACCGGCAACGGGTTCAAGGTATTTTCCTGCCCGACGGGTCAGGTAAACAATGTCGCCTTCGGTGTTGACTAGAACGCCTGCCGGAGAATATTCCTGAAGGATCAGTTTGTCTGTCAGGCTTTGAATATTTTCCATTGACTTTACTGGTATTTTCTTTTCGTTCGGCTTGTCATTAAATTCTCTTATATCATTCACAAACTCTGCGATGGAAGATTTTTCCAAAGATCTTTTTCTGAATATTCTGTACCGTGAGTTCACAATATCAAAGAGATGGGCTTGCGAACCGGTTGTCTCGGAGGTCCCGAGGATAAGAAAACCCCGCGGAACCAGGCTGTAATGAAACACGCCGAGAAGGGCCTTCTGCAGGCCGGGCTCATGATAAATCAGGAGATTACGGCATGATATAAGGTCAACCTTGGTGAATGGCGGATCACTGATCACATTATGAGGTGCAAAGACAACCATTTCTCTTATATCGGCATTTATCTTATAGAAAATACCGGATCTGGTGAAGAATCTTTTAAGCCTTTCACCGGAGACACTTCCGGCAATTCCTTCATTGTAAACTCCTTTCCTTGCTTTTTCAATTGCTCCGCTGTCGAGGTCAGTAGCGAAGATCTGGACGGGAATACTTTTTTTAAGGTTGTTAATTACTTCCCTTAGAACGATAGCATAGGAGAATGCTTCTTCACCTGTTGAACAGGCCGGAATCCATATCCTTAATGCATGGCCCTCCGCTTTTTCTTTGAGATAAGCCGGGAGGATATCATCTGTCAGTAAGTGCCATAATTCAGGATCGCGGAAGAAGCTTGTGGCTCCAATAAGAAGTTCCTTGAACAGAATCTCTGTTTCATCAGGATTCTGCATAAGAAATCTTACATATGCCGCAATATGATCTATTTTCTGAATCATCATGCGGCGTTCAACTCTCCTGTAAATAGTGCTCTTCTTATATTGCGAAAAATCGTTACCTGTTTTGGATCTGATCAGCAGAACTATTTTTTCCAGCGAGCTTTTATCTTTAAAATCAGCTGAATTTACATCAGGTTGCCGGGGTAAGGCCTTTTTGAGAAATGATATCAGTCTGCCCGGAAGTTCGCCTGCAGAAGCTACTACTTCCACCTGAATCGATTGAATAGCATTCTTCGGCATACTGTCGTACTTGGCATTGGAAGGTTCCTGAACCAGTGTAAGCCCTCCTCTTTCTTTAATTGACTTAAGCCCGAGAGTTCCATCGGATCCCATCCCCGAAAGAATTATACCGATGCTGTTTTCGCCCATATCATCTGCAAGGGAATGAAAGAAGAAGTTTATAGGCAATCTTAATCCATGTACCTCTGCCAGATCAAACAGTTGAAGCCTGCCATTCAGGATGGACATATTTTTATTCGGAGGAATGACGTAAACTGAATCAGGTTTGACTTTTAGGTTATCGGAAACCTGGATGACCTTCATTTTGGTCACCTTCCGGATCAGGTCAGCCATCATTCCTTTATAATTAGGATCGAGGTGCTGGATCAGAACAAAAGCCATACCGGTATTATCAGGCATATTGCTGAAGAACAGTTCCAGTGCCTCCAGGCCGCCTGCTGAAGAGCCAATCGCCACTACCGGGAAATCAAGATACTTCAGATGTGAAGATGATATAATATTTTGCGATGGTTTCCGGTTCATAAAAGTGAGGACGCCTCCCGCTTAAAGTTACTTAATATTTTGATATTCTGCAAAGATACGACTTTATTAACCATGAGCTTCAGCAACTCCTCATCTATGAACTTTCAGCAAGACGAGATTTTAAATGTTGACAAACTGCGGCCTGTAAGCCTGGCAAATTCGGATATAATATTAAATCCACAATTGTCCCTTTCCCGCTTCAGGGGAAAGGGATTCAGGGATAGAGGCCGAAAGCACCTGAGGATTACTCGTTTCGCTCGTGATACTCTGGGGGGGTGCTTCACAAAGAAAAAGCCCTGCAGCCTCCTTCGTCGGCTGTTCGGGGTTTTTTATTGTTCAACAAGCATTTCAAACTGGCGTTTGATGTCTTGCTGAGGATTACTCGCTTTGCTGGTGGGTAACAGCCCAAAACCCACCTTCGCTAAAGTTATTGTGAGCAAAGCCGAAACATCTCTTCGTCTAGCACCTTGAACTTTTGCAGAAACCCTTTTAGGAGATGTTTGACAAAGAAAAATCCAATCATTATGATCCAATAATCTTCGATCCACGATTGTCCCTTTCCCGCTTCAGGGGAAAGGGATTCAGGGATAGAGGTCTGATAATCCGGAAGTCGCTTCAGGGATATGGAACAGGGGGAAGGGATTCAGGGATAGAGGCCGAAAGCACCTGA
>DATALC010000038.1:0-23729 GCA_036261265.1 Bacteroidales bacterium
GAGATGTCTTCAATGGGAAGTAACATGGTTATGATAATGCCAAACTTCCAGCGTCGTGGAGGAGTCAGCATGGGAGCTTCGAGCTCTATGGCATTGAAATACAGCGATGTTGTTGCATTACGCAATGAAGCATCAAGCCTTGCTGCAGTCTCACCGGAGGTCAGGGCAAACGGACAGGTTATATATGGGAATGAAAATACCCAGACGACAATCTACGGGGTAAGTGAAGAATATCTTACGATAAGAAAGCTCGAAATAAAAAGCGGCAGGATATTTAATGCAAACGAGGTTAGAGGAATGTCAAAGGTCTGCCTTCTTGGACAAACAGTCGTTGAAAATCTGTTCGGCTCAGGGGCTGACCCGGTAGGCATGAGCATCCGTATTAAAAACCTTCCTTTCCAGGTAATAGGAGTTCTTGCTGATAAAGGGGAAAGCGGCATGGGACAGGACCAGGATGACCTTATCCTGGCGCCCTATACAACAGTGCAGAGGAGACTTGCTGCAATCGATTATATTAATGGTATATATGCTTCGGCTGTTAGTGAAGATAAAAGTGCAGCTGCAATAACAGAGGTTGAAGAGATACTAAGGAGAACTCACAAGCTCATGAATTCGGAAGAAAATGATTTCAGGGTGATGTCCCAGTCCGAGCTCATCGAGACTGTGTCGTCAATAACTGATATAATGACGCTCCTTCTCGGAGCTATTGCAGGAATTTCATTGCTTGTCGGAGGTATCGGTATAATGAACATAATGTTTGTTTCTGTTACCGAGCGTACGCGGGAAATTGGCCTCAGAATGTCAATAGGAGGCAGAGGCAGCGATATCCTGAAGCAATTCCTTGTAGAATCGATGCTTCTCAGCATACTTGGAGGAGCAATCGGCATTCTTTTCGGATACCTTATCGCAAAAGCTGCAGGATCGCTTATGAGCAGTTCTGCTGTGATTACAACTCAATCGGTAGTGCTGGCCTTTGCAGTATGCTTCGCAATCGGGGTGTTTTTCGGATGGTACCCGGCAAGGAAAGCATCAAACCTTAACCCTATAGACGCGTTGAGATATGAATGATTAAACTGCCGTATCAGGTTGCAAAGTATTTCTTATTTTTATAATCACATACCTGAAAAATGAAAGATATTTTTGCCGGTAAAAAGATCAAGGTGCTGCTGCACATCCTCGTATGGGTGATCATTCTTGGATTGCCGCTTGTTATCCTGAAACAATACCAGGTGGGAAATGAATTTCTCTGGTTTTATTATTCGATAAACATTCTCAGCGGACTCATCTTTTATCTGAATTACCTGATTTTGGTTCCATTGTTCTATTTCAGGAAGAAACGGAAAGCATATTTTCTTTCAGTTCTTCTGACTCTTGTGTTCTTCTATTTTGTTTCAAGTTATTCAGGCGCGTTGGTTTTCAGGTATGTCACAACACGATATAATCATGATTATAATACTGAAGAAATGCGCAGGCAAAGGCCGCCGAGGGGAGAGAGGGTAGAAGAACCGAAGCCTCCGGAACCCGGATCTCTTCCTTTCAGGAGGCCATTCAGGAGTATGCACCTTGTCAACTACTTATCTTCGTCTTTTTTCCTGATGTTCTTATCTCTGGGTCTGAGAGCTCTTGAAAAGCAGGGTGAAATAGAAAAGGTTCAGAGGGAGCTTGAGAAAGAAAAACTAAACTCTGAGCTTGCATTCCTGAAAAACCAGATCAGCCCGCATTTTTTCTTCAATACACTGAATAATATATATTCACTTATTGGGATAAATGCTGAGGATTCCCAGAAGGCAGTCCTGAAGCTTTCAAAGCTGATGAGATACCTGCTTTACGAATCCGAGAACGGAAATACAATGCTGAGCAATGAGATCGATTTCATGAAGAATTATATCGATCTCATGAAACTCAGAATGAATGATAAAGTAAGCCTTAAGATAGATTTCCCGGGCGAATATACTGACGTCAGCATACCGCCGCTACTGTTTATACCATTTATTGAAAATGCTTTTAAACATGGAATCTCAGGACGCGGTAAATCATTTATTGATGTACGCCTTTCTTCTGCTCCCGGAATTCTTGTATTCACTTGTTCTAATAGCATTGCTTTAAAAGGATCTGAAGACAAACAGCCCGGCATAGGTCTTGAAAATGTTAAAAAGCGACTGGCACTCCTGTTCCCGGGGAAACATGATCTTGATATAGAGAAACAGAATGAAACTTTCAATGTTGTTTTGAAAATCCAATTGTCATGACGGCTATCAGTACTATCGCTGTGGATGATGAACCCCTTGCTCTTGAGCTTGTTGCAGGATATATTGAGAAAACTCCGGGCCTGAAGCTGGAGGGTAAGTTTGATAATCCTCTTGATGCTTCAGAGTTCATAATTGAAAATGATATCGATCTGATTTTCCTTGATATCCAGATGCCCGATCTCTCGGGGATTGAGTTTGCAAGGCTCATCGAAAAGGATATCAAGGTCGTCTTTACTACAGCCTACGAAAAGTATGCGCTTGAAGGTTACAAGCTCGATGTTGTAGATTACCTTATGAAGCCTTTCAGCTATGAGGAGTTTCTTGGAGCTGTAAACAAAGCACGTAAGTTGCTGAACCTTGAACAACAGGCTGCATCCGGAGTAGAAGCAAACAACCAGTTTCTTTTTCTTAAGTCAGATTATAAGATAAGAAGGATTAATTTCAGCGATATTCTTTATATAGAAGGACTTAAAGATTATGTAAAAGTCTTCATCCAGAATAATCCCAAACCGATACTTTCACTTACAACCCTGAAGCTCATCGAAACAAAGCTTCCTCCTGAAAAGTTCATGCGAGTCCACCGGTCATACATTGTGAATCTCGACAGGATCGAAACAATCGACAGGAGCAGGATCGTCTTCGGAAAAGAATACATTCCCGTTGGCGACCAGTACAAGGAAAAGTTTCAGGACTTCCTGGACAAGAACTTCCTTTGAAGCGTTTTGTGTTTCGCGTTTTGTGTTTCGCGTTTCTCTCCTGCTTCAGGGGAGAGGTTTGGAGAGAGGCCGTATAACGTCATAACTTTAGTCACTCTAGTGCACTTCTAACCTTTTGTGCCCCCCTGAATTCCCCCTACGATGCTGTCACATACCGGGACAAGCCGCGCCTGAAGTGAGAGAAAGCTACTACACCCGGCCTCACCCCATGAATTCCCCTCTCCCAATAGGGCGAGGGGAACAGTACCGTATAGGAAAACATGTAGTAAACTCCCCTGTACTGTTCCCTCATATTGCAAATTAAAAGTCCCCCCAGGGGGATTTAGGGGTGCCGCTCACAGGTGATTCAATACCTTAAAATTGAAAATTAAGCCACTCCGCTTCAGGGGAGAGGTTTGGAGAGAGGCCGTATAACGTCATAACTTTAGTCACTTTAGTCACTTTAGTCACTCTAGTCACTTTAGTGCACTTTCCTTAAACCAACCTGATTTTTGTTTGTTACAGTAACAACATTCAACATATCAGTGAAATGAGAATATTTCTATCTGTTATTTTATTAACAGTTCTTTTTGTTTCGTGCAAAAAAGATAAAAAAGGCGGTCAGCAAAATGCTCCCTCAGAATATGCTGTCACAGCTGTTAATCCTGAAACAGTAACAATCCACCAGGATTTTCCGGCAACGATTCAGGGACAGCAGGTTATAGAAATCAGGCCGATAATCAATGGTTATATCCAGCAGATATTTGTAAATGAAGGTGATCATGTAAAGAAAGGGCAGTTGCTGTTCAAAATAAGGAATCCTATGTATGAACAGCAGGTCATAACAGCAAAGGCGAGTATAAACAAAGCTGAAGCTGATTTAAACACATCATCAATGGAAGTTGATAAGGTAAAACCCCTTGTTGAGAAGGATATTGTAAGCAACTACAGGTTGAAATCGGCAGAGCTCAAAGTAGAGTCCAGCAAGGCTGCACTTGAACAGGCTAAAGCAGAGCTCGCCAATGCCGAGACCAATCTTGCATATACAAGCATCAGGAGCCCGGAGGATGGAATAATCGGTACGATACCATTTAAGACGGGAGCTCTTGTCAGCAGTAATATGCAGGAAGCTTTAACAACGCTATCTGACATAAGCAATGTCTATGCTTATTTTTCCTGGAATGAGAAACAGCTTCTTGATTTCCTTTCACATTCCCACGGCACAACCATCGATGAAAAGATTAAAAATATTCCGCCGGCAAGACTTATTCTTGCCAATTCATCAGAATATCCTGAAAAGGGCAGGGTTGAAATGGCAAGCGGACTGATATCAACTGAAACTGGATCCGCAACTTTCAAGGCAGTATTTCCGAACAAAAACGGCCTTATACGAAGCGGTTCAAGCGCCGTCGTAAGAATTCCTGAGGTTAAGGATAGTGTTTATATAATTCCTCAGAGCGCTACATACGAGCTTCAGGATAAAAGATTTGTTTATACTGTCGGGAATGACAATAAAGTTACAGCAACACCTTTCGATGCAGTGCCAAGCGACGACGGGAAACATTTTCTTGTTACGGCAGGATTGTCACCAGGCGACAGGATAGTTATTGCAGGCATTAACTCTCTCAGGGACGGCGCTGAAATAATTCCGCGGGATACTGTTCAGGTGTTTTCACGACTTTAGGATCACTCAAATGATAAACAGATTCATAGAACGTCCCGTCCTCAGCACTGTAATATCTATAATAATATTCATGCTTGGAATATTGGGACTTGTAGGGTTGCCGATAGAACAATATCCTGACATTGCTCCACCTACTGTCAGTGTTTCTGCAGCTTATCCGGGCGCCAATGCAGATGTAGTGATGAACTCAGTCATCATACCTCTTGAGGAACAGATTAACGGGGTCGAAGGCATGACATACATGACATCAAGCGCAACAAATAACGGAGGAGCCTCGATAAATGTATATTTCAGGGTTGGCAAAAACCCAGATATGGCTGCAGTTGAGGTACAGAACAGGGTGTCATCAGCTTCAGGAATTCTGCCTGCTGAAGTCACGAGAGCAGGCGTGGCAGTCAGAAAACAACAGGGGGGAAACCTTTTGATAACAGCTATATACAGTGAAAAGCCTGAGTATGATCAACTGTTCCTTCAGAATTATGCCGACATTAATATCCTTCCCAGACTGAGGAGGGTTCAGGGCGTCGGAAGCGCAAGCTCTTTCGGTCAGATGATATACTCAATGCGAATCTGGCTGAAACCTGATGTGATGGCAGTATATGGGCTTGTACCATCTGATGTTGTTTCAGCGCTTAATGATCAGAACATAGAGGCGGCCCCCGGAAGCTTTGGTGAACAGGGTGATCAGAGCTTTCAGTATGTAATAAGATATACAGGAAAGCTGAAGACACCTGAAGAATTCGGTGATGTGATTATTAAAGCTGAAGCAAATGGCCATATCTTGCGTCTCAAAGATATGGCAAGAGTTGAACTTGGCTCACTTTCGTACGGAAGCGATGTCAGAATGAACGGAATGCCTGCATCAAATATTGCAATAAGCCAGACTGCCGGATCAAATGCCCGTGATGTAATCAACGGATCTCTTAAGGTTCTTGAAGAAGCTTCAGAATCATTTCCTGAAGGGATGCATTACACGCATCTTGTCAATGCAAATGTTTTTCTCGATGAATCTATCGAAAAGATAATCAGAACACTAATCGAAGCTTTTATTCTCGTGTTCATTGTTGTCTACCTGTTCCTTCAGGATTTCAGATCGACGTTGATACCCGCAATATCAGTGCCTGTTGCAATTGTTGGGACTTTTTTCTTCCTGTACATCTTTGGTTTCAGCATTAACCTTCTTACGCTTTTCGCACTTCTGCTTGCAATTGGTATAGTTGTCGACGATGCTATTGTTGTTGTTGAGGCAGTTCATGCAAAGCTCGACCAGGGATATCCAAATGCGTTCAAGGCATCGGTTGATGCAATGAGTGAGATTTCAGTCGCCATAGTGTCAATAACGCTTGTGATGGCCTCTGTTTTCATTCCTGTGACGTTTATCTCAGGCTCTACAGGCGTGTTTTACAAACAATTTGGAGTGACTCTTGCAATTGCAATCATATTGTCGGCAGTGAATGCTCTGACATTGAGCCCTGCGCTTGCAGCATTATTTCTCAAACCAAAGAACAGGGAAGAACAAAAGGGAAAGAAGAAGAACTTTTTCACACTTTTCAATGCAGGTTTTGAAGCAGGTAAAGAAAGATATGTGAAGTATGTTTCATTTTTCTCGGGTAAAAGGGGTCTTGTGCTCGCTTCGGTATTAGTCTTTGGTATCGCATTCTACTCACTGATGAAAACACGTCCTGCAGGGTTTGTTCCCGAGGAGGATATGGGCACTGTTTTCGTCGGGATCAGTCTCCCTCCCGCTTCTTCGCTTGAACGTACTGACGTTGTTGCCAGACAGGTCGACAGCATTGCAAGAACAATACCCCAGATAAATAACATATTGAGAATGACGGGATTTAATTTTATGGCAGGAGCGGGTAGCTCTTATGCAATGGTAATCCTCGAGCTTAAACACTGGAAAGAAAGGAAAGGTGTTGATAATGTACAGATCATCCAGACACTGATGCAAAAGGCCTCAGGGATAAAGGAAGCCAGGTTAATGCCTTTTTCACGGCCAACTCTCCAGGGATTTGGCCTTAGCGGCGGGTTCACTCTTGAATTACAGAATCTTGAAGGTCATACGATTGAAGAATTCAACAAGGTTGCACAGGACTTCCTTGGTGCATTGAACAATAGGCCCGAAATTCAGTCTGCATATACAACATTTAACCCGAATTTTCCACAGTATCTTCTGTCTGTGAATGTTCCCAAAGTTAAGCAGGCCGGTCTTACAGTTACAGGAATTATGTCAGCAATGCAGGGTTATTTCGGGGGAATATATGTTTCAAACTTTAACCAGTTCGGGAAGCAATACAGGATCATGGTTCAATCGGATGTGCAATACAGGGAGAATCCTGAGGGACTGAACAATGTTATGGTTC
Source organism: Bacteroidales bacterium (assembly GCA_036261265.1). Lineage (GTDB taxonomy): Bacteria > Bacteroidota > Bacteroidia > Bacteroidales > VadinHA17 > LD21. Next base: position 6,995 of record DATALC010000038.1, read on the forward strand.
GTACGGCAAATGGTAATATGGCGCCGGTTACAGAATTCATTACACTTACAAGAGTATTCGGCCCGGAAAGGCTTACAAGATTTAACCTGTATACTTCAATCTCAGTAAACGGCAGTCCTAAAAAGGGATATGGATCAGGTGATGCAATGAATGCTATAAAGGAAGTTGCAGCAACAACACTTCCTGCAGGATTTGGTTATGAATATTCGGGTGTAAGCAGGGAAGAGGAAGCAAGCGGGTCGCAGACTATTTATATTTTCATTCTGAGCCTCCTTTTTGTGTACTTTTTATTGAGCGCTCTTTATGAAAGCTATCTTCTTCCTCTTGCAGTGCTGCTTTCATTGCCTGTTGGTCTGACAGGAATATTTGTTTTTGCCGCCATCTTCGGGATCGATAATAATATTTACACCCAGATTTCGCTCATAATGCTTATTGGTCTTCTTGCAAAAAATGCAATTCTTATTGTTGAGTTCGCTTCTGCAAGAAGAGAAAAAGGCATGTCGATCGTTGCTGCTGCTGCTGAAGGGGCAAAGGTGAGGTTAAGGCCAATATTGATGACGTCACTTGCATTTATTATTGGAATATTACCTCTCGTTTTCTCTACAGGCGCAGGGGCAAACGGCAACAGATCAATCGGCTTTTCCGCCGTTGGAGGGATGCTTTTCGGAACAGTTCTGGGGGTACTGATCATTCCTTCTTTATTCATTGTTTTCCAGACAATACAGGAAAAATTTAAACCTGTGAAAGCTGACGAGGGTACCGGGATTGATTCTTAAGCAGACAGAAATGTGCCATTATAAATATACAAACGGTAAGGTTTTTATCACATTGCTTATGATAATGATGACCTCATGCAGTGTACTTGAAAAACCTGATTTTACTGCTGACAATTCTCTCTATCGTGAACTGGATACATCCGATACTGTAAATATGGCTGAAGTCCCCTGGCGTGAGATGTTTACGGATACTTATCTGCAGAATATAATCGAAAGGGCAATTAACAATAATCCTGATGTTCAGACAGCCATGGCCCGGATGCAAAAAGCAGCGGCGGCATTCAGGCAGAGCGGCGCCGAGCTGTTCCCATCACTGAATACAGGAATTAGTGCGGCTTACCAGAGCAAAAATGAAGGATTCGGCCTTCCTGAATCATACCAGGTCTATGGAAGTACGAGCTGGGAGGCTGACATCTGGGGTAAGTACCGGAGTTCAAAGAGGGCTGCCCGCGCAGCACTGATCGCGAGTGAAGCTTTCAGACGTGCAGTTATAACTGATCTTGTCTCTTCAGTAGCATCAAATTATTATACGCTTCTTGCACTTGATAAGCAACTTTCAATAACTGAACAGACACTCGACAGACGTATAAGAAATGTTGAGGTTATGGAGGTGATGAAACAGAATGATGTTATTACAGGGGCTGATCTGGTTTTGAGCCAGGCAAACAGGTATTCAGCGGAAGTTACAATACCTGATCTGAAGCAAAGGATCTATGAGACTGAGAACACCCTGAGCCTTCTCATGGGTGAGAATCCCGGAAATATCGAAAGAGGCTCGTTCGATGATCAGGATTTATCACCGGAGCTGAAGACAGGGATACCGGCTCAGCTTCTTTCGAACCGTCCTGATGTTATTGAGGCCGAATTCAGGTTAAGATCATTCTATGAGATGACAAAAGTTGCAAGAAGGAACTTTTACCCCTCTCTGAATATTACAGGCAGAACCGGTTATACTGAAACCGGGTTGTCGGCGCTATTCAACAATCCTGTTTTTTTCTGGAATATAACAGGAACTATACTTCAGCCTGTTTTTAATTACGGATTAAACAGACAACGTTTTATATCGGCAAAAGCTGATTTTTTTGAATCCCAGGCTGCATTCAGGAAAACCCTTCTGAATGCCGGCGCGGAGGTGGCAAATTCGTTTCATGCTTACCGGGCAGCTTCAGATAAAATTACTTTACGCAACAGCCAGATCGGATACCTTGAAAAAGCCGTTGAGTACACAAATGAGTTGCTCAGATACACGTCCAATACAAGCTACATTGACGTCCTTACTTCTGAAGTGAACCTTTTATCGGCCCAACTGGCAGGAGTAAACGACAGGCTCCAGCAGTTACAGTCAGTCGTGGATCTGTACAGGAGTCTTGGAGGAGGCTGGAGGTAATGTTTTTCTCAATTTGTTAATTTTTTTTAATTCTTCGGGAATAATCCGGGTTTCTGGTCTGTCTAAAAACTAGTATTGATCTAAAACTTTGGCGATTATTATGAAGAAAACATTGATTTGTTACCTATGGATTGTTTTGTCTCTTTATGCGACAACTGATCTCCATTGCCAGAATGCAATTCAGATAAAAAGACTGAGTGAAGACATCATTTTCGATGGTATGCCAGGAGAAAATGGCTGGAATAGCCTGTCTGAATTTGATCTTACAATGCATAAGCCTAATTTCGGCTCAGTACCCTCAGAATCAAGCGTTATAAGAATAGGATATGACAATGAATTTCTATGGGTAGGCGCAAGCCTTTACATGAAAGATGCAAAGAAAATATTCGCACCAACTAAGAAAAGAGATGAAGAGCTGTTTGATTATGATGCATTCGGAATTGTCCTTGATACTTATGATGATAATGAGAACGCCCTTGCCTTCTTTACTACACCAACAGGACTTCGCACAGATTATACTATTTCAAATGATGCACAGGGAGGCGACGGCCCGGGTTCCAATTCAATGAACACAAGCTGGAATACATTCTGGGATGTTAGAACCTCAATTGACGACAAAGGGTGGTATGTGGAGATGAGAATTCCTTTCTCAAGCCTTAAATTCAAGCCCGAAGGCGATGTTGCTACTATGGGCCTTATAATCAGCCGGAATATAAGTTCAAACATTGAAACAGATACTTACCCGGCAGTTGATCCTAAATATGGTTTTATGGCAACAAATAAGCCATCATTGGCGGCATCAATATCGATCAATGGAGCAAGACCTAAGAAACCAGTGTATGTATCGCCTTATGTGATCGGTGGTGTATCACAGGACTGGAATCTGAATGATAATGAAACTGAATATGTGAAACATGAGGACTATCCTGAATATACTGCCAATGCCGGACTTGATGTGAAATACAACATTAACAGCAATCTTACACTCGATCTTACTGCAAATACTGATTTTGCCCAGGTTGAAGCCGATGATCAGCAGGTAAATCTTACAAGGTATTCTATGTTCTTCCCCGAAAAGAGGATGTTCTTCCAGGAACGTTCAAGCTTATTTGATTTCTCTCTTGGGGACTTTTCAGATAATTTATTCTATAGCAGAAACATAGGGATTTCAGGACGTGAACCGGTAAGAATCCTTGGCGGTGCAAGGCTTACAGGAAGAATGGGAAAATGGGATGTCGGTTTGATGGATATGCAGACCGACAAGAATGAAGATATACCGGGTGAGAACTTCGGAATTCTGAGGATGAGAAGACAGGTAGTTAACGAAAACAGTTATGTGGGCGGGATAGTAACATCAAGGCTCGGAATGAAAGGAGATCAGAACCTTGCCTATGGAATTGATGGAATATTCAGATTATTTGGTGACGATTACCTGAACATGAAATGGTCACAGACTTATGATAGTGAGATTGATAATAAAATGAGCTCACTTGATCCTTCTTTCTTCCTCGTTAACTGGCAAAGAAGGTCTGAAGAGGGTTTTGCCTACGATTTCAAATATTTTTATTCAGGCCAGGAATTCAAACCAGGGGTGGGATTTGTAAGGATGGAAGGAGTCCAGGGTCTGAACGGTATGCTTATGTATGGATGGATACCAGGTGAAGATTCAAAATTCTTCAATTACGGAATAAGCGTAAGAGGTGAGAGGTATTCGCGTCTTGAAGACAATGGACTGGAATCAATGAGCATATCACCTGAATTTGAAATAAATACAAAAAAAGGAATTCATGGAAGTATTGAGTTGGAATACCAGGAGGAAGGCGTTTTATTCCCATTCAATCTTTCAAAAGATATAATAATAGCCGAAGGTAATTATTCTTTTCTCGGGTTATCAGCCAGAGTAGGAACACCACAATCGAAGATCCTGTCAGTTGAAGCAGATGTTGAAGCCGGGCAGTTTTACGATGGGAACCGGATAGGTCTCGAAGCCGAGTCGGATATAAACGTCTCTTCCAGTCTTCAACTGAGTTGTGCTTATGAGTTTAATGCCATAAGATTTCCTGACCGTGATCTGAATAATTCTCTTGATATCCATTCAGTGAATGTGAAAGCCTTATATATGTTCAGCACAAAGCTTTCCGCATCCGTTCTTGTTCAATATGTAAATACAGATGATGAAATGATCACAAACTTCAGGCTCAGGTATAATCCCCGGGAAGGCAATGACTTTTATCTTGTATATAACGACTTCAGGGGTATTAATCACAAAAATGAATTTCCTGTTCCCCCGGCTTTCTTTAACAGGACTGTGATGATTAAATATACACACACTTTTGTTCTGTAAAATTATTGTATATGCTTTGTTAACGCTTTGTTAATTACTGAGAGTTACGGAATTAAACTATTGTGCTTTTTGTCTGAGAGGAAGAATGTATAAACTTAACAAACATGAACATATTTAAATTCTTCCTGACTTTTTGTTTAACAGTCACGATGCTTATACTCATGGATCCAAGATCTTTTTACGGACTTGGATTTCATGAATGGGCCGGGCTGATTATAGGTGCTTGCTTCATTCTCCATAAACTTCTTAACTGGGGATGGATCAGGAAAGTAACTCTTTCATTTTTTGGTAAAGCTCCCGGCAGGGCACGCCTGAATTATACAATTGACATATTGCTTCTTGCAGGCCTGACACTTATGATTTTGAGCGGCATCGCAATATCAAGAACAATTGATTTTTCCTGGCTGAATCTCGGAGGATCCCGAGGATTCTGGAGAGTCATGCACACAAGCTCATCCTATATTACACTTGTTCTTTTCGGGATACATCTCGGACTACACTGGAAATGGGTGCTTCAGAGGTTTAACTTTAAAAAGGAAAACAATGGTTAAGAAAATTATATATGCAGTGGTTTCGCTTGCAATTATTGCTTGCGGGGTTTATGCTTCAACCCGGTTAAATTACTTTGAAAGAAGCGTCAGAATATTCAATATGAATCAGGAACAGGCATTCAGGGGCGGACCGGAAGGAGGTTTCAGTGGGAGGGAAGCTTTTCATGGCAATTTCGACAGGCGGGGCCCTGAGCCAAATACGAATATTCCTGACAGCCTCAGAACACAGTTCCGGGACAGGGGAGGGGAACGAAGAACAAATGCTGCATTCGCTGGCGGTCAGTTTCATGGGAGGGGAGATTTTAACAGGGGAAGTAAGATAAATATGAGAAATGTTATATTATTTCTTTCAGTTTTTGCAACTTCCACAATAATAGTAATTTACATTGATAAACTCTATTCCTTTCTAAGAAAAAGAAAAAGAAAAAGAAATGAAAGTATAGACAGGATAATTGCCTGATGAGGCATTATGATTCGTGTTAATTAAAGCAGACGCTCAATATCCCGGGCGTCTTTTTTGTTTTTTGATTTGTTTCATTACTTTTATTTCTGATTAAACTGCATATCATAAATCATATTACTCATCTATTGGCCATGATATGAATTATTTAATCACATTTTTTGTAAATAAACCAGCCCGACAAATGAAAAAAATCCTTGTTGTATCGTTTATAATCACATTTATTCTTGCAGGATGGGGTTGCAAGAAGAACTCTGACAGGTACACAAAAGGTGTTGGTATATATCCCGGCAGATCTTCTGAAGATTTTTCACCTGAGCTTGTCACTGATAAAACTTACAGGAATATTGCAAAGTTCAGGACTGTTTATCAGTCTTCGGCTTATGATTATAATCTCACTGCACAGCTTCTCACAGATGGGATTATAACTAACAATATGCCGGTTTATATAAATTTATCGTCGCCGGGTGGAGATATTCCGAAAAACGAAAGGGAATGGCTACTCGATAATAAGCCTGTTTCATCAATGAGTCTCCAGGGGCCTGATGTATGGATCCAATATGGAATAAATCCGGAGGCCGGGGCAGATTCAGTTGATAAAATTACTCTTACCGGCACACTCGAATTTGGTGAAAGAAAACCAAGGGGCTGGACTTTTTCATGTATGGGTTCAGATGACGGAGAAAACTGGGTGGAGCTTGGGAACATGAAAGGATACGGATTGCCGGGAAATGAACGGCCCGATCCTTTTGCAGCATTTAGAATGCGCCTAGGTACAAGACCAAGGCGGAATTCTTTTTTTGATGCTGATTCGACAATGCCAAAGCCGACATTCACTTTCAATTTTCAGTCACCAGGACCAACACGCATTATTAACATATCATTTGATTTCGAAAAATCAGTAGCATATCACCATTATAAACTTACTCTGACTGCTCCATGCGCCGATAAATGGTCTTTCAGCGCTATGGATTTTTACAGGGATTCAGTGAAGCTCAATGTGACTCCTTCTTACAGGTTCAACAGCTCATGGATGAGCGCCGGTAGCGGGAAGGAATGGGTGTATACTGATCTTGGTTCGGACTGTAGTTTTGATAAGATTAAACTTTATTGGCTCAAGAGGCCGAAATCAGGTTCAATACTTGTATCAGCTGATGCAGAAAACTGGGAGAAAGTTGCTGATTTGAAAACCGGACAGGATTTCCCCGAGGAAATCTCTTTTCCTGATGCGTCTTTTATGAAAGGGAGATATGTCAAAATTCAGATGGATGAATCATTACCCGGTCAAAAATATATTCTGAGCGAGATTGAAGTCTATGGTACTGGAGGAATTGTAACAAAGCCGAAGCCGGAACCGGTATTGGAAGGCAGCAGGATAATGCTGTCGGGGGGAGGGTGGAAGCTTCAGAGATCTTCAGAAGTCGCTGCAGGAGGCAGCGAGATTTCTTCAGAAGGTTTTAAATGTGATGATTGGCTTGTTGCAACTGTCCCGGCAACAGTTCTGACCAGTTATAAGAATGCCGGAGCGATTCCCGACCCGAATTATGATGATAACCAGTTGTTAATATCCGAGTCCTTTTTCAACTCTGATTTCTGGTACCGTAATGAATTCAATGTACCTACTGATTTTAACGGAAAAAAGATATGGCTCAATTTTGATGGTATAAACTGGAAGGCTGATGTTTATGTGAACGGCGCTGAAGCCGGCAGGATAGAAGGAGCATTTATAAGAGGTAAATTTGATGTTTCCGGATTAGTTAAGCCGGGCCAGAGAAACATCATGGCTGTTCTGATCCATAAAAATGATAACATAGGATCTGTAAAGGAACAAACTGAGTTAAGCACCGACAAGAACGGCGGGATACTGGGAGCTGACAATCCGACTTTTCATGCTTCTGTCGGATGGGACTGGATCCCGACAATAAGGGGAAGGAATATCGGTATATGGAATGATGTTTACCTGAGCATGTCAGGTACTGTCAGAATTGAAGACCCCTTTGTTTCAGCCGATCTTCCTTTGCCTGATACTACTTCAGCCGACATAAAAGTCAGAGTGAAACTTGTAAATACCGGTGACAAGCCGGTAACCGGCAATCTTTCAGGCAAATTCGGGGATATCGCTTTTATTAAAGAAGTTACTCTTCCTCCTTCTGAAACAACAATTTTTACACTCGATCAGAAAGAATTCTCACAACTGCATTTTGAGAAACCAAGATTATGGTGGCCAAAAGGTTACGGTAATCCTGAGCTTTATAGCTGCCGGCTTTCATTCAGTACATCTGAAGGCATTTCAGATGAAGTCAGTTTCATGACAGGAATCAGGGAAATGTCATTTACGGAAGATAATAACATACTAAACATGTATATAAACGGCAGGAGGTTTATTGGGCGTGGGGGAAACTGGGGCTTTTCTGAATCCAATCTAGCTTACAGGGGAAGAGAATATGATGCTGCTGTAGCATATCATGCCGATATGAACTTCACTATGATACGTAACTGGGTGGGACAAACAGCAGATGATGAGTTTTTTGAAGCCTGTGACCGTCATGGTATAATGGTATGGCAGGACTTCTGTCTCGCAAACCCGTCAGACGGACCTGATCCCCATGATCCTGAAATGTTCCTGAAAAATGCCGATGATGTAATAAGACGAATCAGGAATCATCCTTCAATCGGTATCTACGTCGGAAGGAACGAGGGAAATCCTCCTCAGGTCATAGACTCAGCTTTGAGAAGAATGATTGCAGAATTACATCCGGGGTTACATTATATATCGAATTCAGCCATGGGTGTTGTCAGCGGAGGCGGGCCATACAGGGCTTTGCCTGTCAGAGATTATTACCTTCTTTATGGTTATAACAAGTTCCATAGTGAACGTGGGATGCCTAATGTTATGACTTATGAAAGTCTTGAACAGGCTTTACGCAAAGAATATCTGTGGCCACAGAACAATCACTGGGGGATGCATGATTATACACTTGAAAGCGCACAGTCTTGTGCATCGTTCAATGAGATGATTGAAAAAGGGTTCGGGACTGCTGCAAACGCGGAGGAATTTACTGAGCTCGCACAATGGGTAAATTACAATGGTTACAGGGGAATGTTTGAAGGACGAAGCAGGTACAGGCAGGGTCTGCTTTTATGGATGAGCCATCCTTCATGGCCTTCAATGGTGTGGCAAACATACGATTATTATCTTGAACCGACAGCAGCATATTTTGGATGTAAAAAGGCATCAGAGCCTGTTCATATACAGTGGAATCCTGTTTCTGATATTATCGAAGTTGTCAACTATAGTGGAGGGAACCGGAAATCGCTTACGGCAAAAGCAAGTATCTTTAACATGGATGGCACTCTGCAATGGGAAAAATCTTCAGACCTGAGTTGCAGGGAAGATTCAACCGTAAATTGCTTTAAGCTTGTTTTCCCATCATCAGTATCGAGGGTCCATTTTATTAAGCTTGAGCTTCTGGAAGAAGGCAGGGTTATCTCGAAAAATTTCTACTGGCGCGGAACTGAAGAAGGTAATTACAAGGCATTGCGAAGCCTTCCACGTATAAATATAGGTTATAAGACAAAAATAGAAAAGGGAGATAATGGATGGTTACTTACAACGACTCTTACAAATGCGACTGATAAACCCGCTCTTATGATAAGATTGAAAGTAGCCGGGAAAGAAACAGGAGAAAGATTATTGCCTGTAATCTACAGCGATAATTATATTTCACTCATGCCGGGAGAGCAGGAAATAATCAGGATGACTTTAAAAGAAGAGGATGCAAGAGGTCAGAAGCCTTCAGTTGAGATCTCAGGTTTTAACATTAACTGAAAAAAAGTGTCCTTTGCAGATCTCCTGCAAAGGACACAAATCAGACATTCATCACTCAAAACATTATAAACTATTCTTCAGACACCGGATGCTCTTTCCGCCTCCTTTGTTAGTTGTTGCTTTATATATTCGTGTATCTGTGCTGTCGAAACGCCTGTACCATGCCACCCGAGGTTTATGATTAATTGCATCATCCGTAGCAAGCCAGAAGTATGAAATTGTACCCAATCCCCTGAAAGAACCATCGGCCCAGGCAAGATATCCTGCAGGTACTACACTGAAACCGCTTGTATTATCGCCATTTCCACCTGTCCAGCCGGTTGTGCTTTTCATGTGAGTTCCCATGTTTTCTCCACGGAATCCCCAGGTATTAAGGCTGTCGACAGGCACTCCGACTGTTGTTTCGAGTGTCTGAAATTCAGCTTCAGAAGGTACATGCCATCCTGTTGGGCAGAGATTTCCTGTTTCTACTGCATACCAGTTATAAATCCCACCATACGGATCCTTATTAGCTGTGTTATTATTGAACCATGTGTACCCGGGAATTTCAAGAGTATCATTGGCCACCCATGCAGCTGCACTTGTTACATTCTGTATTGGTGAATTATTGTTGAATCTTGTTGTCTTGAGGTTTTCAGCCATCCAGATCTGATCCCCTATCTTGATTGTTTTGTACAAATTTCCATCAATGTCGGTTACGTATGTTATCAGCGTGATTTCTTCGCCGTAAGAAGTGCCGACGCTGTTAGTGGCGTATGCTCTCAGATAATACACAGTCCCATCTGACAAACCTGTTACATCACTTGTAAAAACGCCTGTCCCTGTTCCGTTAGTTGTTCTGCTTCCTGTTATTGTTGGATTTGGCGTAGTGCTCCAGCATACTCCTCTTTGTGTTACTTCTCTTCCTCCATCACTTGTGATGTTGCCGCCTGAAGTAAGGGATGCTGATGTGAGAGCAGTAATTTGCGATGTTGTAAGTACCGGTGCAGAAGTTTCAGGAGTTGTAAATGTAATCTGGTTCCCGTATGCTGTACCCATCTTGTTTGTGGCATAGGCACGGATATAATAAGTTGTATTATCAGTAAGCCCTGTAAGATTACTTTCAAAACCCTGTGTCCCTGTTCCGTCTGTCGTATGATCAGAACTGATAGTAGGATTCTCGGTTGTACTCCAGCAAATCCCTTTGGCTGTTACTTCAGCTCCTCCATCGTTTGTGATATCTCCCCCTGATTTTGCTGTAGATACCGTGATTGCTGTTGCCGCTCTTGTGGATAAAGCTGGAAGACTTGCTGATACTGTCGGGAAGAATATCTGATTACCGTATGCAGTTCCGACACTGTTTGTAGCATAAGCCCGGACATAGTAAGTAGTGCCTTCGGTAAGCCCTGTAATATTGCTCTCAAAGCTATCGGCACCTGAACCATCAACAGTATGGCTGTTCTCAATTGTCGGATTTTCAGTAGTAGCCCAGCAAACGCCTTTGGCAGTTACAGGAGAACCTCCGTTACTTAGAATTTCACCACCTGATTTAGCTGTTGTAAGACTTATTTCACTTGCCTCAAGAGTAAGAAGAGTTACAAGACCGGGAGCGGTTGTAAATGAAACCTGTGTTCCGTAAGATGTTCCTCTTACGTTTGTTGCGTATGCACGGAGATAATAAGTAGTACCCGGCATTAATCCTGTAACGTTGCTGTTAAAAGGATCCATTCCACTGCCATCTGTCGTATGTTGATTTTCTATTGTCGGATTCTCACCTGTATTCCAGCATACTCCTTTAGCAGTAATTATCGCTCCTCCATCACCTGTTACTGTTCCTCCTGATACAGAGCTGTTCTGAGTAATTTCTGTTACAGCTTTTGTCTCAACAGCCGGAAGACTGACATCCGGTGTTGTGAATGAAACCTGATTCCCGTACCCTGTACCCTTGGAATTAGTTGCATAAGATCTTACATAATATACTGTACCGGGAGTCAGGCTTGTGAGATTGCTTGTGTAACCATCATTGCCAGAGCCATCTGTTGTTTTGCTGTTCTCTGTTGTGGGATTCTCAGCAGTGTTCCAGCATATTCCTTTCGCAGTTATCTCAGCTCCCCCGTTATTCGATATATCGCCACCGGACTGGGCAGACACGAATGAAACACCGGTGATGGCTTTTGTTGTCAGTGTTGGTGGTGTAATAGCAGCAGTTGTGAAGCTCTCCTGGTTTCCATATGCTGTACCTGCTTTATTTGTAGCATATGCCCTTACATAATAGAGAGTCGATTCGGTCAGATTATTTAACTCGGTATTGAAGTTTTCAGATCCCGCTCCTGCACTTACATACTGGTTTTCGATTACAGGATCAGGCGACTGACTGAAGGCAATCCCCTTGTCGGTAATGCCCGCACCTCCATCATCAGTGATCTCTCCTCCAACTTTTACCGTGCTTACAGTTATTTCCGAAACTGCTGTTGTTGACAATGTCGGTGGCACTGGATCCTTTTTACAATCGGTTAATAAAATGCTGGCCAGGATGCTGAACAGCATCAGGAATAGTGATAACTTTTTCATATACGAAAAGATTTGTTTAATGACGTTTATAGGAAAATGTTTAGTGTGAGTGATAAAGCAATCCTCGACGTAAATTTCGCTATAATAGGGCGTTTGCTGATTAAGAAACGGTTAAGAACGATTTAAAATAGGATAAAGGTTCTTTAAACAAAAACCAAACTGTAATATATAGACAAACAGTTAGATACAAATAAGATGCATTTGTTCATCTGAAATCTAAAAAAACACAAAAAAGCCCCACGAGAGTGAGGCTTTTTTACCCGATACTTACTTTTCATAATTAACAATTTTTCCATAAACGATGGAGATCCCTCCGCTTCGTGAATGAGGGATTTCCTGCTACTATCATTACATAAGTGCCCCGAAGATCCGCAGAAAACAGGAAGAATGTTTTTCCCTTTAAACAATATTGAACAAAAAAGGCCCCCATGAGAGTGGAGCCTTTTTTATAATTATGTACATATAAATAAGTTCTATGCCTTTCTTATCTCTTCTTTCAATCTTTGAATATGACCTCTTCCGAGACCTTTCACTTCGCAACCAAGGCGGAAGTATTTTCTTATCATTTCATCCGAGAGGATACCGAAACAATCAATTATAGCAGCAGGTCGCCCGATATTTTTAACAACTTCCTCAGGTTCAAGCCCGAGGTAAATTTTATGAGGAACTGCAAAGATCACTGCATCAACTCCTTTCAGAGCTCTTGTCAGCTCTTGGTCGATCTTAATATCCTTCAGCTTTTCCTGGTTCCTGAAAAATCTGGATTTGCTTTGCCCTGTAGCAGGATAAGTATCCTGTTGTTCAAATTCCCACCAGTGTTCAACATAGGGGTCATGAACTCTTATTTCAGCTCCCATTTCTGCAAGCTTCCTGATAACTATTTCAGATCCGCTATATCTTGTATCTCCTACATCTTCACGATAGGCGGCTCCTAGTATAAGCACTTCTGCGGAAGCAATAGGTCTTCCCATATTCCTCAAAGCATCGCGGGTGAGCTGGCCTACATGCAACCCTCTTGTATCGTTTATATCAATAGCCATAGGGGTGATCTTGAAGATATCATCCTCGAAGCCAAGTATATGCTTGTAAGCCCATACTCCGAGACCGCCATCTTTTGGAAGACAATAACCTCCTATTCCGGGACCCGGGAAGATCATATTATTATGCGTGGGACGCATCTTTATGGCTTTTATTACCTTAATAAGATCAACGCCATTTCGTTCCGAGTAAAGACTCCACTCATCGAGGAATGCAAGCATCGTCGCCCTGTAGCTGTTCTCGATTATCTTTGCTGTTTCCGATTCTATCGGGCGATCCATTACTGTTAATGGAAATTTTTCAGTGTTCAGTACATCTGTAAGGAATCTTACAACACGTTTTCTTGCTTCCTCATTTATACCGCTGCATACACGCCAGAAATCGCGTATGCTTGCAACATAATTTTTCCCGGGCATTACCCTTTCATAACTATGAGCAAGCAAAGGATCAGAATCTATTCCTCTCATCTGGAATATCTTCTTCATTATAGGGTATGCTACCTGTTCGGTTGTTCCGGGAGCAACTGTCGTTTCAATTAAAACCAGAGCATTGGCCGGAATATTCCCGGCGATGACGTTTATCGAGGCTTCAAGTGCGGCCATATCGGTTCTGCCTGATCTGACATTCCCAAGATCTTCCTTGATATAATCACATTGAACATCTACAACCACTACATCAGCCAGTTTCAGAACTTCCTGTGTGAAAGTGGCAATAAGTGTCTTCTTTTCATTCACACAACGTGCGATCATGGGATCAACCTCAGGATCCTCGGCTTTTACAGGCGAGATGCCGCGATTTAGCAATGGAATTTTCCAATAACTGCGCGGACTCGGCCTTTGCATTCCGACAACAAATTTCGAAGGGTTACCGTTTTTATCAACTGTATCTGCAACAATTGCGGCCATCACTGCTCCGACAAAGCCCACACCCATAACAACAACTATTTCCCTGCCTTTTGCCCTTTCCTGCGCAATTCTTTTTTCAAGATTCCGGAATTCCGATTTATAATCATCCGGTTCAGGTAATTGAAATCTTTCTCCATTAGGACTGATTGAAACGTTCTCTCTCATTATAGTTCTTATGATTTTATGAAATTGATAAACTATTAAAGATAGTAAATTTTCGGGTTTCCACCTGGAAAAATCAGGTAGAAAAGACAATTTTCGTTTTACCACATATACATATTTTTGCTTTTAACGGGGGCATTGCGACTTTGAGGATTCAGTTTAAATTCTGATTTGTATCATTATCATTATTTGCAATGCGGCAGTTATTCAATAATTAAAGCGATGTGTATGAAAAAAGCAGTTTGTTTTTTAATACTGGGTTTATTGTGTAGTTCTGTATTTGCGCAAAAAGAAAAGACGAACAACAACCAAAGTGAACATAAGGAATCGAATAAAAAAGATTCCGTTAAAAAGGAAATAATTCCCGTAATAAGCAGCGATGGTGAAATAAAAGACCAGAACCTGAAGATCAGCACAGGAAGTTCGGGAGTAAAAAGAAGCATATCATACAGGTTTACACTTCCTGGAGAAGATCAGAATCCCGATGCTAAATTCTGGCTCGATAATGATAATGTATCAAATGCATCATATATCCTTGCAGGTGATCGTGATCTGTCAGAAGATGATCAGAGTAATTGGTATTCAACATGGGATGAAACAACAGGTGCAACCGGCAGAGGCAGAATTACACTTGTTGAGAGTCAGTCAGGGAGTCCTTTGATCTTCGATATTTCAGGCGTATATAAACATGAGCCGGGTTATTGGAAGATTCCTGTGAAATACGTCTCGGGATCCCAGCCTGTTAAAGGTCTAGTTTATTATTTTGTCTTTGAACGTATAAGTCATGGGAAGCAGGATAATGTTAATGAGGTTTCGGAAAAGCATGATTCATCTTTAATTCCTGAACAGCCCCAACATGATGAGACTATAGCCATTGAGCGACCGGTAGAGCCTGATCCCATCGAACAGACTGCTGAGGAAATTAAACCTGTCGGACCAGAGCCTGTTGAAGTAACTAAGCCAGTCGAACAACCAGCGCCTGTTGAGGAAATTGAACCCGATGAACAACCCAGCGTAGTTGAGGAAACAACGCCAATTGAACAACCAGAATCTGATGAAGAAATAAAACCTGTTGAGCTACCCAGGCCAGTCGAAGAGCCAAGGCTAGTTGATCAAACTAAGCCAAGTGAACAGATTGAGGCTGTTGAACAGATTAAACCAGTCGAACAGACTAAACCTGTGGAGGAGATAAAACCTGTTGAACAACCAAAACCCAAACCTGCCGGAGCGATTAAAACAGTTGAGACAACACGCCATGTTGTACCTGCGAAACCTGCAGCAGAACAAAAGCCTGTGATACAGCCAAACCCTGTCGAAAGGCCGAAACCTGCCAGGGAAGCAAAACCGCCTGTTCAGGAGAACACTCAATCGCGGCAGCCCGCTTCAGCACAAGAACGGGTATCCGCAAATTCCCCCGAACCTGCAGTAAAACCTGGGCCTTCAACAAGCAGGACTGCAACTGTTACTACACAGCGAACTAAAGAAACCGAAGCTTCTCAAAAGTCACAGATGCCAGCTCCACAACAACAAACTCAATCTCTTATTAACCACAGTCAGCCGTCTCAGGCTCCCCCCGTAACAACTCCGGATCTTCCTTCATACAGGAATAGCCAGGGTTATGGGTATGATTTCAGTTCTGCAAACAGGGAAAGAAGAAAATGGTATTGCGGCATTATTGAAGCAGGGTATGGCTTGGGTATTGGTGAATATGGAATAGACAACTTCCGGATCAATTTTATAAACGGAATTCATATTGGAAGAACTTTTTCAGCAGGACTTGGTATCGGAGTGAGACGATATTTCCCGGATCCAGGGGATTATGCAGAACATTCACTTGTGTCAGGAAAGGTACAGATACCCGTATTCCTGGATCTGAGAAAAACGTTTTCCACAAGGAAGGTCACTCCATATCTTGCATTAGGTGTTGGGAACACTTCACGGTACGAAGCCACTGCCGATACTTCTGAAACAATAAAAGAAGGGCTGTTTTTCTGCCCCTCAGGAGGAATATGGTTTAATATTTCGTCCCGGTTTGCTGTCTTTTGCGGGATAGCTTATGAGATACAGAAAATGGAATATCTTTTAATTTCTGATAACAAAAACTATAAAAAGAATACAAGCTCCATGAGCCTGAACATTGGAATTGCATTCTGAAAAGTCCCGGGGTTAAGTTTTGAATATCTCACCAAAGGATTATCCCTTTGATTGGTTTCTGATGAAATCGAGCACTTCTTCAGCGTCTTTTTCAGCATTCACGGCATCATTCTTATAAATGATCCTGCCATTCTTATCAAGAACGAATGTCCATCGTTTTTCACTCAGGTCCCTGGATACCTGATATTCATTTCCATCCACAACTTTTGTGAAGCTTCCGCCTGCTCCTGTCGGAACGCCGAATGCACGGGCAATTTCTCCCTTATCATCAGATAAAAGTGTGAAGTTTAGATTCTCGGCTTTCCTGAAGAGCCTGAGATTTTCAACCTTGTCGCCACTAATTCCAACAACAGTCACATCGGAAGACTGAAGATCATTCCTGCGGTCGCGATAAGAGCATGCCTGCTTTGTACAACCTGATGTCATTGCTCCCGGATAAAAGTATACAACAAGGTAATTTTTTCCGAGATGATCCTTTAAATCCCAAACTGATCCGTCATCAGCAGTAGCGCTGAACTCAGGTGCATTATCACCTACTGAAAGAGACTGCTGTGCTGTACTAATCTGAATTCCTGTCAT
>DATALC010000047.1:0-17085 GCA_036261265.1 Bacteroidales bacterium
CATATCATAAAGTCTAAATTCAGATACCCTGTTGATTGGCATGTTATTAACAACTATTTTCAGTATCCCTTTTGTAGGGTTAGGATAAATCAGAACCCGGCATTCATCATCTGATACTTTGAGAATAGTTTGTTCATCCGGATTAATATCTATATCCGCTAATTGTTGTTTCCCTTTTTTGGCTTCGGGACTTTGATTTAAACTGAGGGGTACAGGATTGGGAGGAATCGTTTCAACTGGCAGCTCCTCAACAATTATCTTTCGACTCTTCCTGTTGCCATTTGCATCATAACTAAACCTGACAGACTGAACTGACTGGCCTGAAGTTGTAAGAATAATAAACAACAATAAGGAAATTGATAAAGCAATTCTGATTTTCATGTTTACAGGTTATGTTAGGACTATTGAAAAAATATTTAAACAATATCTAATCTTCAGTGAATAAAACCTTACCCGACCCCAAGGGCAGGGAAGAAAATCAATTTACTCCCCGTGGGGCCGGGGTAAATAAATTGATTTTCGAGCGGGATTTGTCATAATATCAGGAGCGCAAAAAATCCAATAAAGTCTCAGAATTGTATCCTGTTCTTCTTACAGTTTAATAGGTTTGTATGGAGAATTGTTACCCTAAAAAAGGGGTGGAATTATCAACAAGTTTTCAACACGTTTTTCAACATGACATATATCTTGTTGATAATGTTCATCTTGGCTTTACAAAACAGTCCTTTTGTAGGAATACAATTCCAGAACTGGGTACTGGTGTGCCCAGTGATCAGGCCTCAATCTAAGCCCTCATCTTAACCCAGCTCTAATAATTACAGGATTATGATCCGAATTCTTAAACCTTAGATCGATGCATCTTACATTAATACTTTTTACATTTGGGGACAGCAGGAAGAAATCTATTACTGTTGTTGCTGTAACAGCAGGATTATACGGCACTGTTACGGACCTGTTTGATGGAATCGTATTATCATAAGCCCAGGTCCACTCCCCGGGAAGATAATCGCTTTTAAGGACCATCTGGTTTGTATTAACAACATCACCTGAAAATTCAGGTTCGAAATCGGGGGGTGCCTGGTTCCAGTCACCTCCGACAATTATGTAATTACCCTTACCGTACTCATCCAGCAGAAAGGTTTTAAGATAATCCATCTGCGCTTTACGGATCTCACCAGGATCGAATGCCTCATTATGTGTGTTTATAAGGACAAGCTCCCTTCCGTTCTTAAGCGGATACCTGTTTACAAGGAAACACCTGTCGAGCATAAATAACTGTTTCGGGAAACCATATTCACCCGGGAATGCATACCTGACAGACGATGCCGGATGCCTCTTTCCAAGGATCGAAATGCCCGATAATACTTTTCCCATCGGGTTAGTTGCAGGTACAGGTACAAAGAAGACATCATAATTTGTTGCAAATTGTGCAGAAGTACTTTCTAGATGATCCTTAATCGCTGCAAATTCATCCGTCCTGTAACTTCTTTTGCTCTTCCTGTCTACTTCCTGTAAAAAAATAAAATCGATACTGTCATTACTCCTGATAAAATCACTTATAGCCGAAAAATTCCTGTTGAAGCTGTCTCTTGAGGTTCTCACCTTTGTACCTCCGTCATAGAAGAAATCCATATCAGCATCAAGACCGCAATAACCAATGTTCCATGTCAGCACTGAAATATCTGAAGAATCAGTGATTATGTCAGGTGTTTTATTTTCCTCAATCAGAATCTTTTCATCAGGCTTGTAATCTGATATAACACCATAAATAATGATTCCGAAGAAAACAACCCAAAGACTTATTATGATGTAAATTATAGCTTTAAGGAATTTCTTTATTGTGTACATTTCAGGGAAGGTTTAAGGTTTGAAATAATACAAAAGATCTTGTAATGATCAACATATTTATAACAAAGATACTTGAAACAGGTTCCATGATTTCGAAAAAGTACTGTTATATTTAAAGAATATTGAACATCCGGAAAAAAATACCTGAAAACTGTAAACCCTGAAATATAATAAACTGTTTGATTGTCATATAATCAGTAACTTAAATTAAACAGGTCATGGGAAAACAAAAGATCGCCGGAGTTTTGTTCCGGTTACTTATATTTTTATTTGTCCCCGTTATGATCAAAGGACAAAATAACGGTGGAAACTCCGCACTGGATGAAAAAGTAAAGAAATTCCTTGAAGAGAACAGAGGTAAATGGCGCGATATGAATGTTCCTGAGATCGATGGTAAAACCCTGTACGATCTGATTATCAAAGGAAATTATAAAAATGCCCTTGAGATAGGAACTTCAACGGGACATTCAGGTATCTGGATAGCCTGGGCATTAAGTAAAACGGGAGGAAAGCTTATAACGATCGATATTGACGAAGGAAGGCACAATGAAGCCGTTGAGAACTTTAAAAAAGCCGGCCTTTCCGACTACATAGATGCAAGGCTTGCTGATGCTCATCAGCTTGTTAAGGAACTTAAAGGACCTTTTGATTTTGTCTTCAGCGATGCCGACAAGGACTGGTACAAAAATTATTTTATAGATATAGATCCGAAGCTCAAAACAGGCGGATGTTTCACTGCACACAATATAAGTGAAAGAAGCGGGGGACGTGGAGGTTACATGAGCGGCCAGATGGAATTCCTTGAATATATAAGGAGCCTCAAAAACTACGAGACAACTGTAAATACACAGGGCGGAGGTCTCTCGATAAGCTATAAAAAATCAGCTCAATAACTTTAAAATGGCAGAAGAAAAGCTTCAGAGAAAGCTGGGCCTGTTCCCGGCCACAAACATTGTTGTAGCCAATATGATTGGCGCAGGTATTTTTACAACAACCGGGTTGCTGATGAGCGGCCTGAACAATCCGTTGCTTATGCTGGCGCTCTGGCTTACAGGCGGTGTAATTGCTCTCTGTGGCGCCCTTTCTTATGGGGAGCTCGGTGCCGCAATGCCGGGCGCTGGTGGCGAATACCTGTTTCTCTCAAGGCTCTATCATCCTGTTTTCGGTTTTCTCAGCGGCTGGGTCTCTTTTATTGTCGGCTTCTCTGCGCCAATTGCCGCTTCTGCATTGGGATTCAGTGAGTACTTCATACGCGCAGTTCCAATCGATATAATTGGCCCTGCAGGCACAAAAAGCCTTATTGCAGCCGGCGTCATACTGATTTTCACACTTATTCATTATACAGGAATAAAATCAGGCGCCTTAATTCAGAATATATTGACTCTTCTGAAGGTCGGTCTGATCCTGTTCCTCCTTTTTGCAGGATTTCTTTCAGGAAATGGGAATACTGCAAATTTCGACTCAGCAGGCGGCGTCGAACAGGGCCTGTCAGGATGGAAAACAATCGGGCTTTCATTAATGTGGATAATGTTTGCTTACAGCGGCTGGAACGCATCCACATACCTCGGAGCAGAGATCAAAAACCCAGTAAAGACATTGCCACGGTCATTATTGCTTGGCACTCTCATTGTGATTCTTCTATACCTTGGAGTAAATGCATTATATGTTTACAGCGCAAACCCGGAAGAGATGAAAGGAGTAATTTCAATCGGGGGACTCGCAATGGGGAAACTTTTCGGTCCTTCGGCCGATACGCTATTTTCATTGCTCATAGCTTTCGCTTTATTCTCATCCCTGAGCGCTTTTATCATAATAGGGCCGAGAGTTTACTACAAGATGGCATCAGACGGATTATTCTTCAGATCGGTTTCAAGGATCCATCCCCGCTTCGGCGTACCTTCCAACTCTATCCTGTTGCAGGGTATTATAGCAATTATTCTCGCGCTGTCGGGAACATTCGAGCAGATACTCACTTACATGGGGTTTGCTCTCGGGATATTCCCGATACTTACAATTGCCGGCGTTTTCAAACAACGCAGAAAAGATCCTGCTGCTCCTAAGCTTCCCGGATACCCTGTTGTTCAGATAATATATATTCTTGCCGGCATCATGATACTTGTTCTTTCATTTCTTGAAAGACCGAAAGAATCGTCTATTGCGATTCTTACTGTACTGATAGGAATACCGGCATATATGATTTTCAGGAAGAAAAACGGGAAAGCTGCCTGATTACTTTTTTAAGCCTGAAAGGTCGCGGATAACTACTGAAGCACACGCTATTCCGAAGGCTGCAGGCATATATGATATTGTTCCAACAACTGAAGCTTTGTTTCTTTCCCCTTCAACTCTTATTATCTTCTTCTTATCAACCTGCTCGCATGAATACACCGCTGTAAAACCCTCCCTGATGCCCAGCTTATGCAGCTTCTTACGAATCATACGTGCAAGATTGCATTCCGATGTCTGAGATATATCTGAGATCCTGATATTCAGCGGGTCAAACTTCCCTCCTGCGCCCATTGAGCTTACAAGAGGATACCTCTTGGCCATGCTGTGGTAAATCAGGAATACCTTCGGTGAAAGAGTATCGATTGCGTCAACAACATAATCGAACCCTGCATTGAGCACTTCAATCATTCTTTCATCTTTAAGGTACTCATTTATGACTGTAAGCCTGAGATCAGGATTTATGTCTTTCAGCCTGCCTGCCATTATTTGTGCTTTCCCAAGTCCCTCGGTGCTTTTTAGCGCCGGAAGCTGCCTGTTCCTGTTTGTAATATGTACTGTATCGCCGTCAACAATTGTCATAGAGCCAATGCCCGCCCGGCATATCATCTCGGCGGCATAGCTTCCAACTCCGCCAAGACCCACAACAAGTACATTTGAGTCCTTCAGCTTCCTGATAACGTCATCACCAAGAAGAAGCTCTGTCCGTTCAAGCCAGCTAGTCAATTCCGAAAAAATGTTTATAGTTAGAAAGAATTAGTGCCTTCAGGTTATCGACAGTGATATTCATATCAGCCGATACCTTATTATATATATCCCTTATGTCAACATCGGCTCCATCGGTTTCTAGGAACAGCCTGCCCTTGCTAATTGCAGAAAAAAGTTCAGCCGATTCCGGCCTCAGAGCGTATTCAAACCAAATCGACAGCCAGAAACCTTTGGAAATAAGCTGCTCAGCCTGCCTGATCTTCCCCCTGAATCCATGGATCATCCAGGGCATTGATGGTTTAAAGCGTTTCTTTGCGGACAAAACTTCATCCCATGCGCGAACACAATGTATTATCAAAGGTTTTCTGAGTACTTCTGAGATCTTCACCTGCTCTGCGAAGATCCTTTCCTGTAATTCAGGCGATGGCCCTTTCAGCTTGTCATATCCTGCCTCCCCTACAGCAATTATCTCCGGATCTGCTGTTATTTTCTTAACAATATCGAGCTGGCTGTCTGCATTGCTCCCATTAAGGAACCAGGGATGAATGCCATAAGTAAAAGCGACGCCTTCTTTTTTTTCAGGTAGTTTATCTTCATGAGCCATCAATGTCTCAAGTATGAATTTCCCCGGCGCTGCCGCCCCTCCGTGAACATGTATGTCTATAAAATCCCCCTTCTGAGGAATGCTCATTGTTTCTTTCCTAATGATGAAATTCCTTTGTCAATCCTTTTCAGGGTTTCCTCTTTCCCTATCCATCCTATGATATCATACATGTGAGGCCCTCTGAGGGAACCTACAATTACAAGCCTGAATGCATTCATAACAGCTCCTGTATTGTAACCCTTGCTTTCAATCCACGATTTTACGCTTCGCTCAGTTGAAGCAGGCGTAAAATCGCTTATCTTTTCAAGAACAGCCTTTAGTTCTTTGAGCATATCGGGCGAATCACCCTTCCATCTTTTTTTAACAGCATCAGGATCATACGATTCAGGAGCTTTAAAGAAGAAATCAGTCTGATCCCATATCTCTTTCACAAAGGTCACTCTTTCCTTAACCATTCCGACAAGATCGCCAAGCTCACCCATATCAAGATGTAGTCCCTTAGTTCTGAGGATCTCCCTGAACTCCATAGCAAGCTCTGTATTTGTTCTCTTCTGCAGGTACATGTGATTAAACCATTTCGCTTTCTCAGGATCGAACCTTGATCCTGATTTGCCGACCCTGTCAATCGAGAATGCATCGATAAGCTCCTGCATCGAAAAGATCTCCTGCTCAGTTCCCGGGTTCCATCCCAGTAGTGCAAGCATGTTGATGAAAGCTTCGGGATAATATCCTTCCTCACGATAGCCTTTTGCAGTTTCTCCGTAAGGCCAATAGAGAGGAAACACCGGAAAACCCATTTTGTCGCCATCTCTTTTACTCAGTTTTCCTTTGCCGTCAGGTTTTAAAAGAAGAGGCAGGTGGGCAAACAATGGCGGCTGCCATCCGAAAGAACGATACAGCATATAATGCAGCGGAAGCGAAGGTAACCACTCTTCTCCCCTTATTACATGACTGATCTCCATGAGATGATCATCAACGATATTTGCAAGATGGTAAGTCGGCATGCCGTCCGACTTGAATAGGACCTTATCATCAAGTGTATCGGTATTAACAACAATGCTTCCCCTGATTATGTCATCGAAATGAAATTCTTCACCTCGTGGCATCTTATATCGTATAACATAAGGCTCGCCGCTGTTGAGCTTCTCATCGGAAACATTCTTTGGAAGCGATTCGGAGTTCTTCAGCATTCCTCTTACTGCAGCATTGTAGATGAAAGTGCTACCCGCTTTCTCAGCTTCGATTCTGAGCTGTTCAAGCTCCTGTGGAGTGTCAAAAGCATAATATGCATCACCTCTGTCTATCAACAGATCAGCATACTGCCTGTATATATCCTTCCTATCGCTCTGACGGTAAGGACCATATTTTCCGCCTTCCTTTATTCCTTCATCTATTTTTATTCCGCACCAGGCAAGCGATTCCATAATGTACTCCTCGGCGCCTTCAACAAACCGTGCCTGATCTGTATCTTCAATCCTGAGAATGAAAGTTCCTCCGTTTTTCTTTGCAAACAGGTAATTGTAAAGAGCTGTCCGGACCCCTCCTATGTGAAGGGGACCAGTAGGACTTGGTGCAAATCGTACTCTGACGCGATCCATAAATGCTTTCCGTTTAAATAATAACAAAGATAGTTAAAAAAAAGCCGTCGTGTTTGTGAATCGCCCGCTTAACCGAATCAAGACAAAAATCAGCTTTATCACGGGTATTTGTATTATTTTTGAAGTTTATTTCTAATGAATGTCTCCCTCCTGTCCCGTTGTCTGAGAACGAGGGAGATCCGGTTTAAGGATTTGTTTATAAGGGAGGATGCGGGGCAGGGGACTTAAAAATATTTTCTGATGAAAAAAATGAAAGCTCTTGTCAAAGCCAGACCTGAAAAAGGTTTATGGATGCAGGAAGTGCCTGTACCTGAACCCGGTCTGAATGACGTTATTATTAAAGTAAAAAAATCAGCGATCTGCGGAACCGACCTGCATATTTACATGTGGGACGACTGGTCGCAGAGGACAATAAAAACTCCGATGGTAATTGGTCATGAATACATGGGCTACATTGAAAAAATGGGCGCCGGTGTAACAAACCTTAAAATCGGGGAAAGAGTAACAGGTGAGGGCCACCTTGCCTGCGGACACTGCCGTAACTGCCGCAGGGGAAAAGAGCATGTCTGCGAAAACACAGTTGGTATCGGCGTGAATATTGACGGCTCTTTTGCCGAATATGTGAGAATACCTGCATCAAATGTCGTTCCACTCGATCACAGGATCCCTGATGACTGGGCTGCAATAATGGATCCATTTGGCAATGCAACACATACAGCGCTTTCTTTCCCTCTTCTTGGTGAAGATGTGCTAATCACAGGTTCAGGCCTCATCGGAAGCATGGCAGTTGCAATTGCAAAATTTGCCGGCGCAAGGTTTATCGTCGCAAGCGACCTGAGTGATTCAAGACTCGAGATTGCAAAAAAGATGGGCGCAACACTGACTGTGAACCCCTCAAAAGGTGAAAAGATAGCTGATGCAGTTAAAAAGCTCGGAATGAGAGGGTTCGATATAGGGCTTGAAATGTCGGGTTCGCCCAAAGCATTTGTTGAAATGCTCAATAATATGTACAACGGTTCAAGCATATCGCTGCTTGGCATCCTTCCTTCTAATTTTGAGGTTCCATGGAGCGACATAATCTTCAAGGCGATCACTTTAAAAGGAATTTATGGCAGGGAGATGTGGGAAACCTGGTACAAGATGGAACAGATGATAATCGGCGGCATAAACCTCGATCCTGTTATAACCCACCGTTTCCCCATTGACGATTTCCAGAAAGGCTTCGACGCCATGGAAAAAGGAGACTGCGGCAAAGTTATACTCAACTGGGACTAGCTGTTTTTAACTTTATAAACTTTACAAACTTTACAAACTTTACAAACTACAATGTACCCCGATTTTCAAAAACACCTTTCCGGCATTCTCCACGAGATAAAGGAAGCCGGGCTATATAAAAACGAAAGAATCATCGTTTCCCCCCAGGGAGCTGAAATAAAGCTGGATACAGGCAAGACTGTCCTCAACTTTTGCGCGAATAACTATCTTGGATTATCGGCGAATAAAGAGCTTATAAAAGCCTCAAAGGAAGCGCTCGATACGCATGGATATGGTATGTCATCAGTTAGATTCATCTGCGGAACGACAGATCTTCATAAAAAGCTTGAACAGAAGATTGCAGAATTCTTCCACACAGAAGATACTATTCTTTACGCAGCATGCTTCGATGCAAACGGCGGGGTTTTTGAACCATTGCTCTCTGAAGAAGATGCAATAATCTCTGACTCGCTTAACCATGCTTCAATAATAGACGGAGTAAGGCTTTGCAAAGCCCAGAGATACAGATATGCAAACGCCGATATGGATGACCTTGAGAAACAACTGACAGATGCACAGAAACAGAGATTCAGGCTTGTAGTCACAGACGGCGTTTTCTCAATGGACGGCAATGTGGCCCCACTTGACAGGATAGTCGAGCTCGCCGGGAAATATAATGCACTTGTAATGGTCGATGAATCTCATTCTGCAGGTGTAGTCGGTAAAACTGGCAGAGGTATTACTGAGCTTTACAATCTTATGGGCAGGGTTGAAATAATAACGGGGACACTAGGAAAATCGTTCGGCGGGGCTATCGGCGGGTTCACGACAGGGAAAAAGGAAGTGATCGAGCTTCTGCGCCAGCGGTCAAGACCATATCTTTTCTCAAACTCCATCCCACCTATGGTTGCAGCAGCCGGAATCAGGATGGTTGAAATGATGACATCGACAAACGAGCTCCAGGATAAGCTTCATTCAAATGCAGAATACTTTATTAACGGCATGAAAAAAGCCGGATTCGATATAAAGCCGACAAAGTCAGCTATCTGTGCAGTAATGCTGTATGACGCAAAACTGTCACAGGATTTTGCGGCCAGGCTGCTCGATGAAGGTATCTATGTAATCGGATTCTATTATCCTGTTGTTCCGAAAGGCCAGGCCCGTATAAGAGTGCAACTCTCGGCAGCACACGAGAAAGCGCATCTCGATAAGGCTCTGAATGCTTTCATAAAAACAGGTAAGGAACTAGGCGTAATTAAATAGTTGAGTATACAATGCAGGAGAAAAGATTCTCCGACAGATATTACTCAACATTGTTTTAAAATGAACAGGATACTCTTTCAGTTGTACAGAATTATTGTTCCCAAGCCGGTGAGAACAGCAATCCTTAAGAAAACTCTCAGGCTTAAAATACTTAATTACTATTCTTCCTTCACTGATGATCAGCTCAATGATGATATAAGGGAAGTATTGGATTGGCTCCGGAATAATCCTCTCGATATTTTTCCTTATGATTTCAACAGGGAGTATAAGAAGGAATATATAGAAGTTCATTCTGATCCTGATCTGAAATTAAAATATGTCATCCATGAAGGCAATCGTCTTTATTTCAGAAGAGGATGGAGCAGCATGAGAATACAGCGAGCATGGTCGGAACTGTTGCGGGAGCAGGATATCCGAAGCCCCCACAGGTATCTCGAAGATAAATTTGTCCCGTCACCCAATGATGTTGTTGTAGACGTCGGAGCCGCTGAAGGCAATTTTGCACTTTCAATTATTGGAAAAGTAAAGAAGATCTATCTGTTCGAGAACGACAGGCGCTGGGTTGAGGCCCTTAAAGCCACGTTCGCGCCCTGGAAAGAAAAGGTCGAGATAATAAATAAATATGCCGGCGATAAAAACGACTCCTCACATGTAAGTCTCGACAGCTTTTTCGAAGCACATGAGTTCCCCGGTTTCATTAAAATTGATGTTGACGGAGCCGAAGATCATGTTCTCAGAGGTTGCAATAACATTTTCCAGTCGGGGAAGCCTTTGAAAGTGGCTCTATGTACTTATCACAGGAATGATGATGAGAAGATATTCACAACTTTCCTTGAAAATGTCGGTTTCACTGTAACTCCCACAAGAGGCTACATGATCCATTATTATGACAAGAAAATGAAGGCTCCTTATTTACGCAGGGGCCTGCTAAGAGCCGTAAGGTAGCTTTCGCTCACCCTCATCCATTACACAGAGTTGCACAGAGTAGGCACAGAGTCGCACAGAGGTTAAAATCTCTGTGGTACTCAGTGTCACGAAGCAATATGGACTCCGGATTTCCTCTGTGTAAGTTTTTCTGAAGGAGCTGAATGTAGGAAAGTAAAAAGGTTGCCTCCTTGAGAGACAACCCTTTTGACATGGAATTTTATTATAATCCTACCCCAATTTTTTTCTATCCGCATTTTGAAGTGCCGCAATCTTTACAGATAAGGCAGCCTTCCTCATAAACAAGATTGTGAGATCCGCATTCACCGCATGTCCCCTTGGCTTTTGTGCCATTGGGTATGTATTTTTTGAGCGCTCTCTCAACACCATTCTTCCAGTTGTTTATAGATTCACTGTCGAGCTTCAGCGACTGAACAAGGGTTACAACATCCTGTATAGGCATTTCATGCCTGAGCACGCCTGATATAAGCTTCGCATAGTTCCAGAACTCGGGACTGAATGTATGTGATAGTCCTCCCATAGTTTTCTTATACCCGTATTTGTCTGTGTACTGGAAATCATAACGCGTATTTCCGTCATCATCTTTATTTTTTACTATCCTGCCTTTCACTATGCTTTTTGGTATCGGGAAAACTTCCTCATCGGCGACTCCTGTGAAGATCTCGTAAGGCTTGTTATCCTTGAGTCCTACAAATGCAACCCATTTCTCCTCATTTATGTTGAATCTTATAACATCACAGTCGAGGGATTTTGGCCTTTTTGGTCTTTCTGAATGTACTTCTGTCTTGCCGGCAGTAAGCACATTGTTCCTTGAACCGTCACGGTAGACAGTTGCTCCTTTGCAACCCGATTTCCATGCTGTAAGATAAAGATCGCTTACAAGTTCTTCTTTAACATCGGCAGGCAGGTTTATTGTAACGCTAATTGAATGATCGACCCATTTCTGGATGGCGCCCTGCATCTTAACCTTAGCGATCCAGTCGACATCGTTTGCTGTTGCCTTGTTGTAAGGTGATTTTGCAATTATTGCCTGGATCTCTTCATCGCTCATTGCTGTAACTTCATCAGGGTTGTAATTATTCAGCCTCAGCCAGTCGACAAACTTATGATGGAATACAACGAATTCTTCCCAGCAATCTCCTACTTCATCCTTGAATGTAATTTTTACATCCTTGTCATTTGGGTTGACTTTTCTTTTACGCTTGTAGAAAACTGAGAATATCGGCTCGATTCCTGATGTTGTCTGGGTCATCAGGCTTGTGGTTCCTGTCGGTGCGATTGTAAGAAGCGCAATATTCCTTCTCCCGTATTTGGCCATATTTGAATACAGTACGGGATCTGAATCTTTAAGTCTTTGTATGAACGGGTTATCTTTTTCACGTTCAGAATCATAGATTTTAAATGGACCTCTTTCCTTCGCGAGGTAAGTTGACGACCTGTAAGCCTCAAGAGCAGTTGTCTTATGCACATCTACAGAAAAATTGACTGCTTCACTGCTACCATATCTCATTCCGAGTGCGGCAAGCATATCACCTTCTGCAGTTATCCCGATACCTGTTCTTCTGCCTTCTTCAGCTTTCTTCCTTATATTTGTCCATAAGTTCCTTTCAACTCTTTTAAGTTCTTCATCCTCCGGATCAGCGTTAATCTTTGCAAGGATTGAATCGATCTTTTCAAGCTCAAGGTCAATTATATCATCCATAATACGCTGTGCCAGGCCAACATGCTCCTTATAAAGCTCAAAATCGAAAGTTGCATTTTTTGTAAAAGGCTCTTTCACATAACTGAAAAGATTTATGGCGAGCAGCCTGCAACTGTCGTAAGGACATAATGGAATTTCACCGCATGGATTTGTTGAAACTGTTGCATAACCAAGATCGCCATAGCAGTCGGGAACACTTTCCCTTATTATTGTATCCCAGAACAAAACACCAGGTTCGGCTGATTTCCACGCGTTATGGATTATCTTGTTCCAGAGCTGGCCGGCATCGACATCCCTTGAGAACTTGGGGCTGTCAGAATTAATCGGATATTGCTGTCTGAATACTTTACCGCTTTCAACACATTGCATAAACTCATCAGTAAGCTTAACAGAGACATTTGCCCCTGTTACTTTCCCGGTCTCCATTTTAGCGTCGATGAACTTGCCGCTGTCGGGGTGTTTAATAGATATCGAAAGCATAAGCGCTCCTCTCCTGCCATCCTGTGCGACTTCACGGGTTGAATTGGAGTAACGTTCCATAAAAGGAACAACACCTGTTGATGTAAGGGCGCTGTTGAGGACAGGTGTTCCTTTTGGTCGTATATGCGACAGGTCATGACCTACTCCTCCGCGTCTTTTCATGAGCTGTACCTGTTCCTGGTCAATCTTCATGATCCCTCCGTATGAATCGGAGTTTCCGTTGTTACCAATAACAAAACAGTTTGAAAGTGAAGCAATCTGATATTCATTGCCTATGCCGGTCATAGGGCCGCCCTGCGGAACTATATATTTAAAGTCTTTAAGAATATTATATATGAGCTCTTCGGGAAGAGGATTTTTATATTTCATTTCAACACGGTGGATCTCGCTTGCAAGCCTGTGATGCATGTCATCAGGTGTTTTCTCGAACAGGTTGCCGAATGAATCCTTAAGAGCGTATTTATTTGCCCATACCCTTGCTGCCAGCTCATCGCCTTTAAAATACGCTATGCTTGCTTCTACTGCTTCATCATGAGAGTAAATTTTTCTCTCTTTCATTTCCTCATTCATGTCGCGCTTTTTCTCTGCTTTTTTCTGTATACCGGGTGCATCTACTTTCTTTGCTTTTTCTGTGGCAATAGACGGATCCTGGACAAATAATTCTTCCATATATCTGAATTACAAAAAGTTTAGCTTAATCTACCTACTTGTGTGATCTGTTTTTAAAATTAAGCAAGCACCAAGCTTAATGCAAGCATAAAATTTTGAGTTTATCAACATTTGAACCTATGTTATTAACTATGGCGTATTTAACTGATTTGCATTGTGTTATAGAAACATGTACTCATTCGTTTTTAAGATAGAATTAATCTGATATTAATGTATTTCCGGCATTTAAAATGTATCAGCATACTTATTAACAATTAAACAGAATAAAAGAAAAGAGGCTGTCTTTTCAGGCAGCCTCTCATCGGATTCAAAAAGATTGAATTAGAAAATAAGACGGATTCTTAGTTAAACATGTATCTCAAACCTAGCTGTAGTCCCCATGTACCTGCCACCGAGGTGGGATCCTGAAATGATTTTGAAAGATATTCAGTTCCAATCTTTCTCATCGAAACAGTAAGCTTTCCTGTTGCCGCATCCCGGCCTGTAACCTGGAGAGGGGAGTTAGAGATGACACTCTGATTTAACCCCCAGCTTGAATTAAGAAGATTCATGAAGTTCACAATATCAACAGAGAACTGCAATGTGTTTTCCTGATCTTTTACCTTAATCTTAAAATCCTGAAGGAATCTCATGTCAAGTCTCTTCTGCCATGGAGTATAAGCAGCATTCCTTTTCATGAATTCTCCTGCATGTTTACTAAGATAGGGATCCTGGGCAGCATAAGCAAAATATGCATCAGCATCAGCCTGGCTTGCCCAGACAAAATCTGACTGATCTTTAGGAATATACATCAATTCATGTGTCGAAGTGCCGTCTCTGTTTGCATCGCCATTATAAACATAAGAGTATGCATCGCCTTTATATCCGTTGAAGAAGAAGGAAATTGAGGATCTGAAATATTTCGCATACTCTATGCTATAATTCAAGGAAGCAACCAATCTATGAGGTGTGTTATTGAGAGATAATCCTAATTCCTCATTATTGAGCTCATAAATAATCTGTCTGTACTGCCATGCAGAGAATGGATCCGATCCTGATTTTCCAGTTACTTCTTCATTCCAACTTCTTGAATAACCTATCATTCCACTAAAGCCATAAATTCTTGGAAGATCCAACTGGGCAGATAGTGAATATCCTTGACCTTTCGATGTATTCTTCATAATAACAACATCGGTAAAGGGCTGGGTTATATATTTTGTTGCATTAGTATTATTTGACCAGTAAGGCATGCTCTGACCTCCAACATTGTACTCACCAGCTGCAGGTTGCAGGTTAATATTCTCGAATCGGATTGCATTAATATCTTTAGTATAAATCCCTTCCAGAGTGAGCATCATGTCAAGTGGAAGTTTGATATCAAACCCCATGCTGGTGCGCCATACTTGTGGAAGCTTGAAGTCCTTGGCAATTGCTGCAATTCTACCACCCGGAACATTTGCCTGTGGAAATATGTCAGAAAGTGATGCATCATTAAGTAACTGTGATGCATCGGCTAAAAGGGGCAGTCTTGCCAGTTGAGCTCTGCTAGCCGTCCCCCCATTTGAATTGACTACAAGCTGATATTGAATCATACCGCTGTTTGTAGGCTGGTTTGTAAACCATACAAACGGAATACGACCTGTAAAAATACCTGTACCACCTCTGACTTTGAATGATTTATTTCCGAAAACATCATATGAGAATCCAAGACGAGGAGACCAAAGTATTTTTGCATCTGGCCAAGTTGACAAATCAACTGTTTCGCCATTTGCAAATGAAACATCATGCAAAGCAGGATTATCAAGTGCACCATCAAGGTATGTAGGAAGGTCTATACGAATACCACCCGTTACTTTAAGATTATTCAAAACACTATACTCATCCTGCAGGTATGCAGAAAATTGTCCAAACGAAAGCTCGGCTACAGGATCAGTAAAACCATTAATTGGATAGGTATAGGCAAAGTTTATAGGATCCCAGTTTTCGTTGTAAGGTCTTCCATTTCCGACTCCACTGGTAAATCTTTCAAACGATGCAAGGTTCTTGAACCTATAATATGCTGATCCCTGGCGCAGATAGCTGTTAGCAAAATACTGATGTTCATAAGACAAACCGAATGTAAAATTGTGTTTGTCAAGTTGATATGTAACATTGTCTGTAAGAATCAATGTGTTATTATCAACAGCATTTTTATATGAGAACAATTCATAACCAGCCGACATTTGAACTTCACCGTTTGTGGCGTTTCCACTCATAATATCAATAAACGGAAATACCGAGCTACTGGTTGTTCTTGGTTGGCTATAGCTAGTATAAGCAAGAAGAAACTTGTTTGATACTTCACTAATACGGCTGTTAAGTTCAGCAGTAATAGAATGCAGTTTATTAGAATTTGAATATTGAGAGTTTTCAAAGGACATTCCTCCTGTCCTGCTGTGACGACCATTGGAGATCGAGGGTCTGGCATCGCCACTGTTGCTCGGTCTTGAGATATTTGAACTTTCAGAGAAATTATAACGAACTGTGAATTTATGATTCCTGTTTATATTCCAGTCGAGTTTAATGAGGAATTTATTGTTCTCCTCGTTATCACCTCCCCAGTTCTCATACCTGCCGGTCTCATAACCATAGTTATCTCTCAATATTTGTGAGAAACGCTGAAGACTGTCAGCCCATACTCTTGTATTCACATTAAGATCTGTTGTACTACGTCCGTCATCGAGAGCAAGTAACGTGTTACCAGGTGTAAGTGTGCTCTCTTTTTCACCGCTGAGAAAGAAGAATAGCTTATTCTTGATAATTGGTCCGCCTAAAGTAAAGCCATATGCTTTTTTTGATGATTGGGCGATTTTCAACCGTTCATCCCTTATCTTCTTGCCAACCATGCTTGTGTCACGGTAGAATCCATAAACTGATCCTCTGAATGTGTTAGTTCCGCTTTTTGTAATAGCATTAATGCCTGCTCCGGTAAAGTTGGACTGACGAACATCAAAAGGAGCAACCGCTACCTGTATCTCTTCTATTGACTCCATTGAAATTGGTTCGCCGGAAACACTTGGCATATTTGAGCCTGAGAGTCCAAAGTTGTTGTTGAAGTTTGCGCCATCAACAGTAACGTTGGTGTTATAAGCTTCACGGCCAACATATGAACCTGTTCCAGTGGAGAAAGTGGATAGCCTTGTGTAATCCCCCAATGATCTGTTCATTGTTGGAACGAGTTGCATTTCAGCCCGGCTGATATTTGACGTAGCTCCCATTTTCTCAGTGTTGAAAGCACTGGGCTTTGTTCCTACAACCACTACTTCATTTAGTTCTGTGCTTGATTCAGTAATGTCTGTATTCAAAATAAAATTTTCACCAAGTAGAAGATTAACATCTGTAAAGGTTTTCTTCGAAAATCCTACAAAGGAAACTTCAATCTTGTAAGGCCCACCAGGACGCATGCCTTGAATTGTAAATAGACCCTGACTATTGGTAGTGGCACCGTATATTGTGCCGGAAGGCTCATGAGTGGCAAGTATAGTTGCTCCTGGAAGGGCTTCGCCCTTTCCATCTGCAATCCGGCCGCTCATAGATGATGTTGTCGATCCCTGTCCGAACACTACAATGCCCGATACAAGGAACACCAACATAAATAACAGTCGTTTGAATTGGTTCATCATACAAGAATGGATTAAGGTTAATTATTGTATCTGTCTGAGTACTTGGCTATAAAAAGGTCCACATTTAAATTCCGAACGGGTGAACAATTTACATAGCTTCGGATGAACCGCAATTCGCCGGGAGGATGTAGTTTTTAACAAAATTTC
>DATALC010000070.1:0-3881 GCA_036261265.1 Bacteroidales bacterium
GGCATCGAGCAATATGACAGGTATTCGAAAGAACTTGTTTTTGTCGCCACCGGGACCGGCATCTCGCCGTTTCATAGTATTGTCAGATCTTATCCCGGCATTAAATTCACACTCTACCATGGAGTATGCTTTGCTGCAGAAGCTTATGAAAGAGATGAATATGATGCCTCACGTTATTTCCTCTGCACATCGAAGGAAAAATCAGAGAACGGAATTGGCAGGGTGACAAAATACCTGGGTAAAGCCCAAATCAGGACCGATGCTCTGTATCTTCTATGCGGTAATAGCAACATGATATATGATGTATTTCATATTCTGAAGGATAAAGGTGTTCCTGCAGAAAATATTTTCTCGGAAATCTATTTCTGATTCAGTCATTAGTTGCTAACAAGCCATGACTTGAATTCGGCAGCTTTATTCTTGCTCACGTAAATTCTTTCAGGAGCTTCAACATCAATTGTTACAAGAAGCCTGTTATCGAACCATATTGTTATATTTTTCACACTGTCCCTTGCAAGTATAAACTGCTTGTTGGCTCTCATAAATTCCCTGGGATTAAGTGTAGGTTCTATCTGTTCAAGTGTTTTTGAATAAGGAAAGCATGTACCGTTTTTAAGATATATGCGGGTGTTTTTCTCAGTTGTATAAAAACAGGATATTTCATCCATATTGACAGGCTGGAGCCTGTCTCTGACAGGTATCAGTATCTTGTCCTTAAAATTCCGTGATTGGCTGAGCTGAGTCAATTGCAAAAGGTACTTCCTTAAATCCGGGTTAGACAATCTTTTGAACTTCTCTATTGCACACCGTAGCTCATCAACTTTTATTGGCTTAAGAAGATAATCGATGCTGTTCACCTTAAAAGCCTTTATAGCATATTCATCATAAGCCGTTGTAAAAATCACGGGTATTTCAACCTCTGTACGGTCGAAGATTGTGAATGCCGCGCCATCGGATAACTGGATATCCATCAGTATAAGATCAGGATGCCTGTTGTT
Source organism: Bacteroidales bacterium (assembly GCA_036261265.1). Taxonomy (GTDB): domain Bacteria; phylum Bacteroidota; class Bacteroidia; order Bacteroidales; family VadinHA17; genus LD21. The sequence goes on from DATALC010000070.1 coordinate 999, forward strand.
TTTTAACCAGGAGACTGTCTGGCGAACACTTTCTGTATATCCCGCGATTGTGATCGCAGGATCGATTTCAGCAAGGATATCGACAAGATTTTCGTAAGCTGCAGTTTCATCCTCAACAATCAGTATTTGCATATTATCCCTGTTTTAATGGAAGGTAAACAGTGAATCTTGAATTATCATTTTCAATCCGTATCTGTCTGTTCATCAGGAGGGAAAAACGATTCTCAAGATTCTTTAACCCTGTACCGTTTGTTTCGGGTATACTGATCTTTGGGAAGACCGGACTTGACACAACAAGCTCCTGTATTTCGTTCAACCATATCCTCACCTCCATCTTGTGTTCACTGTCAATTACATTATGAACGACAATATTCTCAAGCAAAGGGAGTAAAGATAATACAGGTATTTTCAGATCGCGCTTTTCCGGATCAACATCGATAATGTAGGAAAGCTTGTTAGCAAACCGGACTTCCATCATATACCTGAACGATTGCACAAATTCGAGTTCCTCCGCCAGGGTAACTATCGCTTTCCTGTCGCTTTGCAGTATATACCTGAATACGTCAGAGAGCTTGTTAACATAGGTGAGTGTGTTCTCATCATTTTTCTTGCGTATAAGCGATGTCAGCCCGTTAAGTGAGTTGAAAAAGAAATGCGGGTTGATCTGGTTGATAAGAGCGTCACACCGGCTTTGCAGGTTTTCAATCTTCAACTGTCTTATTTCCTGCTCTTTTCTCCTCTTCTCCGATGACAGGTGAGAGGTGTGCCCTATAAATATGCAGAGTGCACACGCTACAAAGAACTGGAACAGTAACAAGCCGGTAAAACAATCGATATGCTTTCTTACAGAAACAGATATCAGAACATACGACAGGTATCCGATTGAAGTAATGAGAGCTGTTCTTAATACCCTGTCAAAGAATGACGGCGTTTTAAGCTTTTTAACATTATACCAGAGTATTACAGTTATTAAAACTGTAAAGAAGAAAAGCCTGAAAAAAAAGAAAGCTATGTATGGGATATGTTCATCAGGAGCAAGCCTCGCAAGGTCCCATGAGAAGCATGCTATATTCGGATATATTACAAAAACAGCGCAGATCAGACTTACTACAATAAACCTGATCAGCGGTGTGTTTTCGAACAGGCTGATATCAGTATGCTTTTCCTGAATGGTTTTATTCATCCGGGGAGATTTATTTTACAACTTTAACACATACGAGTCTTGACTGATCCCGTATAAGGAGCTTCCCGTCAGCAAGAGCAAGAGGCGCCCAGTTCTGGGTTGGAAATCTCTGATCACCTCCTGTTGATTCCGCTTTCAGAAGCTGTGCCGAAGCAACAGGCTTAAATCCGGTCGGATCAGGTTGAATCAGGTACAGTTTGTTTGCCCCGTCTGTGCTCAGAATAAATCCGTTAGTCACTATCATTCCTCCTTTATCGAATAACGGCGATCTCATTGTTTTCCATTTAACCTGACCGTCAATGCTCATACAAACAAGGCCATCTCTTCTCTCGTTTGTAGTGTATTGAGCATAAAAATAACCATTTATAAGCACAGGCGGCTGTGTATGAGCGCCGAAATCAGGATTTTTATAGAGTTCAGAGACTTCAAAGCTTCCATCGGCTTTCTTTCCAACTTTAATCATCGCCGCTCCTGCGCGGTATCCTCCTGTTATAAGTAATTTCCCGTCACCTGCCTCAATGGCCGTGGGTACAGGTATTGGACACTGCCATCCTGCATATTCCCATAATGTTTTACCATTTGAGGGATCAAGGCCAACTACCTTGCCGCCGCTTGCATTTTCTCCGCGTCCCTGTGAGGCGCTTATCATCACAACCTGATCTTTGCCTGCCAGTTTAAAGAGAACCGGACTTACGTAACCTGCTCCGCCAAGAGAAGCAGTTTTCCAGACAACTTTGCCATTCATCTTATCATAAGCCACGACGCCGGCCTGAGGCGCCTGGGAGGCTACAATCACAAGATTGTTATAAACCAGAGGACATTGTGTTATTGCCCATGTCGGGATCTGACCGCCGCCAAAGGATGTCCAGATATTAGTGTTCCATAAAGGCTTATGAGTGTTAATGTCTATACAGTAAAGATCTCCGTAAGGTCCGCATGTATATATCCTGTTTTCATCTATTGCCGGAACGCTTCTTGAGCCGGGGAACTGTACTGATCCGGGAGCATTATATCCGAAATCCCAGAGCACTTTCCCGGTTGCTAGATCAAAGCATCTCAGCTTATCTCCTGTTTTATCATCCCTGTCGAGCAAATAAGCTTTCCCTGCTTTAACAACAGGTCCTCCGAAACCTATTCCAACTTCTGTTGACCACAATACCTCAGGTCCCTGTTGCGGCCATGTAGTCAATAGATTTTTCTGGTCGGAAACGCTGTTGCCATTTGGTCCAAGGTATTTTGGCCAGTCCTGTGCATTAGTTACCGATACTGAAAGTACCAGGCTCGCAGCCACTGCAAATAACAGGTTTTTTCTCATTATAAGCTCTTTAGATGTTAATTATGTATTTTGTCTCTTGAAGATCACGGATAAGTCAGAAACTGCAAATATTAAATAATTAGTATTGAATACGGATATATTGACTGATAAAAAAGAAAAATCAATGAATGAACACGAAATAAGAGAACAACCGCGGTCGCTCCAATAAAATTTCCCCTCCCTTCAAAGGAGAGGTGGCCAGGTAATAACTTTTTTTACAGGAAAAAAACAAATTGCCTGGCCGGGGTGGTTTCGAATAACTAGAGAACCACCCCGGTCGGGGAAGTAAATTTACTCCTCATCCTTAAAATTCCGCCCCGACCACCCCTCCTTGAGAAGGAGGGGAAACTGTTCTCCCGTCAAACCTCACTGAGCGGAGTCGAAG
>DATALC010000086.1:0-23580 GCA_036261265.1 Bacteroidales bacterium
GGGTGGTTTCGAATAACTAGAGAACCACCCCGGTCGGGGAAGTAAATTTACTCCTCATCCTTAAAATTCCGCCCCGACCACCCCTCCTTGAGAAGGAGGGGAAACTGTTCTCCCGTCAAACCTCACTGAGCGGAGTCGAAGTTGCTCACTGAGCGGAGTCGAAGTGAGCTCCTAAAAATCTTCTCAAAGCTTCTGTATAATAGATTACCGGATAAAGCTTCTCATCGTACCACAACAACGCAAAATAAAGCCCTATGGGAGCAGGTTTCAGGTCGGTTTGCTTTGCAAGCCATTCAAACCCTTCCAGGCAGGCATCCCTCTCATGTCCCGATAATGCACAGATTGCAAGGGATGTCTCTTCGATGGTTCCCCTGATACCTTTTTCACCACCCCAGCTTCCATCACTGTTCTGCTGCAACAAAAGATACTCCCTGGCACTTTCTATCATCAAAGTAATACGGTCTTTATAGACCTCACCTGGACATCGGGCAGAAACACAGTCATTCAGGTATGTGCATACTTTCGAGGTTCCGTAAACAGGATTCGTTTGCTCCTTTGTATTCTGATTACCAAACCATAAAGGCAACCATGATCCGTCAGTTGATTGTTTCTTTTCAAGATACCCAACAGCCTTTTCCAGACATTTATTCAATCCGGCTTTGGTATCACGATCAATGTTGCCGCCTAATTTTTCAGTTGTTTTAACAAGTGCACAAACTGCATGTCCTGTAAGATCCGCACAACTGCTGTCGAAAGGCAGCCTGCCCCAGCCTCTGCAGAAAGTAGGGAAACCCCCGTCATTATTCTGAAGCCTTATAAGCCATTTGCAACCATTCAGAATTGCTTCGCGTTCTTCATTTTTTCCAGTGTAAAGCTGTAAAAGCGCCAGGATGGCCCCGGGTGTATCATCCGCATCAGGCACGGATCCTGTGAAGCTTGTCCAGCCCCAGCCTCCCGGACCTGCGTTATTGAAAGGATGTACCGATTTATACTGCAGCTTAAGCAGGTGGCTCCGTAATAATGAAAGCTGCTGTTCTGTTAATAAATTAACAATATCGCTGCCCAATGCTTTTATCGACAATGTTGTCACCCAGCTCGAAAGATCTGTATCGATCGGCCAGCCTCCATCATTACGTTGTGTATTTCGTAAAAACTGAATTCCTTTTTTAACAGTGATATTTTGTATTTCCCCGCTTGCATGAAGACACATTGCAACGAAGCCGGTAAGAGGAATCGCCTCGAGGAAACCGCCGCTTTCAGGTAAGAGATCGTCAAGCTTCTTTATAGCAGGTTTTACGAATTTATTACGGAATGATAACCTTTGTCCCGATCTTTTTCTATGAATGTAAATTCCGACACCGATAAGGGCAGGTAAAGCATAACTAACAACACGAAGATTAAAGAACCTGTAAAACGATGCAGGCAGAAGGGTAAGCTCAAATGGTAACATCGGGATCTTCCTGAGTGCAGAATCAGGTATTACACCGCAAAGGTTGAGCATTGACAGGATGGGGATAGAAAAAGTATAATCCTTCCCGTAAAACTTCAGGACTGATCTTGTAATTGTATCAGGATTAATCGCGATACCTTTTCCTTCAAGCCATCTCTCCATCGATACGAGAGACGAAACGCCGCTTTTGTCCTTATGACAAAAACTAACTGCAGCATAACAGAGCAGGGTTGTGCTTACATTACTCACAGAACCTGTCGTGTCACCGTAACCACCGTCGGGATTGATTTTGTTCAGAATCCATCTGAAACCATTTTCGATCCGGTCATTATCATTTTTGTCACCGGCAGTCTTAAGTGCGACTATTGCAACAGCAGTTGAAAGAGCGCTTGTCGATAATCTTCCTGTCCAGAATCCCTTGTCATTAAGATCCCCGACAAGCTTCTGCTTTAAGTCATTGTATTTCGCTGTCAGTATATCCGGATTCATATCATTCCGATAATGATCCTAGTGCAATTAATCCATAAAAAGTATATTCAATATCAGCTTCGTTATCTATGATGTTGCCTGCAAAGCCTCCATTATCATACAATGAATCCACAAAACCAAGACACTCAGGTTTTATCATCCTCAGGTCGCTGTCTGCAAATCTGAGTGCATACAATGCAACGGCAGTCGATAACAGATCAGGAGCAGGCGCTGAAAAAGTTGCCTTAAATCCTCCTTCATCATAAAAGCTCAGAACTGTTCTTACCAGCTCATCAACAGGTTTTCTGAAACTTTTCCTCAGGACGAGCAGGGCAGATGCAACCGTACAGGGTAATGATATATAATCAAGTCTTGCTGTCAGGCGTTTGTTTATTCTATAAAGACTTACGTAATCCTTTAAATAATAGCAGCTTAAAAGATGAAGAAATGAATCATAACCTGATCGCTTTTCATCCTGCTTTTCAAGATCTTCGTGAATAAGAGTCTTCAGAAAATTTCTTGTTTTCGTATTGCAATCCAGCTTTGAAGCCAGTATGGCCGTACAATGAAGATAAACACCTTCAGGTTTTTTATTATGTATGAATGTTTCTGTATAATTCCTTACAGAAGGGTATAGATCATTTAAACCGAGCGCCTCTGCAATGAAGAATCCGAAAAGTGTATAGTACAGATCCGGATTACCGGCTTTATCTTCAAATCCGCCGGAAAGTGTCTGCTTGCTGACTGTGTATCTTTTTATGCCGTTAATAACTTCAGTATCCAGTACTCTTAAGGATCTTTTGAGTACAATTTCAATACTGTTTTTTTCAAAAGAATGCAGGTAAGGCAAAGAGAGAAGCCTAAACATAGTCCCTGAATGTTTTTCCCACTATCTCATGTAATGCGAGCTTCAACCTTATATTTTCAAGTCGTTCAAGACAGGAATATATTCTCCCGAGATTTTCCTTTATAAGCCTGCCTGTCCTCGCCTTTACATCATATTTTTCAATTAGCTCGCTTATCGCTGTCAAATTATTCGCATTAACATATTCCATCAATAATTCTCTGTCACTTTCGCCAGCCAGCTCATTCAACACTGATACAGGCAGTGATGGAATCTGGAATGACATTCCTTCTGCAGGCATTTTAAAATCTTCAAGATCGTCTTTAATCTGGTAAGCGACACCTATAAGATGGCTGAATTCAATAAGGATATTTATTGATATTTCATCTGCTTCACCTGCAATCGCACCTGCAAGCAATGCAACCTTAAAAGCTTCCGAAGTCTTATTGTGAAATATTTCAAGAATCTCTTCAACCTGAAGGAGTGTGACGTTGCGTCTTGCAAGAAGCTCTGTGCCCTGACCTGCCGACATTGCCTTATGACCAGTAGAAACAATTTTAAGACATCTGCTTATAATTTCCGGCGATAATCTGCATCCTGCAAGAAGCCTGTAGCCTTCACCAATAAGAAGATCGCCAAGGTTGACAGCAACAGGAATTCCGTACTTATTGTGAATCGTCTCCTTCCCATATCTCAGCTCATCATTATCTTCAATATCATCATGAATAAGGGAAGCTTTATGAAAGCATTCTACCGACATTGCAAGATGTTTCAGAACTTCCTGATCAGGATTGGTGCTGAATGCCTCATAAGCAAGCACCGTGAGAAGGGGCCTTATCCTTTTTCCTCCTGCAAGGAGAGTATCTCTTACAATCTTATTAGTCAACGAATCTTTCAGATCAAGCAGTTCATCGATATGTGATTCTGTAAAAAGCGAGTTCGTTTTTTCTTTCAGGTGTATAATGTTCAGCAGCCTGAATCCTGAGTTTTCATTAAAATGATTTATTTCCTCGCTGATCCATTCCGCATCCGCACTTGTATCGACACAACCGCAGGTAAGGAGAGGGACACCGATTGCCGGAACAGAATACTTGTTTACAGAGCTGAACATTTTTTGCAGGACCTCCATGCAACCCACCCCAATTATCGCATCAACATTGCCATTTTCAATGAGCTGGGTAGCAATTGTTGTTCCTTCCGACACAATTGTAACGTACCCAAGCTCCTCAGCTTCGTCAAGAAAGCCTGAAATATTGCAGTTACCACAACCTTTGCAAAAAAGCCCAAGCTCATCCCAGCTCCCTTTGCACAACCTGCTGTTCCTCAGACACTGAGGAAGTAGAAGCATTCTGCGGTCATAAGGTATTGATCCCACTACAGATCTCCAGATAGCATTTCCACAACATACCATTACGAAAGCTTTATTTTCCGGATCCCAGCTATTTGAGGCAATAAGATTACCTGCAAGCTGTTCAAGTTTCTCGTATGAAACAGGAGGCAGAACTTTATTCTTCTCAAAGAATTTGTCGGCCTTCTTCCTTATCTCATCCCTTAATGTGCTGCTTGCAGGAACTATTAATGATATCGCTGTTTCTTTTATCATCCTTCTTTAAATCATCCGTATGAACCCATCCCGAAGAACGCAGTTCTCTTTGCTATCCTGTAGACAACGCTCTTTTCCGGAATAACCGGGCATGATCCATGGCTGACAGTTACAGGAGCTTTTTTCAGATCGCTGAAATATGCCGGTCGGTTTGATGTGTTAACCGCATCCTGCCTTATAGCAAATGGTTCTATCCATGACGGTTCTTCCATGAGTATGCATCCTTTTGTTTTGCCGTGTATCTCCTTTCTGAAGCTTCTCAGCAAACCTGAATTTTCATATTTCTCTTCCGGAAGACCGTCATCGTTAATGTTTTCCCTTGCAATCTGCATAACCGGGCATGGTTCAATGAACCCTGAAGCGTTGATATGATGGCTCAGACCATCTGCTGCGGGACAAAAGGGCTCACCGTTTGCACGCCAGTAAGAATCGATAAGTATCATCGGCAACCTGGTTCTTCCATGAACAAGAAACTTCCTGAGCCTCGTTATATCTTCAAAGCTGAGAGTAAGGTCATAGTTCGGGTTGCTACCGGCAGGACGGTAAATATAATACCAGACATAGAGTACTCCCAGATCATGAAGCATCATTACAAACTCATCTGAGAGCGCCATTTCGATATTTGATTTGCAAACGCTTACAGCTACTCCTGTAATCAATCCTGCTGCTGTTGCAGTACTTATTGCTTTCAGAGTTCGATTATATACATGGTTACCTCCCCGGCGGATATCGGCCACATTTTCATCACCTTCAAGACTGAACAATGGAGTAACATTGCCGGATGCAAGCAGTTGTGATGCCGTCGATTCAGTGAAAAGTGTCCCATTCGTAAACAACTGAAAATAACAATCCGGATGCTTTCCGAATATTTCACTCACCTGTTTGTACATTAACGGTTCGCCTCCGAGTATACCGAAGAAATATGAGCCCTGTTTTTTTGAAGACTCTATTATTGAGTTAATCTTGTCAGCATTCATGTATTCCGGAGAGTTTCCTGTGCTAACCCAGCAGCCCTGGCATCTAAGATTGCAGTCGTTTGTAATAGAAATGAACTGGAAAGCGGGAAATATCTTTCCTTTCTTCATACGACGTCTGTATTTAAGAAAGCCTGACACCCCCTTAATAACCATGTTGAACATGAATTTATTCCTGCAGCGCCTGTTTGTTTTTATGAAGTTCCTGTAAACCGACATATTCAATTCTTTTCTCCTTTTAAGGCTTTATCGCGTTCAGTCATTGCTTTTTTCATTGCATCTTCCCTGATGATTGATTGCCTTTTTTCCTTTCTTGTGTTCAGCGCCTCATAGATATTGTCGCCCAGGTATTTTTTAATATCCTCTGCCTGCCTGCGTTGCTCATTTACCTCATCGATTACATCAGAACCGCCAACAGCCCCTCCATTTTTGTACTTTGGGAAAATAATTGCCGATGAAGGACATATCCTTGCGCAGGCAGGGCAATTATTCTTGCATCCCTGAGGATTAACAACATTAACTCCGTTGGCTGTTTTTTCATAAACACCGAACAGGCAGAAATCGGCACATTGCCCGCATGCAGTGCAACGTGAATAATCAATTACGGGATACCATGATGGCCATCCGGAATCCTCGGTTATTTCTTTAAAAACATTTTTACCTTGTTCTGTACTGCAAAAGGCATCAATCCTTTCACAGATTTCTTTTCCGGCGGCACCGATAAGATTAATATCTTCAAATTCGATTTGTTCAGCTTCATCATTTAATTGATTCACAATAAAATGCATGGCTCTTCCGTGACATCCGATAACAAGCTGTCTTTCATTCTCTCCGACCAGGATTTCTTTTATTTCATTCTTTTTAAGCCTTACAGCGCCACAAAGATCAGTCACTTTTGTTACCTCTGCAGGCACAGTCCTCAGGTGTTCATCAACCATCTTCAGGAGACCGGGATCTATCCTTTCTCCTTTACAATTGCAGAATAGTATGTGGCATGATCGACTATCCATTTAATTTATTCCGAGGAATAATAATTTAGAAAAAAATAAAGTTGCAAGTTAAGAATTCCGATCTATTACCGCTAATGACACCGTAGTGTTTATTGTAATACTCCGGAAGACAAATATGATTCACAATTATCTTTCATCGACTTTGGATTTCAGTAAAAAGAAAAATCTGTGCATAATCGCGAAATAACATGATCTTAATCATTCCTGAACCTTAAACTAATCTGTTCTTAATGGAGGAATAGAGAAAAATCAGATTCTTTGTGTTTTGTTGATGTTTTAGTACACATTATCAGAAAGGAGAAAAACTATGCCAGATTTCAGTCCTGTAACAGAAGGTCTTGTCACAATTCACAAGCTGATAACAAGAGCCCTGGATGTTTCAATTTCAAAATGTGATGAATACATAAAAAACCGTGCTATTCCGGCAAATGAGGAGAAAGGATTTGCCCTTTATGTAACAACCCTTATCAGGGTAATGCATGCTCATCACCTGGGGGAGGACGATGTTGTTTTCCCATATTTCAAAGAAAGGATTGAAGCTCCGTACATTCGTCTGAAAGATGATCATGTAACAATGGCTAATCTGCTTGACAATCTTGAAAAAGGAATAGGGGAAATTACTATTTTTGATATTGGCCGCATAAAGAATATCCTCTCCGACCTCAGGAAATCATGGGGCCCTCATATCACTGCTGAAGAATCAAGCTTCAGTGCAAAAGTCCTTAGCGGGACTTACACGGAGAAGGAACAACGTGATCTCCTTGATAAGATAGGTCAACACGGATCCAAATTATCCGGGCCGGCGCCTGTTACAATTCCATTTGTTATTTATAACCTTGAACCACAGGACAGAAAAATATTCCTTAAAGATTTTCCATGGATAATGAAAGTTTTCTTTATCCCGCTCTTATGGAGAAGCAAATGGAAACCAATGGATCCATTTCTTCTGAATTGATATTGATATATTATGACTATCCTGAAAAATGGGAAAATATTATTCCTTTACGAGCTCCATCATATCTTTATATTGATAAATCTTAAATCCCTTGTCGGTTTTTTTTGAGGCCCGTATCATTGCTTTAGCAACATTCCTGGCATGGATGGGTCTGTAATTTGACGGGAGAAAGATTGACATCGGGACAGCAAGGGCCTTTCCGAGCAACTCGCCGGCACGGAATTCTTCCCTGTCACCTAGGAGCATCGATGGTCTGAAAACAGTAACTGAATTAAGATTCAATTTGCGAATGTTATCTTCAACTTCTCCTTTAAACCTGAGATAAAAGTTGTTGCTCTTACTATTTGCACCAACCGAAGACACCAGGAGGAATTTCTGAATGCCTGTTTCTTTACAATATTTTGCGGCGTTAACAGGTATATCATAATCTACATTCCTGTAGGCATCTTTATCTCCGTTCACCTTTCTGTTTGTTGTTCCAACGGCGCAGAAAACAGCATCGCTTCCGCTGATCGCAGTCCTGAAGGCGGATTCATCACTGAAGTTTATAACCCTGATATCAATTGAAGGGTTATTGAAGTCCACCTGCCTGCGGGCAACAACACGGATTTTTTTAAAAAAATCATCATTTTCAAGAAGCTCAACAAGCTGATTTCCAATCAACCCTGTAGCTCCTATCACTGTTGCGGTTGGTCCCTCCATATATCAAATTTGTTGCATTAACAAAATTAATCTAATAATTGTTTTTGTTTAATCAAGCTTCTTGTATTCTTTTTCAATTCAGTTAAAGAACCTGATGTTCCGGAATTCAGGTTCATCCATCATTCTTCTGATATTCTGCCACTTAGATATTATGCCTAAAATTTTCGCCATTTTTTTAGACAATTTCATTTTTTTTTATAACTTTATATCAGTGGTGCAGGATGAAGAACCAGAAATTGAAGAACAGAACTTAATGCACTCTTGAAATTTCGATTATTTTAATTTGGAAGATGATCATCTGAAGCTGTTAGTTTCAGAGATTGTTCATAGTTGATTTTAGGTTAGAAGGAATCAGGGATGGGTTATCTCATCCCTCTCCTCATTTTATGAAGTAGTGTATTCGTGAGAAAGCTCAGATCATCGTCTTGGATCTCCTCATGAATCCATTTTACAATTATTTTCTCTCTATGTCCTTTAAGTATTTGTCAAGCCCCAAAAGGTGACCCGCAATGTATCCTGAAAAGAATATCAACCCCAGTGAGCTGAACAGTATTAATATAAGAATACCCTGACTCATCCATCTTTACTTCTAAAAGTTTTCAGGAAGCAAAAATGATAAAGCTTCTAAAAATATTATATAAATATTCCGGCTGTAACCGTAAAGATTTTATCAATTGATGACATCATTCTCCAAACCTGTACCCGATGCCTGATTCAGTAATGAGTAATGCTGGTTTCGAAGGATTAGCCTCTATCTTCTTTCTTAACTGTGCAACAAAAACCCGCAGGTACTGGGTCTGTTCAAGATATCCGAAACCCCAGACTTCCTTAAGAAGGAATTGATGAGTCATAACCCGGCCATGATTCCTGGCGAGAAGTGAAATAAGAGAAAATTCAGTAGCAGTAAGCTTCACAATTTCATTGTTCTTTTTCACAATATGATCGGCAAGATCGATTGAAAGTGAACCAAACTCCAGAACCGTTGTATCAGGCTTTTCCGTTGTAAGTCGTATAGCTGTGCGTATTCTTGCCAGCAATTCTCCACTCCGGAAAGGCTTTGTAAGATAATCATTGGCTCCTTTGTCGAGCATTTCAACGATATCTTCCTCTGTATTTCTTACGCTTAAAATTATTATGGGTTTTGAATACCATTCACGTAGCTTCTCAAGAAGGTCAGCACCATCCATGTCAGGCAAACCAAGGTCGAGAAGGATCAGCGATGGATGCTGTGTAGCTGCGGAAGTCAATCCTTCACGTGCATTCGTGGCAAATAAAGTCTTGTACCCGTTTGATGACAGTGTGATCTCAAGCAGTCTCCTTATCTGTATCTCGTCGTCAATTATAAGTATGGCATCTTCATTCATTGTTCGATGTTTATTGACTTCATATCGGGAATTTCTGAGGGTATTCGAATAATAAATTCTGCGCCTCCCTCAGGTGCATTGTGAACCTCGATTTCACCTTTATGAGCTTCAACAAGACCTTTGACTATTGACAATCCAAGTCCCAGTCCGCCGGGATGGGTTGAATCAACCCGGTAGAACTTTGTGAATACCTTTTTGAGCTGGTCCTGAGTAAAACCTGGTCCTTCGTCTTTTATTTTTATTTCCAGCTCACGCCCATCATAATCCGCATTGATTCTGATTATGGATCCATAAGGTGAATGCTGTGTTGCATTAAGTAAAATATTATAGATTACCTGCTCCATTAATCCGAAATCGAGCCTGACAAGAGGCATATCCGGCGGTATATAGATTTCAGGTCTGAATTGCTCAAGTTGCTGTGAAAGTGTTGAGGCAACCTTATTGAAGAGATCATTTATATCACACCAGTCATAATGAACTGATATCTTCCCGCTTTCGAGCCGCGACATATTCAGAAGATTCTCAATAAGGTGATTAAGTCTGCCGGAAGCTTTCAGGATCTCTCTGAAAAGAGCCGTTTTATCGTTTTCGGATGTAGGTGAAGTGAGAAGAGTGTCAGATGCTCCCATAATAGTGGCTATAGGAATCCTGAATTCGTGAGAGATCAGGGTGAACATTGTTTTATAAAGCTTATCTGATTCGGCTAAAAGAAGAGCCTGTTCCTCCCTGAGGTGTGTAATTTTCTCCTGCCTTCTGATCCGGTTTGTGAGAACCCCGTTGACGATTGCAATAAAAAAAAATGATATAAAAATTATCTTATCCTCAGTTCTTTCAATATGAAATGCAAAATGCGGCTGAATGAAAAAGAAATTCCAGACAAGTGCACTTATGGTTGAAGCAAGAAGTATGGGTCCAATGCCAAAAAAAATTGCCATGAAAGATACTTCAGAGAGCAGGATAAAAGCAACAATAAGATATCCATGTTCATTTGCAAGCGGCCGGCATAATGCAACAGTAAATGCAATTACAAGAATTACCATAAGGTACTGAAAAGATCTTGTAACCGAAAATGAACCGGATAACAATCCAGATAATTTCATTGGTAATAAATAATAGTCAAATTTAATTCACAAAAAATCATTCTGAAAACCAAATCCTTACCAAAGACAAATCTTTATAAAATCTTTATACTTCCTTGGAATATATTGTCATCTTCTTTATATGTCACAGTCTACTTTTGTCAGATTTTTCATCGCAGGAAGGAATGGGGAACGACGTCAGGCACATTGACATAAGCAAGCTGTCACTTGCAGGGGTGGTAATAACTCTCGGCATAGTTTTCGGAGATCTCGGTACAAGCCCGCTTTACGTTATGCAGGCAATAATACACGGAGGAAAACAGTTCAACGAGCTGCTGATTTACGGTTCAATGTCTTGCATATTCTGGACGCTCACATTACAAACAACAACCAAATACGTGCTGATTACGCTTAGAGCCGACAACAGAGGTGAAGGAGGAATATATGCGTTATTCGCTCTGCTTCGAAGGAAAAATCATCTTGCTGCAATACTTACAATGGTTGGAGCAAGCGCTCTTCTGGCAGATGGAATAATAACGCCGGCTATTACTGTTACATCATCAGTTGAAGGTTTGAAGCTGTTTAATCCAGATATACCCGTGATAACAATAGTGCTCAGCATTTTTGGACTTATATTCTTCATGCAGAGGTTCGGGACCAACATTGTTGGAGGCGCTTTCGGTCCTGTAATGGTTATCTGGTTTCTGATGCTGGGTGTTACAGGAATTGTACAGATTTCTTCAGATATTTCGGTACTTAATGCTCTTAATCCTTCTTATGCTTTGCGATTCCTTTCTGAATACCCCGGAGGCTTTTTACTGCTTGGAGCCGTATTCCTTGCAACTACCGGAGCGGAAGCGCTTTATTCCGATCTTGGGCATTGCGGAATCAGGAATATAAGAGTATCATGGATTTTTGTGAAGTCCTCATTATTGCTTAACTATTTTGGACAGTGCGCATGGCTTCTCAGGCAAAATGGGGATCCGGGGAATACAAATCCTTTTTATGGCATTATGCCTCAATGGTTTCTGATCCCGGGAATCTTTATATCTACAGCTGCTGCGATTATTGCAAGCCAGGCTCTTATAACAGGTTCCTTTACTCTTATCAGCGAGGCTATTTCACTTAACTTCTGGCCCAAATTCAGGATTGAGAATCCGACACACCTGAAAGGGCAGGTATATGTGCCTTATGTAAACTGGTTTCTCTGGGGTGCCTGCAGCGGTGTTGTAATATTCTTCAGGAAATCCTCAAACATGGAAGCTGCTTATGGATTATCAATAACCCTGACAATGATAATGACTACAATTCTGCTTGCATTTTATCTCAGGCAGAAGGGAAAAACTAAAATCCTCATAACGCAGTTTCTCATTGTCTTTCTGCTTATCGAAGTAAGCTTCCTTATTGCTAACCTCAATAAATTTTCCGACGGAGGCTGGTTTACTTTACTTCTGGCAGCATTTTTCTTCATCATAATGTACGGCTGGTATTTTGGCAGAAAACTCAAAAACAGGTATGTAACCTTCAGCCGCCTGGATCAATATACCGGACTGCTAGAGGATCTCAGGTCTGATAATTCGGTCCCAAAGCTCGCAACAAACATTGTTTATATAATAAAGGCAAATAATTCCTATAATGTTGAATCTAAAATAATCTATTCAATATTCAACAAGCAGCCAAAACGCGCGGATGTATACTGGCTTGTACATATTGACAGGAGAGATGAACCTTTTACGATGGAATACAGGGTGAACCAGATATTGCCCGGAATTTTAGTAAGGATTGATTTCTACCTGGGATTCAAAGTTGAACAGAACATCAGCAGATACTTCAGAGAGGTAGTTGATAATCTTGGAAATTCAGGCGAAATAAAAATTGAGAATGGTTTTGAAACTCTGAAAAAGCAATCTGTTCCTGCTGATTTTCTTTTTATACTGATCGACAGAGTGATGCCTAAAGATGCCAGGCTGCCTGCAATCGAAAATATTATCCTTAAGCTTCATAACTTCTCAAGGTTATTCTGCATCTCAGACCTCGTTGCTTATAATCTTGATCCGACAAGTACTATTGAGGAGAAAGTACCAATAGAGATTGACCAGCCGGAACACATCAGAATAAAGAGAATCGAGGCACCATCCGGAGAAAAACTGAAAGGCACTCCGGCAATATCAGGCCTCCTTTAGCATTCATGAGAATTTCATAGATTTCAGTTAATAATTTTGTAAACCAGGATTTAAAATACTTTGTATTTCAGACTGAAATAATTTTACTGTCCTTACCTCCCATGAAACAGGGACAATCTATTATATTTTATGTATTTTGTGTTTTGCACCCCCTATTTTATATAGGCACATTTGGGTATTTTGATATATTTTTTGTTTTTACCCTCTTTTTTGCATACAATATTAAAATATTTTATATCTTTACCACGGATAACATCGCTACAGATGTACATTGTTGCCGGAATTTTGTTTTGAAGCCTTATGTTTTAATAGGTAAACGAAAACTTTTATTGATCAGATAGTTTTTTTTTCATTTTAGGGTTAGAAGGATCCCGGGATAGCGGGGTCCTTTTAAATTTATTGACTAAAAAAGATTAATTACTGAGAACAATAAAGCGCCCAGCAGGGCTGAAACCGGTATAGTAAGTATCCAGGCCCAGAAAATATTTCTTGTAACACCCCATCTGACTGCCGATACTCTTCTTGAAGCGCCTGCGCCCATAATTGCGCCTGTTATCGTATGAGTTGTACTTACAGGTATTCCGAAATGTGTTGCCCCGAACAGAGTCAATGCGCCTGCAGTTTCAGCGCAAAACCCTTCAAAAGGTTTCAGCTTTGTGATCTTTTGGCCCATGGTTTTTACTATTCTCCAGCCACCTAAAAGAGTACCCAAAGCAATTGCTGTATGACATGAAAGCACAATCCAAAGACCAATTTCCGAATCTTTTGCTACCTGATTTGCGGCAATAAGAGCAACCCAGATTATACCCATAGATTTCTGAGCATCATTTCCACCATGTCCAAGGCTAAAAGCTGAAGCAGATAATAACTGAAATCGCCTGAAATATTTGTCAACTCCTGCCGGAGTATAACTTTTAACAAGATGTAAAACTATTATCGAGATAATATAAGAAATTACAATACCCAGAAGAGGGGCAATAATGATGAATAGCACTATTTTTAAAACTCCTGAAAAAATTACTGATCCAAGTCCGCTGCCGGCAATTGCCGCGCCAACAAGGCCGCCAACCAGTGTATGCGAAGAGCTTGAAGGCAGTCCCCACCACCATGTTAGAAGATTCCAGATTATGGCCGCAGTTACGGCTGATGCAATAAGATCAAGAGTAACTATATCCGGATTTATAACACCCTTCCCTATTGTTGTTGCAACCTTAAGAGGAAAGATAAGAAATGCAAGGAAATTGAATATAGCAGCAAGACATACGGCAGCAAATGGGGAAAGAACTTTAGTAGATACTACTGTTGCTATTGAATTAGCAGAATCATGGAATCCATTAATAAAATCAAATATCAGGACAAGTCCGATAATTACGATCAGGTAGGTCATATTTCCTGTTAACAAAATAACAGCACGAAATTAAGCCATCCTTACCGTTCCATCGGTATAATACCTGTTACGTTTTTGTTACAGTTCAAAAGAAATGAAGAATCCGTAATCTGGATTAATAAATGAATACTGCTCTTCTTAGTATTTTTCAAATGAGGCGCATCAGTCTCGAAATGGATTTCTCATGTGGCACTCAATTTAATTCTAATAAAATTATAACAAAAAGGCTGACGCTTTGAGGTCAGCCCTGAATTGGCAAGCACAAGACAAAAAGAGAACAGAAAATTAATAATCTGTATTTTGAGGATCAAAATTACACCATCCGGTTGTCCAGTTTGTTGATCCGAAAGCCCCACGGTAAGCAACCTGGGTAAAGAAAGAATCAGTTAATCTCGTGTTTGTAAACGAAGCCCCGCTTAATAATGTTGATCCAGCTGCAGGAAGAAAGTCAGGCGTTGTCAATGAGAAAGGGTTATTTAATTGAAGAAGATCATTTGTGGCCCTCGTCTCGTTATGCCTTGAAGCATCGGTAAACCAGCTTTCTGTATTCTGTAGGGATGTTGCATCGGTCTTATAGAACGTCGTCATTCCCGAAAGTACTGAATTTTCGATCTGAAGTGTATTGGCTGTAGCCTGGGCAGGAGAATCGCCTTTAGCGCCATCAATATAAAGACCGAATGGCCATCCTGCAAATATACTGTTGTATACCGACAACCGGGAACCTCGACGGATTTGCATGGCATGACGGAAAAGAGCGTTTGCAGTTGTATTTGATGTAGTAAGTGGACCGAATAAGCTTCCATTGACAAAAACAGGGCTCGTAACCGGAGAAAGTGTTGAACCGTCTGCATCATTATCAGATTCGAAACCATTTGATTGTGACTGGTCAGCGGTATTCGGGTCGCGAAGACCTACAAAAAACTGAACTTTACCGTTATAGCCATTATCAGTGTCAAAATCATCATCCCAGCCTCTGAAAGCCACGATATATTTGCAATTTACGGTTCCACCAAACCATTCGAACGAATCATCACCTGAATAGGAGATCTGGATATGATCTATTGTTGTTCCTGAACCCACCGAGTATAAAGTAAGACCATTAATTTCACTGTTTGCTGTTGCAGTAAGTCCTATGCCCGGAAATTCAATACGTACATACTCTAGTACGCCTGAATTGTCTGCCGAATTATTACCACCATAGAGTGAACCGATCCCACCTTCAGCTATTCCGGTTCCGGCTCCCGAATCATGTTTGTTTGTCGGTGCATTTCCACATAATACAAGTCCACCCCAGTCACCATAGGTGCGCTGTCCTTTTGGCTTATCTGAAGTAAACACGATCGGGCTGCTTGCCGTACCCTGCGCCATTATCTTCGAACCACGTTCGACTATGAGAGCAGCTTTCGTCCCTGAAACACCTTTGATCACAGTGCCCGGTTCTATTGTCAGGGTTGCATTATTTTTAACATAAACAAAACCCGAAAGCATGTATTTACCGGCGGCATACCATTTTGTATCTGATGTGATATCGCCTGTTACTGTGACTACCTGACCTGTTGCGGGGGTAACTGAAACATTACATGAAGCTTTTATTGCTGTATCTGCCTGGGAAATTGCAGATATTGTTACATTACCGATTGCAACACCGGTAACGGCCCCATCCTCAACAGTTGCAACTGACTGATCTGATGATTTCCATGTGATGTTCTGATTTGATGCATCAGCAGGGGTTATAAAGGTTGCAATCTGAATAGTCGCCCCGGCCTGCACTGAAGCTTCATTTTTGTCAAGTTCGAGACCGGTCACGCCGACTTCTTTCTTTTCGCATGAGCTGAAAAGAAGAACACTGAGGGACACAATACCTGTGAACCCTAACATTTTAATGTAATTTTTCATATTCATTTTTAATTAAGGTTGTATTTGTTCAGAATTTATAACTGACTCCTATAGAAAGATTTCTTCCGGGCTTTGTATACTTTGTTACCTGTTCTCTCACGAATCTTACAGGACCATTGAGATCGTTAAGATCAACAGATGCATCAACAGTCTGCGTCAACAATATTCTCTGATTAAGAATATCTTTGAAGCTTCCCTTGATTTCGAAATGATCCCCGATCTTTTTGTTGAGAATGAGATCTATAACATTTCTGGGCATTTCCACAACATCGGGAATGGACTCCCAGCTATTTGGCGAAGGACGACCAACAGCGACAATTCTCCTCCCGATTATGTTGTAAAGCGCTGTAACTGTAAATCCCGAATTATCATTATAATAAAACAATCCGGCATTGATCATAAATGGAGACTGTCCCTGGAGCGACCTGTCGGGATTCAGATCTCCTTCAGCAAAATCAACCCTGCTTCTTATAAATGCTGCATTCATTATGAATGAGAAATTATCTCTCTCAGGAGTAAATCTGAAAGTTTTTCTCACATCAGTTTCAATGCCGTAGCTGTAGGCTGATCTCACATTTTCAAATGAGTATTGCGTGGGATTATTTCCCACTATAACCATTTCAATCGGATTCCTGAAGCTTTTGTAGAAAACACCTATATTCAGGTTCTCGTTTGCCGACGGATAATGCTCAAAGCGAATGTCAAAATTATGGATATATGCATCTTTTATTGAAGGATTTCCGTATATGCCTGCATTCTGCTCAAAATCGACAAAATAGAAGGGAGCCATCTCCCTGAATTCAGGTCTGTTCACGGAGAGACCATAAGCAAGCCTGATAAGATTGTTCTTATTTATCGATATTGAAAGGTTTGCTGAAGGGAAAACATTTATTGTATCCCTGTTAACTTCAACAGGAATAGTTGTACCCTGCCTGTAGCTTGACAATGTCTGAATATCTTTTTCTACCCTTATCCCTGAATAAATACTTACTGCTGATTGAATTGGGAGCCTGACAGCCATATATGCCGCAACAAGGTTGTTTGATGCTTTATATGAGTCGGACAAAGAGGTGATTTCAGAAAGTCTTATACCATCGGTTAAATTGATATTTTCCTCTGAAAATATTTCATCGGCAGGTAAAAAAGTCATTCCCATTGTTGATTGATTTCCGCTTCTGGCATAACCGAAATTTCTGGCTGAAAATGATCTGTTTTTATCTTCATAATATAAACCTGCTTTAAACTCAGGTTGAAAACCATTTAAATCATATTCCCTTGAGATATTCAGTGATGCTGAATAAAGATTTTCAGAAAGATTAAGCCACATGCGTGACTGAGACGACAGATCAGGATTATCGGAGAAAAGCATAAAATAATCAGAATCAGATGAATCGGATCTTATATACCTGTACCTCCTTATATCGGGTTCATTTTTGGCCGAGTATGAATAACCCGCCACCCAGTCTATTGAAGTCTTTTTGACTGAATGTGTACCTGCAAGCTGCCCTGAATAGATTGTTCTGTTCAGATTTTTCAATTCAAAAGACCTTATATATCTTCCATCATTATACCACTCTCTTCCATTTCTTACAGTTACTTTCGATTGTCCTATTTCATTAAGCAGATTGCGGAACTCGACTTTGTTATTACCCGGAAGATACAAGGTCCAGTTATGCATAATCCCTGTCTTTATCGAATTTGAATACTGATCGTCAGCAAACTCATCATTATAAGAAGGCCTGTCGTTCCTGAAGTCGTAAATCGAATAGTTATTTGTTTCAATTCTGTCGTAATTGTTTGAATTACCATAAGTCAGGGAAGTTATATTTCCGATACTCTGGGATCCTATTTTGAAACGGCGGCTGAACCCTGCAGAAAACCGCTGATCCGGCGAGGCTGTAGTCTTTACGGGTTCAAGCTGATTGTTAAGGCTTCTTCCGAGGATCGATATTCTGTTTAATATTTCGGTGTTGGATGCTGATTCATAAATTCCAAGGTGTGACGGCATGGCAGCAGGCAGGTCATATTTATGATTGCTGAATCCCAAAAAATTGTTGTTTTTTGTCCTGCTCTGAAGAAAGCTCCCGAAGGTTGTTCCTTCACTGAACCCTGTCCCGTAAGAGACGAAGAATGAGTTTTTTTCGGGCGTTGTTACTGTTGCAATTTTAATGAAGCCTCCGGAAAAATCAGCAGGCAGTTCAGGAGCCGGCGATTTGATAATCATCATATTATCGATAATGGAAGCCGGGATTATATCAAAAGAAAACGCCTTAACATCAGCTTCGGTTCCAGGAGTTGCCGTATTGTTTAACCAGACAGTGTTATATCTCTGAGCCAGTCCACGGACAATTATGAACCTGTCGTCGACAACTGATGTACCCGGAAGCCTGCGTATTACTTCGGAGGCATCCCTGTCCTGAGATCTGAGTATCTGCTGACTGGAGACCCCAATTGACACTAATGTGCTCGTTTTAATTGTATTAATTACAGAAGACTCAGTATTTGTCTTGCGTTCGGCTGCAACCATGACCTCCTGGAGCTCTATGGCATCCTGGGACAGCAGAACTGAAACTTCCGCATTCCTTCCTGCTTCTACGACAACTCCTTTAATAATTTCAGGATTATATGATACATAAGATGCCCTGATATTGTAAGTTCCGGGCTTAAGATCCGGAATTATAAAGCGACCATCGACATCAGCTGATGCACCAATAATAGTACCTTCCAGAACGATTGTAGCCCCGGGAAGGCTTTCGCCTGTAACTTTATCGGTAGCAACGCCTTGTATTGAACCCGTTTCAATTGACTCCATCTGGCCTGAGACATTACAAGCAAGCACAGATAATAGTAAAACCATGAACTTCTTCAGATTCCCTGTTCTTTTTTCCATCTTAAATCAGTAATCAAATTCTGAGACAAAGTTCAGGGAAACGTGTTACAGATCGTTTACATGGCTGTTAACAAAAGATTAAGGAATTGTTACAAAGGGTGGCCGGGAACAGCATCTATTGACACATAAATCCCGATCTGATGAATATAGCGGAATAAATCTGAGGAATAATTTTTAAGCTATTATTTAACAATCAGGAATATGATGATAGCTATTGCTTTAAAAAACACAAATGATATAACCAGATAAATTCTTAGCTCTCTATTTCGCATTATTTCTTTACCAGAGCCCGCTAACTGCCAAAATCTGGTAAATGCATTCTTGAACATGAATTCCTTTCCTCTATCAAGTTTTATAACTTACTCTTAATACATCCTAGCCTAAGTACCGCACACCTAAAAAACACATTCCGAGTCAAATTCCTCTTTATCTATATGCTGCATATCCTGCGGTTCGGCATGGATGTAAACTTCGCTGCGCGGAATTATTGAGTTCAGCTCTTTTTCGATCTTGTCACAAAGCTCATGTATACTTCTGATACTGAGATCAGGATCAACATGAATATTGAACTTTATAAAAGTATCAGCCCCGGCGGAGCGAACCTTTAGACTGTGAAAATACTTTACCTCATCGTATTTTTTCAAAACCTGCTGGACTTTGAGCACAATTTCCTGTGGGGCTTTGTCGAGTAGTACATCAACTGCTTTTTTGCCAAGCTTATATGAAACGAAAAGAACAATGACCGCGACGCATAATGCAGCCACAGAGTCGGCAAAGAAAAACCCTACATTGGCACAAATAAGCCCAAAGAGAACCACTCCAGAACTCCATATATCTGTTGAAAAATGAAGCGCATCGGCTTCGAGCGCCTGACTATTATGCGCTTTGGCCACTTTATATAATGCCCTGGAGCGGGTAAAGTCAATAATCATTGAGCTTCCCACAACAACGTAACTCCAGGAATTTACTTCTATATGAGTTTGCCCCGTAACAAGCCTCTGAACTGCTTCATAAATAATCCATGTACATGTAATAAGTAAAAGTATTGTTTCAATGAAAGCAGAAAAGTTTTCTATCTTACCATGTCCATAATTATGTTCTTTGTCGGGAGGCTTGTCAGAGATCCTGACTGAAAAGTACGTTATAACTGCAGCAATCAGATCGAGCCCGGAATGCAGCGCCTCTGATAAGATTCCGAGACTGCCGGTGATTACACCCACAACAAGTTTAAAACTAGTCAGGAATATCGCAGCAAATACAGAAATTAATGCTACTCTTTTCTTCTCCTTAACCATGACACAATATTTAAAACATTGCACAGAACCTGTACTTCACTAACAATACCTATCTAAAAGAGTCAGAAAGGGGTCAGGAGAATTTAGGTGGTTGCCAGATGTTTGAGATAAATGTGCTGATCAGGTGGTCTTTGCCTTTGGTAATGAAAAAATAAATTCAACCCCTCTTTCCGGTTTATTCCGTACAGAAATCTCACCCTTGTGAAGAAGTATTGCATTTTTTACTATCGATAATCCCAGTCCCGTTCCGCCTGTTTTGCGGGAACGACCGGAATCAATCCTGTAAAAACGCTCGAACACTCTTTCAAGGTGTTCTTCAGGAATGCCGATGCCATTGTCGCTGAATGAAAACCAGTAATACCTGCTGTCTTCAGCCGACAATTTAACCGTTACTTTCGTGTCCTCGCCGGCGTAATTAATCGAATTCTCGAGCAGATTCTGAAATACAGAAAGAAGAAGCGACCTGTTTCCTTGCACAAAAATTTTCTCATCAATATTACATTCAAGCGTCATCCTCCTGCTTTTAAGGGCAGATCCGAAATTATCACCGACTTCGCAGAGGATCTCCCTCACATTTATATTCTCAGTAACGAAGATATTCCCCGCTTCCTCAATCCTGTTAATAAGAGCAATATCAGTTAAAAGCTGTACGAGACGATTTGACTGTGCAAGGATCCTTTCGAGGAAAAAGCTCTGTTTGTCTGGCGCAATTCCCTTGCTTGTCAGCAATGTCTCAGCATAACCTTTTATTGAAGCAACCGGTGTCTTCAGCTCATGAGCTATATTCGATGTCATCTGCTGCTTGATTATCCGGTTTGTTTCCGAACCTGTGACATCATTCAATATGATCTCAAAACTCTTATCAGGAAAAATAACACATTGTACCTGAAAAAACCTGTTGTTCTTCGATAGCCTGAATTCAGTCCTTTGAAGACCTGTAATATCCGGAGAAAGATGTTTTGCAAGGAATTCATTAACCGACAGAAATTCAGAGATATTAAAAAGATTCACCTGCGTGATACTTATTTCACTTGATATAAGATTGACGTATTCTAAAAAATGACTGTTACAGAGTATCTTTTCCCTGTCGCTGTTAAAGAACGCCACACCTTCATTAAGGATATTCAGATGTGTAAACAGCCGATCCTTCTCTGCAGCAAGATCATCTTTGATCTTCTGAAGGTTACCGTACATACTGATTATCTCCCCGCTTATGACACCAAGCTCATTTTTTGGAAAAGTAATATTCTCATCTACAGGCTCGTTTCTGCTGACCTTCACTGCAAAATCTTTCAGCATCGTAACAGATTCAGCAAACTTGTTTGTTATCAGAAGCAGGATCAGCCAGAAGAGAATAAACGAAAAAACCATTACAGGAATAAAAAACTTGTCGGCAACTAGAAAGCGTACGACATTTATATCGTAAATAACTGCAGCTCTTATATAGTACCTGTTATAAAATTTTGAGAAATAATAATAAGGAACACTGGTTGTCTCGGACTCTCTGATCCGTGTCCCGAAATCAGAGAATGTCGATTCAAGGATCTCGGGCCTCTGCTTGTGATTCTCCATAGATGACCAGTCTTTCACAGAACTGTCATATATGACATTCCCCTGGTTATCGACAACTGTAAGTCGCAGTTCTGTTTGAGGAAAGAGTCTGACTAATGAATCCAGTGATCTGAAATTGCCTGCAGGATAAATATCTTTGAAAATTATATAATTATCCACAATTTCTGTTATGTTGAGAAGCTCGTCGTTTAGTGTATCGGTCCTGAATTTCTTTTCGCGCTGGTATAAATATGCAGTAATTATAAGAGTAAAAAGAAGGAATACTGCAGAATAATACAGAAAAAGCTTGTTCCTGAATTTATTTCCTACCATAACCGATTATTTATCATTCTCAAAATAATAACCGTACCCGGTTCTGTTTTTTATGCTTGCTCCCATTCTCCCGAGCTTGCTTCTGAGTCTTGTTATATTAACATCCACTGTCCTGTCTGTAACTATCACATCATCACCCCATATTTTCATCAGAATATCTTCACGGGAAAAAATTTTGCCATTACCTTTTACAAGAAGAAATAACAATTCATACTCTTTCTTTGTAAGATCAACCACATGGCCTTCTACCATCACTCTCTTTCTCACATCATCGAATCCAAGGCCATCAACAGTATTTTGTCTCTCCGTTTTAACCTCCGCTGCAGTTCTGTAAAGAACTGCTTTCACCCTTGCTTTAAGCTCATTCAATGAAAAAGGCTTTGTCATATAATCATCAGCGCCAAGGCTGAAGCCTGTAAGAAGGTCGTTTTCAGTATCTTTTGCTGTTAAGAAAATAACAGGAACGTCGATCTTTAATTCCCGGCGAAGCTTATCTGCGAACCTGAAACCCGACATCTCTCCCATCATTACATCAAGGATAAGGAGATCAAATACCGACAAATCCTTTCGTAAGGCTTCTTCGGCGGAAAGAGCCGTCTCTGTATAATAGCCTTCATTACTAAGGTTATATCTCAGGATCTCACAGAGATCTTCTTCATCGTCGACAATAAGGATCTTTTTTTCCATTGACTGCTCATGTTTCATTCTTTTCAAAACCGGAATGCCTTACATCTGTTCCCTGCAATGAATAAATTGTAGCTTCTGCAATATTTGTTGCATGATCGGCAATCCTTTCAATATTCGTAATAATATTTTTAATATCGATATAGCTCAGAAGCATATCTCTTGTTTTACTGTCAAGCCCCGATCGTGAAATAGTGTTTGCCAGTAATTTATTGTTCATTTCATCAACAACCGCGTCATTCTTGATTGTCCATATTGCAAAATCCTGGTCGCCGTTGACAAATGAAAGCAGCGACTTTTCGACCATAATTCTTCCTGACTGAAACATACTGAGTATCACATCAGACATTACCCTGTATTCATCCGATCTGCCAATCGTGTCAAGTCCATAGCTCATATTCATCACAAGATCGCCAATTCTTTCAAGGTTCAAAGTCATCCTGTAGATTGCTACAAGCTTCCTGAGATCGGATGCAAGAGGCTGATAAAGCACAATTGAATTGATGAACTTATCACTGATTTCAACCTCGAGTCTGTCGATCTCAATTTCATTTTTGTTAATATCAGAAATAACCAGATCCTGCTCAGACTGTTCTGAGGCAAGCATTGCTTTCTCGATAAGGCTGAGCTGCTTCAGTACAAGATCAGCCATTAGCTGAAAGCTGCTTATAGTATCCTGTATAGCCTGCTCTTTTTTTGTGTTCATCCGGCAATCATGTTACAAGTTAATAAATTAATTATTCTATCCGAATTTCCCTGTAAGATAACCTTCGGTACGCGGATCTTTCGGGTTTGTGAATATCGAATCGGTTTTTCCATACTCGATAAGCTCACCAAGGTACATGAATATTGAATT
The DNA here is from genome assembly GCA_036261265.1 of Bacteroidales bacterium. Taxonomy (GTDB): domain Bacteria; phylum Bacteroidota; class Bacteroidia; order Bacteroidales; family VadinHA17; genus LD21. The sequence continues at coordinate 23,525 of DATALC010000086.1, forward strand.
ATCACTAATCCTTGCAGCCTGGGCCATGTTGTGAGTCACAAGCAGGATGGTGTAAT
>DATALC010000106.1:0-45646 GCA_036261265.1 Bacteroidales bacterium
GACGGCTATTTTCCTGAAAGCGATTTCTTTGTTGAATTTGAACGATTCGACAGGCATTTTGACAAGCTTAAAAGACAGGGAACCAAAATTGATTATGTTAGCATTTGTTCTCCGAATTATCTGCATGATTCACATATAAGATTCGCACTAAGACACCAGGCAGATACTATATGTGAAAAACCAATTGTCCTGAATCCCTGGAATGTTGAAGCATTACAGGAGATTGAAAATGAGACAGGCCGCCATATCTACACTGTTCTTCAACTTCGCCTTCATCCAAAAATAATCGAACTAAAGGAGAAGATAAAAAATGCCCCGAAAGGTAAAAAATATGATATTGATCTTACATACATTACAAGCCGTGGTAACTGGTATGCAATTTCATGGAAGGGCGATATCCAGAAATCTGGAGGTGTTGCGACCAACATAGGGATCCATTTTTTTGACATGCTTAGCTGGATATTCGGTAAATCGACACAGAATATTGTTCATTATTCCGATCCACATAAAGCAGCGGGTTTTCTAGAGCTTGAGAATGCAAGGGTAAGGTGGTTTCTAAGCCTCGATTACAATGATATCCCGGCAAAGATCAGGGCAGAAGGCAAGAGGACGTTCAGGTGCATCACTGTAGATAATGAACAGATCGAATTCAGCGAAGGATTTACTGACCTTCATACCCTTACCTACAAAGAGATACTGGCCGGCAGGGGATTTGGATTAAATGAAGCCCGTCATTCGGTTGAAATTGCCTATGCAATAAGAAATGCCGAGCCAATCGGCATATCAGGAGATTATCATCCAATGTTAAAAAATAAACTATAGAATATGTACGAGAAGCTATTGAAAAAGGAGACAAAGCTCTCCGTTATTGGCCTCGGTTATGTTGGCCTGCCCATTGCTCTTGAGTTTGCAAAAAAAATTCAGGTTGTCGGATTTGACATTAAGCCTGAGAGAGTTGAACTGATGAAGAAAGGAATCGACCCGAGTAATGAGCTGACCTCTGAAGCTTTTAAAGACGCCGATATTCTTTTCACCAGTAATCCCGAAGATCTCAGGCAGGCATCATTCCATATAATTGCCGTACCGACTCCTACAAATATTTACAACCTCCCCGACCTCGGCCCGGTTCTAAAGGCTTCTGAAACAGTCGGTAAGATTATGAAAAAGGGAGATTATATTGTATACGAATCAACTGTTTATCCCGGATGCACTGAAGAAGATTGTGTTCCTGTACTTGAAAGATTTTCACAGATGAAGTTCTGCAAAGATTTCAAAGTTGGCTTTTCACCTGAAAGGATCAATCCAGGCGATCAGAATCATACCCTGACAAGGATAGTCAAGGTAACGAGCGGTTGTGACACAGAAGCTGCCGAGAATATTGCAAAAACATACGAGATGATAATTAAAGCCGGTGTACACAGGGCCAGCTCAATCAAAGTTGCAGAATCCGCCAAGATTATTGAGAATACGCAACGTGATATAAATATAGCCTTCATGAACGAACTGTCCATTATTTTCAACAGGATGGGCATAAACACATTCGAAGTTCTTGAAGCTGCCGGAACCAAATGGAACTTCCTGAAGTTTTTCCCAGGCCTTGTGGGCGGGCACTGTATCGGTGTTGACCCATATTACCTCTCATTTAAGGCCAAAGCAATGGGTTACCATCCACAGATGATTGACTCCGGCCGGTTCGTAAACGACAGCATGGGTGGTTATATCGGGAAACAGACTGTAAAGAAACTGATTGCTGCAGGTAAGAACCCCTTCAAGGCAAAAGCTCTTGTCATGGGCATTACATTTAAGGAAGACGTTACAGACATACGTAACTCAAAAGTTGCGGACGTGATAAAAGAGCTGGTCGATTTCGGAGTTAAAGTAGATGTTGTCGATCCATCCGCCGATCACCACCAGGTAAAGGAAGAATATAAAATAGATATGACAGAAGAGCCAACCGGTAAATATGATGCAATAATTCTTGCGGTAAGTCACAAACAATACCTTGATCTCAGCGAATCATGGTTCTCAAAACACCTTGCAGAAAATGGCCTTGTTGTTGACGTAAAAGGTGTACTTCGCGGAAAAATTAAGAATCATACATACTGGAGTCTCTGATTTTCTGAAATGAAGAAAAAAATACTCGTCACCGGAGGTACAGGTTATATTGGATCACATACAGCCGTAGAGCTTATTGAGGAAGGCTATGAAGTTGTCATTATTGATAATCTCTATAATTCAGAAGCCGGTGTGATCGATGGGATAGAAAAAATTACCGGCAAAAGACCCGTGCTTGAGGTTATCGACTTACTTGAATATGACAAGCTCGAAGATTTCTTCAGTAGAAATAATGATCTGTCAGCAGTAATACATTTTGCTGCATATAAAGCAGTGGGAGAATCAGTGAATAAACCACTTGCCTACTACAGGAATAATCTTGTTTCGCTGATGAATCTCCTTGAATGCATGAGGAAGTATAGTATCGGAAACATTGTTTTCTCATCTTCATGTACTGTTTACGGCCAGCCTGAAAAGCTGCCGGTTACTGAAGAAGCTCCACTCCAGCCGGCAACTTCACCCTATGGTAACACAAAACAGGTGGGAGAAGCAATAATACGTGATACAACTTTTTCTGACAGCTCTATAAATGCAATATCATTGAGGTATTTTAATCCGATAGGGGCACATCCATCCGCCCTGATAGGCGAACTTCCACGGGGAGTGCCAGCAAACCTTGTCCCTTTTATAACTCAGACAGCTATCGGGTTAAGAGATGAACTGAAGGTGTTCGGAAATGATTATGACACTCCGGATGGTTCATGCATTCGTGATTACCTGCATGTTGTTGATCTTGCCAAAGCACATGTGACAGCAGTTTACAGGCTGCTTGAAGGAAAGAATAAGGAGAATTATGAGATTTTTAACCTGGGAACCGGAAAAGGTGTTTCTGTTCTTGAAGCTATCAAGTCATTCGAGCGGGTTTCAGGTGTTAAACTAAAATACAGAATCGTCGGCAGAAGAGCCGGGGATATTGAGAAAATATGGGCCGATCCTTCTTTTGCTAATAGTGAACTCGGCTGGAAAACTCAGAGTACACTTGATAATGCAATGAAAACAGCATGGGACTGGGAAATTGCACTAAAAAATAAAACAAAATGATTTCATGAAAAAGAGCCTTCTCATCACCGGCGGAGCCGGTTTCATCGGATCTCATGTTGTAAGAAGATTCGTAAACAAATATCCTGATTATCTCATAGTTAATGCAGACAAGCTTACTTATGCGGGAAATCTTGAAAACCTCAGAGATGTTGAGAATGGAAGAAATTACAGGTTTGAGAAAACAGATATCGTGGATAAGAAAGCGGTTTTGGACATGTTTCTGAAATACAATTTTGACGGAGTAATCCACCTGGCTGCAGAATCACATGTTGACCGATCAATTTCAAACCCCGATGAATTTGTCTTCACAAATATTATTGGAACAGTGAATCTCCTTAATGCTGTAAGGGAACAATGGAAGAATGACTGTAATGGCAAGTTGTTCTATCATATTTCAACAGATGAGGTTTTCGGATCGCTTGGAAAAGAAGGTTATTTTTCCGAAAATACCGCTTATGATCCAAAAAGTCCGTATTCAGCTTCAAAAGCAAGCTCCGACCATCTTGTAAGAGCATATAATCATACATTTAGGATCCCTGCAATTGTCTCAAACTGTTCGAATAACTACGGACCGAACCAGTTCCCGGAAAAGCTTATTCCTCTGGCTATAAATAATATAAAGAATAACAAACCCGTACCTGTTTATGGTAAGGGAGAGAACATCCGCGACTGGCTGTATGTCGAGGATCATGCATCAGCTATCGATATGATCTTCCACAGGGGAAAAGCCGGTGAGACATACAATATAGGCGGTAACAACGAATGGAAGAATATCGATCTTATCAGGCTTCTTTGCAGTATAATGGATAAGAAACTTGGCAGGTCCCAGGGTGACTCTGAAAAGCTTATAACCTTTGTTACTGACCGGCCCGGCCATGACCAGAGATACGCTATTGATTCTTCAAAGTTGCAGAAAGAGCTTGGGTGGTCTCCTATTCCTTCCTTTGCGGATGGCCTGGAAAAAACAGTAGACTGGTATCTCAGTCATACAGATTGGCTGGAAAATGTGATCTCAGGGGACTATGAGAAGTACTACGAGAGAATGTACAAAGGCAGATAAAGAGGCCTTCCTCAATTAATTTTAATGTAAGTTTTGCCTGAGTTAACCGCCAAACGTTTATTCTACAGTAACTGATTTTGCAAGATTTCTTGGCTGGTCGACATTACATCCCCTCAGTACAGCTATATGATAAGAAAGCAGCTGTAAAGGAATTACTGCAAGAAGACCTGAGAATACTGACAATGTTTCAGGGACCTCGAGAACATGATCGGCCATCTTACTGATGATTTCATCACCCTCTGTAACAATTGCTATCACCTTACCTTTTCTTGCTTTTATTTCCTGAATGTTACTGATGATTTTGTCATAGGTATCATCCTTTGTACCTACAACTACAACAGGCATGTTTTCATCAATCAGAGCTATCGGGCCATGTTTCATCTCAGCAGCAGGATAACCTTCGGCATGGATATATGATATTTCTTTCAGTTTGAGTGCGCCCTCGAGTGCAACCGGAAAGAGATAACCTCTGCCGAGATAGAGTGCATTATGTGTATCTTTTATTGTTTTAGCTAGTTCGAGCGCCTGTGAGTTCACCTGAAGGGTTTTCTCAATCTTTCCGGGAATGGATCCAAGTTCAGTTATAAGTGTTTTGTACTGTGATTCCGATATCACACCTTTTTTGAATCCAATCTCAAAGGCCATCATTGCAAGCACCGTTACCTGTGTGGTAAAAGCTTTTGTCGATGCAACGCCTATCTCCGGACCGGCATGGGTATAAACTCCACCGTCAGTTTCCCGGGGAATGCTGCTCCCGACAACATTACAGATCCCAATTGCCTTTGCGCCTTTTTCCTTTGCAATCTTAATTGCGGCAAGTGTATCGGCTGTTTCACCGCTCTGACTTATAGCAATTACTATTTCGCCTTTTTTAATTATGGGGTTCCTGTACCTGAATTCAGAAGCATATTCAACTTCTACAGGTATACGGGTATATTCTTCAAATATATATTCACCAAGAAGACCTGCATGCCAGGAAGTGCCACAAGCGATAATCGTTATTTTTTCAGCGTTTGCAATTGTATCTATATGTTTCTGTAAACCGCCAAGCCTGACCCCTGCAGAATCAGGAAGAATACGCCCCCTGAAAGTATCCTGAATTGCCCTTGGCTGTTCAAATATCTCCTTCAGCATAAAATGAGGAAATCCTTCTTTGTCTATTTCCCCTATTTTCAGATCGATCTCCTTAATTTCAGGAAGAATTTTGTCGCTTCGGAGTGTCTTGAGTATAAGCTGATCCTTCTTTATTACTGCAAGATCATCATCATTGAGATAAATCACTCGCTGAGTATATTCGACAATAGGTGTAGCATCTGATGCGATAAAATTTTCACCTTCCCCGACACCAATTACAAGCGGGCTTCCTTTTCTTGCTGCAAAGAGGCAATCAGGTTCATTCTTACAAATTATAACAAGACCGTACGCGCCCACAACCCTGTTAAGTGCAGCAGTTATCGCCTGTTCGGCTGTAAGATCGCCTTCAATATAAAGGTGTTCAATCAGATTGGCAAGGACCTCAGTGTCTGTCTGACTTGTAAATGTTATGCCACGGCCTTCAAGATGTTTTCTCAGGCTGGCATAGTTTTCTATTATGCCGTTATGGACAACAATGAAAGTTCCCTTATGTGATACCTGGGGGTGAGCATTCAGTTCATTTGGTTCCCCGTGTGTAGCCCAGCGTGTATGACCCATTCCGATTGACCCGTTGAAGCTTGTACTTGTGACCATCTCTTCAAGATCTTTCACCCTGCCCGCACACTTAAAGATTTTTGTTTCTCCGTTAACAAGGGCCATTCCCGCAGAATCGTAGCCCCTGTATTCAAGTCTTTTAAGTCCGTTTATTATAATTTCACGCGCTGGTTTTGGCCCAATGTAGCCGATTATTCCACACATCTGTATCAGGTTTATGAATAAACAAGAATGTCTTAAATTGGTTCACGTATTAAAACTTCGTGTATGCAAATTCGAATTTGACAGGCTTTTTACTGTTATTCGCCTTAAGTATACCGTTGTTTATACCTCTTTTAAGATATATCTCAAGTTCCGGAAGGATTGTATTAGAATTGTCATTAAGATATTCCTGGACAAACCCGGGTATGTTGAAATGATATGCATTCTCTGTAGAATCCCTTAAACCATCAAGAAATGTAGAGTAATCATAATCTGCCTCGTAACCCACCGCAAGATCAGGGAGATTATAACGTTTACCGTCGCTTCCCCTGTAGCGGATATAGATCTGTGAAGGAATATCTGAGGTTTTGTATTCACCTTCATCAAAGAAGTACGGGAGTGTTAACCTTGCTTTATTCACTGCGATCTTTCCAAGATTACCTGATTGTTTAAGTTTTTCAAGGCCGGGAAAAGTCATTTTTGTATAGAGTCCGTTAAGGGTTTGAAGGTAAGTCATTGAATCCCTGACAGAAAGATCATTATAATGAGTTATGCGCTTACCTTCTTCTGCGGTTGAGAAATCATGTGTGAAAATACTGAAAGATGCATTTCTGTTATAGGCATCAAGAATAAAGTAATAGGCTCCTGAGCTGCCGGCGCTGTTGTGAAGATAGACTACGAAAAAGTTACTGTATACCGGTGATGAGCTGATAACATTTGAGTTGGCAAGATTCAGGGAAACCATCATTGGATCTCCTGTTGAATTCAGTTTGAAATAAAGACCTTTGAAAAATGACCTGAAATCTGGCACCTTATTACTGTGAAACAATTTTGATGTGTCTGAAAACAGTCGTTGGGCAAAACCAAGATCTGTGAATTTTATTTCAACACTATTGATTGTATCTTCTTTCAATGCCGGTAAAGGCAGCTCCATACTGAAATCAGCAAACGCCAATGGGGTTTTTGAATTGTACGATCCGGTTGTTGTCAGATCAGTAGCGATTTCCTGGAAAAACAGCGAATGCGTTCCGGATGAACCTCCCCTGACATTTGTGAATTCAAGCACAAGCTTCATTGAGTCAATAACAAAGTCGCCGCCGCCCCACTCATCCTTCAGACGGATTTGAGAAGCAAATGACGCACTTGTTGTTCCGAAATATGGATCCCATGACTGACCAAGGTATGCACTTGTCGGAGTGCCGGTGCTGGTTGTATCATCATACATTGTGAATGAGAGAGGCCTGATTGTATCAGTCGCAATTATTGATACAAAATCCTTCCCCGGAAGCAATTCATTTCCAATCAGTGTTGCATCTTCCTCACATGAGACCATGAACAGAGAAATGAAAAGAATCGATAAAAGAAAAATTGAAAAGAAAGAGACCCTTTGTTTTATGCGGGAATTTCCGGAATTATGATAGAATCTTGTCATAAAAATCATTATAGGCATCAATATATTCATTCTCATCCCTGTAATCAAGCACCGGCTTTTCTATCGTTGCAAGATGATTTTTCAGCTCCACATTAATATCCTGACTGCCGATGATTATTGCGTCTGAGAATTTCATTGCGAGCTTGGATACATTGACGAAATCAGGGTTTTTGACCATTTTCAGGCTTTCGCCATCTATTCCATCAAAACGCAATTTATCTGCAAACGTAGATCTAAACGGCGTCTTGAACTCGTTATTGTATACCGAATATACTATTTTATAGTTGTGGAAAAGGGGATCATCATGATAAATGCTTCGCAGGTATACCGGTACAAGAGAAGCCATCCATCCATGACAATGCACAATGTCAGGAGCCCATCTGAGCTTCTTTACTGTTTCAATGACCCCTCGTGCAAAAAACATTGCCCGCTCATCATTATCCTCAAACTCTTTGCCAGCGGGATCTGAAACAATTGCTTTTCTTGAAAAATAATCTTCATTATCAATGAAATACACCTGCATGCGTGCAGATTGTATAGAAGCAACCTTTATAATAAGCGGATGATCAGTATCATCAATAATAAGGTTCATTCCTGAAAGCCTTATTACCTCATGAAGCTGATTCCTCCTTTCATTGATACAGCCATACCTTGGCATGAAAGTGCGTATTTCCTTGCCTCTTTCCTGTATGCCCTGGGGAAGATACCTTCCTATCTTCGAAAGCTTTGTCTCACCTAAGTATGGAGTAATTTCCTGCGAAATGAATAATACCTTCGTGCTTTCCATGTACTTTTCCTGCCTTGGCTATACCGTTGCGATTTTAAGTTGCAAAGATAATAATAAAAATTTACATAATTGTACATCCCATTCTTCACCGGAGTCACTTACTGCCTGTATAAAAGCTAATTAACCAGATAATTGAGTCATATTTTGAAAAATTACCGGGTTCATTTTTGTCCACAACAGCCGATTTTAATATACGTTTGTAAAAAAATTACGATGAAGATCATAAAAACTATTTCTGAATTGAAGGAGAACAGGATGAGTTCCAAATCTTTTCCTCTTGGCCTGGTTCCTACTATGGGAGCATTACACGAGGGGCATCTTTCACTTGCACATAGTGCGATAGCTGCCTGCCCTGAAATAATTGTCAGCATTTTTGTAAACCCTACTCAGTTCAACGATAAAAATGACCTCGAAAAATATCCCAGGACGATGGAGAAAGACAAGGATCTGCTTGGAACTGTTCTAAGGAAAAATGATATCATTTTCGCTCCTGAAGTTCATGAAATCTACCCCGAAGAAGACAAGAGAAAATTCAGTTTTGGCAATCTCGATAATGTGATGGAAGCCCTACACAGACCGGGTCATTTCAACGGCGTTGCCCAGATAGTAAGCAAGCTGTTCAGTATTACAGAACCTGATATTGCCTTTTTCGGCATGAAAGATTTTCAACAACTTGCTGTTATAAAGGATCTTGTAAGGCAAATGAACAGCAGGATACAGATAGTTAGCTGTCCAATTATAAGGGAAAATGACGGACTTGCAATGAGCAGCAGGAATGCTCTCCTTGAAAAACATGTCAGAGAAAAAGCTCCGGTGATTTTCAAAACTATCTCCGAGGCTGCCGGTATGATAACTTCAAAAGATATTCCGGAAATAAGGGAGTTTGTTGCACATAAGATAAACAGCATCCGGGATTTTAATGTAGAGTATTTTGAAATAGCAGATGATGTTGAACTTATACCCGTCAATGCTAAACGGAATATGATACCCGGAAGAAAGTATTATTGCTGTATTGCAGTTAAAGCAGGTAAAATAAGGCTCATAGACAACATTGAAATATCTGTGAAGATGTAAAGCGGAGCTCTTATAACAAATCAGCCAACCCTAATTGTTTTTTATTAACTTTGCAGCCAGAAAGGAATCAAACAGAATGTTAATCGAGGTTTTAAAATCGAAAATACATAAAGCTACAATCACCGGCGCTAATCTTCATTATGTCGGAAGTATCACAATCGATGAAGACCTGATGAATGCAGCAAATCTTATTGAAAATGAAAAGGTTCATGTGCTTAACCTGAATAACGGTGAAAGGCTTGTAACATACGTCATCAAAGGGCCCCGGGGTTCAGGAGATATTTTTCTTAATGGCGCAGCAGCCAGAAAAGTGATGGCAGGAGATGTTGTTATCATACTGTCATTTGCACAGATGGATTTCCAGGAGGCAAAATCTTTCAAACCCACAATAGTTTTCCCTGATACGAAAACAAATAAACTTGTCTGATATTGAAAAAAGGTCTCCTGCAGGCAGTAAAAATTCTGGCTTTTATAGCTCTTGGCCTTTTATTGCTATGGCTTGCATTCAGGCAGACTAACTTCCGTAAACTGGCTGAAGATCTCAGGAATGCCAATTACTCCTGGATGATTGTCTCCCTTCTTTTTGGTTTTTTTGCATTTCTTGGCCGCTCCAGAAGATGGGTGTTGCTTATAAGATCAATTGGTTTCAGACCATCTCTGTCAAACACATATCATGCCGTAATGACGGGATATCTTGCGAATCTTGCACTTCCGCGTCTCGGCGAGCTTACACGGTGTGTCGCACTGGGTAAGAAGGAGAAAATCCCTGTTGATCAGTTAGTCGGTACTGTCATTATTGAAAGGGCATTTGATATGCTTGTGCTGTTTTTGATAATGTTCATTGTCCTTATAACAAGCAGCAGGCAGATAGGGGAACTTATTGATGAAAGCATTCTTACGCCGCTTCAGAATAAATTTGTTCTTCTTTTTGGTGTTACATGGATTTTCTGGGTAGTAACAGCTATGTTTATTGCAATCACTTTCTGGCTGATCATCAGGTACAGGAAAAATCTCAGGAAGATTAAGATTTTCGGTAAAATGTTCGATATAGCCAAAGGAGTAATCAATGGCTTAAAATCAATAACCAATCTTGAAAGGAAGGGTGAATTTATTTTACAAACAGCAATTATCTGGATAAGTTATACAATGATGACCTGGGTAGTAGCATTCTCTATCCCAAGCACATCACATCTGTCTTTTATCGAAGCGATATTTCTTCTTGTAATTGGCGGACTTGCGATGTCTGCTCCCGTCCAGGGCGGTTTCGGCGTGTTCCATTATGCAATTTCAAGAGCCCTGATCATTCTTGAAGGCGTATCAATGGAAGATGGACTTGCGTATGCAGTTCTTGCACACGAATCCCAGCTTATCTGGATAGCTGTTACAGGTACAATTTCCTTTTTTATTATTTTCAGGAAAAGTAAAAAGGAAAGAGAATTAGTTGACTGATATCCCTATATTTACTTCATGGTTAAGACAAAAACTGTTTTCATTTGCCAGAACTGCGGTGCAGAGTCTTCAAAATGGATTGGGAGATGTCCTGCCTGCAAGGAGTGGAATACATATCATGAAGAAATAGTTGTGCCCTCATCCCCCGGGCTGCCTCACCTCAATCAAAATAAGAGAAAACCGGAGTTACTCGACAGCATAACAACAAATGAACACCATCGTCAGAAGACAGGCATTTCCGAGCTCGACAGGATCCTTGGAGGAGGAATTGTCGGAGGGTCCCTTATACTTCTCGGTGGCGAACCCGGTGTAGGAAAATCAACCCTTGCGCTTCAGCTTGCACTTTCACTTAAAGACCAGACTATACTTTACGTCTCGGGTGAAGAAAGTGAAGAACAGATTAGCTTCAGGGCAAAAAGGATGAAAGGATCCAATCCGCGCTGTTATATCCTCAGTGAAACTGAACTAGGCACAATTCTGACACATGCTGATAATATCAAGCCCGGGCTTGTAATAGTCGATTCAATCCAGACAATGAGCACTGACCTGCTTGAATCATCGGCGGGTTCGGTATCTCAGGTCAGAGAATCCGCCGCAATGCTTCTCAAATATTCAAAAACCACAGGGATACCAGTTTTTCTTATCGGTCATATTACAAAAGACGGCTCACTTGCCGGGCCCAAAGTCCTTGAGCACATTGTTGATGTAGTCCTATACTTTGAAGGTGATAATAATTTTGTTTACAGGATTCTCAGATCTGCAAAAAACCGCTTCGGATCGACTTCCGAGCTGGGGATCTTTGAGATGGTTGAATCAGGTCTGAAAGAAGTTGGCAACCCCTCCGGGATGTTCATCAATCAGCATGAAGAATCACTTAGTGGGATATCGGTGGCCTGCACAGTAGACGGTCTCAGGCCCTTTTTGATTGAAACGCAGGCTCTAGTAAGCAGCGCAGTTTACGGAACACCGCAGAGAAGCTCCACGGGCTTTGATATCAGAAGACTGAACATGTTGCTGGCGGTTCTGGAGAAACGTGCCGGGTTCAAGCTCGGAGTTAAAGACGTGTTCCTTAATCTTGCCGGAGGTATAAAAGTGACAGACCCTGCAATAGATCTTGCAATTATAAGTTCAATACTGTCATCGAATCTTGATATACCGATAGCAAAGGGTGTATGCCTTTCAGGTGAAACAGGTCTTTCCGGAGAGATAAGACCGGTACCCCGTATTGAGCAACGCATTGCAGAAGCTTCAAAGATGGGCTTCTCAAAAATGTATATTTCAGGATATCATAAGAACCTGGCAGTGAAGGATCAGAAAATTGAGGTCATTAAAGTCAGTAAGATTGAGAATCTTGTGAGATCCCTCTTTGCCTGAGTTTCATAACTACGTAGTTATCTCAGTTGAAACTACGTATTAAGCGCAGTACTTACTTCTTTCCTGAAAACTGATAATTGTTTACTATTATTGTTTACAACCTGCTTTCACTAGTATCTTTGTCTTCTCGGGCCTTCTATCCTTGTGTTGTTCTTTTTTACCTTATTGCAATCAAGCTCAATGTTGAATCCTTCAGGTATCTCGAATTCATCAGCCTCCATTATGCCAAGTTCCGGGTCGTTGTATACCTTTTTAAGAAATAATCCAAAAACAGGAAGAGCCATTTCGGCGCCCTGCCCCTCTCCGATTGTCTCAAAGTGGATTGCCTGATCCTCCCAACCAGACCATACCCCGCCAACAAGATTGGGTGTCACTCCCATGAACCATCCGTTTGAATGGTTTTGAGTTGTTCCTGTCTTGCCTCCGATCTGATTTGTGAAACCATAAGGATCGAGCCTTAGCCTTATGGCGGTACCCGATCTTACAACTCCCTGGAGAAGATTCAACATAAGAAAAGCCTGGTTTTCAGTTAAGACTTCCTCAACATTAGGCGTAAAAGTTGAGATTGTGTTCCCGTTCTTATCATCAATTCTTGTTACATACATTGGTCGTGTATAAACGCCTTTATTTGCAAAAGTGCCGTAAGCCCCTACCATCTCTTCAAGAGTAATGTCGCTTGTTCCAAGAAAGATCGACACAACGGGATCGATAAAGCTCCTTATTCCCATACGATGCATTAAATCTACAACTGCCTGTGGTTTGAACTGTTGCATCAGCCATGCTGAGATATAATTTTCTGAATGCGCGAGGCCCCATGCAAGTGTGACCATCTTTCCGTGGTATTCTTTGGGCCCTGAGCTTCGTGGCGTATATGTGCTGTCTCCTACATCAAATGTCCTTGGTATATTTTCGACTTCCTGGCAGGGTGAATACCCATTTTGCATTGCAACAGTATAAAGAAACGGTTTAATTGTACTGCCTACCTGTTTTCTTTGCTGCGTGACAGCATCAAACTTAAAATACCTGAAATCCGGTCCGCCCACATAAGCCTTCACATAACCATTGTGAGGATCTTCCACCATGAAAGAGGAACGAATAAAGTATTTATAATATTTAACAGAGTCGAGCGGGCTCATAATAGTATCGTGCTCTCCCTTCCAGGAAAATACTTTCATTTTAACCGGAGTATTGAACACTTTAATTATAGAATCTTCATTGACATCCCTGCGATAGAGCAGACGGTATCTTTCGCTCTGCCTGACAGATTCCCAAATGAGCTCATCAACCTGTTTTCTTGTTATGTCGTTTGAATATGGAGGATTTTTGAATCCTTTTGCTCTCTTATAAAAATTTGGTTGCAGCTCCTTCGAAAGATGCTGGGTCATTGCTTCTTCAGCATACTTCTGCATCTTATAGTTTATTGTTGTATATATTTTAAGACCGTCTTTGTATATGTTATATTTCGATCCGTCGGGCTTGCTGTTCTTGTTACACCAGCCAAACAGAGGATTGTTATTCCATTCCCACATGTGCTCCTCATATGTATCTGGATTCCTGTAGTATGAACGGTCGGGCTTTGTCCTTATCATTGTTCTTTTCAGATATTCCCTTAGATAGGTAGCCAGTCCGGTATTATGATTTTCAAAATGAAGATCGAGATTCATCGGAAGTTGCTTAACAGAATCCGCCAACGATGGGGTGATATATCCGTATTTCATCATCTGACTTAGCACAATGTTCCTCCTTTTGATCATCAGTACAGAATCCCTAACCGGATTATACAACGCCGAATTCTTCAACATGCCCACCAGTACTGCAGATTGCTGAAGATTGAGTGAATCGGGTGTCGTATTAAAATACAATCTTGCAGCCGAGCGAATCCCTGTTGCATTATAAAGGAAATCGAACTTATTGAGATACATTGCAATGATTTCTTCCTTCGTATAGCTGCGTTCAAGTTTAACAGCTGTCTGCCACTCCTTGAATTTTGTGAGACCCAGCCTTATTTTCCTTACAAGTGGCGATATTGTAGCGGTATCCCTCGGGTAAAGCTGTTTTGCAAGCTGCTGTGTAATTGTACTGCCTCCACCTGTACTCTGACCAAGAAGAATTGTCCTGACAGCAACTCTTCCAAGACCCCGTATATCAATCCCGGAATGCCTCAGATATCTTATATCTTCAGTAGCTATGAGAGCATGGACAAGGTTTGGTGAAAGGTCCTTATAATCGGTCCATGTAAGATTCTCGAGGCTTATTTTTCCAAGAAGAACGCCGTCATCCGAATACACTTCAGCGTCGAGAGAGTATTCAGGATTTTCAAGTTCACTGAAAGAAGGCATCCTTCCAAGCTTTTCTTTAGAGATAAGTATAAAAAGAATAATGATTAAAACGAAAGGTAAAATGAACAAGGACCAGAACCATATCAGGTATTTTTTATTGCTTGCTTTGCCGTCCATTTAATTGGGGTTTTAGTCGCTAAAAATAGTAATTAATAAAGAATATTAACGGTTTATTTTGAAGTTTGGTACCTAAAATTGATTTACTTTGTCGGCTAATTATAGAATAAATATCTCGTGTGATGAGCGAAAACCTTGTTATTGTAGAATCACCGGCTAAAGCAAAGACAATAGAGAAGTTCCTGGGAAAAGATTTCCGGGTAGTTTCAAGTTTCGGGCATATCAGGGATCTGGCAAAGAAAAATCTTGGTATTGATATTGACAAAAATTTCACTCCACATTACGAGATCCCAAAAGAAAAAACAAAAGTTGTAAGTGAACTGCGCAAGGCTGCAAAAGAATCGAAGGAGATATGGATTGCATCTGATGAGGATCGCGAGGGAGAAGCTATTGCATGGCATCTTGCCAGTGTTCTGAATCTCGATCTCGAGACAACAAGAAGAATTGTTTTTCATGAGATTACGAAAGAAGCGATATCCAATGCGATAGAAAATCCAAGGACAATTGACATGAACCTTGTCAATTCCCAGCAAGCCAGAAGGATACTCGACCGTATTGTTGGTTTCGAGATTTCTCCTGTTCTCTGGAAAAAAGTTCAGCCGTCACTTTCTGCTGGAAGAGTACAGTCTGTTGCTGTCCGTTTGATAGTAGAGAGAGAGAGAGAGATTATCGCCTTCAAGTCTGAATCGGCATTCAGGGTAACTGCTCTTTTTCGCCCGGAATCGTCAAAAGAAGACTCATCAATAAGGGCTGAATCAACAAAAAGATTTGGCGACGAAAAAACAGCATCTGAATTTCTTGATTTATGTAAAACAGCCGGTTTTACTATAGGTAATGTAAGTGTAAAACCGGGAACCAGATCGCCGGCAGCGCCATTCACAACTTCAACATTGCAGCAGGAGGCTTACAGGAAACTCGGATTCTCTGTAGCTCAGACAATGGCTGTTGCACAGAAGCTGTATGAAGCCGGTAAGATTACATATATGAGGACGGATTCGACTAACCTGTCGAAGCTTGCACTTTCAAAATCAAGAGAAATAATTCTCTCTGAATTCGGAGAAAAATATTCAAAAACAAGACAATATCAGACAAAATCAAAAGGGGCGCAGGAAGCTCATGAGGCAATACGTCCTGCTTATCCTGATCAGCAATCTGTTGCAGGGAGCCAGAATGAAAAGAAGCTGTACGACCTGATCTGGAAAAGGACAATAGCGTCACAGATGGCAGATGCCCAGGTTGAAAAGACAACAATTACAATAAATATGGACAACTCGCCTGTTACTTTCCAGGCAACCGGCGAGGTAATAAAATTTGACGGGTTCCTGAGAGTGTACACAGAATCAACAGACCAGGAAGCGACAGACGATGACAAGTACGTCATACCTCCTGTTTCAAAAGGTATGACACTGCTGTATGATACAATAACAGCAACCCAGAAATTTACAAGTCCTCCGCCAAGGTATACTGAGGCAAGCCTTGTTAAAAAGCTTGAAGAGCTCGGCATCGGAAGGCCTTCAACATACGCACCCACTATTTCAACAATTCAGAACAGGGGGTACGTTACAAGAGAGGATCGCCCGGGTGAGAAGAGACAGATTAAAATACTTTCTCTTTCCGGAGGCAAGGTTTCAGCATCAGCAAAGACCGAATTTGCGGGTAAAGAAAAATCAAAATTGTTCCCACAGGATATCGGAATGATTGTCAATGATTTCCTGATGGAGAATTTTCCTGAAATAGTTGATTACAATTTCACTGCTGAGATAGAAGAACAGTTTGATGAAATTGCAGGAGGCAAACTGAAATGGACAGGTATGATCGAAAGCTTCTATCATCCTTTCCATGAGACTGTCACAAGCACTCTTGAAAAAAAAGAGAGAAAAACGGGAGTAAGGGTTCTCGGAACGCATCCTGAATCAGGGGAACAGATAACTGTAAGGATGGGACGATTCGGTCCCGTGGCACAGATAGGGAATGCCGATAACGGAGATAAACCGCGGTTCGCCAGCCTTCCTAAAAACCTGCTTCTTGAAACAATAACCCTGGAAGAGGCCCTGAATCTTTTCAGGTTACCGCGTTCGCTTGGGCAGCATGATGGGGGAGAGATAGTTGTAGGTATTGGGAAGTTCGGTCCGTACATAAGGTACAAGAGCAAGTTTTATTCTCTTAAGAAAGGAGTCGATGATCCTTATTCAATCGTTCCCGAAAGAGCAATAGAAATTATAAATGAGAAGAATGAGAGCGATAAGAAAAAAGTGATTAAAGACTTCGGGGACATCATGGTACTCAACGGAAGATATGGTCCGTATATAACCAAAGACAAAACAAACTATAAACTGCCAAAAGGGACTGATTCCGAAAAACTTACAAAGGAAGAATGTCTTTCAATCATCGAAAAAAGTGATAAAACAAAAAAGAAGTCCTGATATATTACTCACATGCTTGATCTGAATGATTATTTCAATCCTGTAAGCATTGATAAGCCTGAATTCGAATATATTGACCGACAGGGCAGCTTCCCTCACAATATATCCATAAACACCGAGAGCAATCCTGTAAATGAAATCGATAAGTTCAGGGTTGCAGTTTTCGGGGTGCCTGACGGACGAAATTCTCCAAATCCAGGTTCGTTTAAAGCGCCTGATTCAATACGTTCACAAATTTACAGGCTTGCCAGGATACCGGGAAAAATGAAGATAGTGGATCTCGGTAATATGAAGCAGGGTGTCACATTCAACGATACGCTTGCAGGCCTTGCAGATATTCTTGCTTATCTTTTTTCGAAGAAAGTTTTCCCTGTATTACTCGGAGGGAGCAGCTCGCTTATCCAAGCAATTGACATCGCATTTTCACGAAGCAAGACGAAATACAATCTTGCAGCAATTGATCCCAGGATATGTTACAGCCATGAGAAGAAGCAACCTGCTATATTCAACTATCTCAATACTATTGCCGGGAAGTCATCCGGCTTTATGGCACATTATACAAATATCGGATATCAGACATACCTGAACGATCCGCAGGTGATAAACAGATTTGTCAGGAAGAGATCGGATATTGTCAGGATCGGTGATGTAAGACAATCTATTCATCTTATGGAACCCCTTTTGCGTGACTCAGATGCAATAGTACTGAACATCTCATCAGTAAGGCAGTCTGATGCACCAGGTACATTCTCGCCTTCCCCAAACGGATTCTATGGAGAGGAAATATGTCTTCTTTCAAGATATTCAGGGATTTCCGACAGGGTACGTGTATTTGGAATATTTGATATTAATCCCGAATTTGACGTAAGGGAACTGACATCAGGACTTGCAGCCCAGATTATATGGTTCTTCCTCGAAGGCTTTTCACAAAAACAATTTGAAACGCCTGTTCTGGGAAGCTCTGTGCCGGGAAGATTTATTAAATACCATGTAAGGGTGACAGGGCTTGAGGAAGACATAATATTCATAAAAAGCTGTCTCACTGAACGATGGTGGCTTGAAATACACACCGAAAAGAGCGGCGATTTTCATGTTGCCTGCTCTCATGAAGATTACCTTCAGGCTAACAGAAATGAAGTTCCCGACAGATGGATCAAATCCGTTGAAAAGCTCAGGTAACCGGTGAATATCAGATCAATAATTTACGTCATTGTCATTGAATGTCTGTAACTTCACAAGGACGGAGTTTTTTTACAATTACTGTTTAAAATAAACCGCAATAAATAATTTGCTTCCCAGTGGGATTTTTACTTATTTTACTTGTTTAAGTGAAGTGCATCAACGATTGGATAAGTGATGAAAAAGTCAAGCATTGCATTTCTGTTTCTGCTATTATTTACCGGGATGGTATTTTCGCAGCAGGACCCTCTTTCGAGTCATTATATGTTCAACACATTAACCTATAATCCAGGTGTGGCGGGCACATCGGGGATGATCTGTGCAACAGCGCTTACAAGACAGCAGTGGGTTGGTTTTGACGGAGCGCCGGCAACTACCCTGTTCAATGTCAGCGCACCTGTATCCCCTTTCAGAATAAGAAGCGGCGTAGGGCTGCTTGTTGAAAGCGATAATGTGGGTTTCGATAAGGATATAAACCTGACAGGAATATATAGTTATCTTGTTGATGTCGGATCCGGAAGTCTGGGCATTGGAATCAGCCTGGGTATGTTGAATAAGTCAATATCACCTGAATGGGAAATTCCTGAGGGCGACAGTCATGTTCCTGCAGCAGGAGATCCGCTCATTCCTGAAACAAAGGAAAGCTATGTTGCATTTGACGCAGGTCTGGGACTTTATTACCGGACTGAAAAGTATTATTTAGGTGGATCTGTTACTCATATTAACCAGCCTGAAATAAAATTCACAAAGGGCACACCATATATCAGCAGACATTATTATGTGACAGCAGGCTATATTCTTGCCCTGCCTAATCCATCGCTCGAATTATTGCCTTCGATATTCGCCTTCAGTGATGGAAAGACAATACAGGCAAACACAACAGCGCTTATAAGATACAATAAAAAGGTATGGGGCGGCGTTTCCTTCAGAGCCGGTGATGCGATCATCGGGATGATAGGTTTTGAACTTTTTAACGGAATTCGGATAGGATACGCCTACGATTTCACAATGTCGGATATTAAGAAAAGCAGCAGCGGATCTCATGAGTTTATGGTCAACTATTGTTTTGACCTGAGCCTCGGTAAAACCGCAGAAAAATATAAAAGTATCAGATTTTTGTGATTATTAAAAATTTTACTTACTTGCAATTATAAAATTCGACTTATAATATGAAAAAGGTTTCCCTATCTTTTCTGATATTGATAATCTTACTTACCGGATGCGGTTCTTCGAATACTGGTGAGTTGACTGGAGTGCTCGGGAGGAAGAAATTTTTTGAGCCGGAACCATTTGAAATGGCCTTCATTCCGGGAGGAAGCTTTATGATGGGGCCAAGCGATCAGGATGCGCTTTTTGCAAACAATGCTGTATCCAAGTCGGTCACAGTTGATGCATTCTGGATGGATCAGACAGAGATAAGCAACAATAAGTACAGGCAATTTGTGTATTATGTTCGTGATTCGATTCTCAGGACAAAACTTGGTAATGCAGGTGTTCCCGACAGGCAATACTTCATGGTTGATGAGGAAGATAATGTAATTGAGCCAAATGTTATCAACTGGGATGAGAAAATTGATCCGGAGGAAGAAACAACAAAGACAACAATGGAGGAAATGTTTTATCCTCCTGATGAGAGATTCAATGGTAAAAAACAGGTTGACGTCAGGAAACTCAATTTTTCATATATGTGGGTCGATTACCTGCAGGCAGCCAAAACCCCATACAGGTTTGATTATGCAAACAACACAGGCCAGTATGTAGGACAGGTCACGAATCCTGATGGTACGCGTACAGATGTACAGGATCGCAGATCCTTTATCAAACATAATGTAATAAATGTTTATCCCGACACACTCTGCTGGATAAGGGATTTTACATATTCATTCAATGATCCTCAGGCTTCACTTTATTTCTGGCATCCTTCATTTGATGATTATCCCGTTGTGGGAGTCACATGGGTTCAGGCCGGGGCATTCAGCATCTGGAGAACCAAATTCATGAATGATGCATTAAGGAAACAAGGTATTCCTGATGTTCAGGCATACGAGCTTCCCCTTGAATCGCAGTGGGAATATGCAGCAAGAGGCGGCCTTGATCTTTCGATGTATCCCTGGGGAGGTCCGTACACCCGTAATTACAAGGGATGTTTTCTTGCAAATTTCAAACCTCTCAGAGGAAATTATATTGACGATGGTAATGTATATGCCGGCAAGGTGGGATCTTATGAACCAAATGAATACGGTTTGTACGATATGGCTGGTAATGTTGCTGAATGGACACGCGGCGCATACCATCCTTCTGCCTATATTTTTCAGCATGACCTCCAGCCCGATTACCAGTATAATGCAACTCCGCAGGATCCTCCTGTTATGAAGCGTAAAGTAATCAGAGGCGGATCGTGGAAGGACATAGCATATTTCCTCCAGACAAGCTCAAGAGATTATGAATACCAGGATTCAGCCAAACCATATGTCGGATTCCGTAATGTCCGGGCATACATTGGCGTAAACTAAACAATATTTGAATAACCCTATAATAAATCAGGTATTATGAGCCTAGCAGAATTAGTACAGAGCAGCGGGTGGAAAAACTTCATCGCCAAACTTTATGGCCTGGGGGCATCCGTCGTTATCATCGGTGCATTGTTCAAGATTCAGCACTGGCCCCTTGCAGGGATCATGCTTACCGTCGGACTTTGTACTGAAGCTATCATTTTCTTCTTTTCAGCATTCGAGCCGCTTCATGAAGAAGTTGACTGGTCGTTGGTCTATCCTGAACTTGCAGGTATAACTGATGAAGAAGCTCCATCAAGCAGAATGAAGGATTCCCAACATATAGGATCCGGAATGACAGCCGGAGCAATTGCAGGTGGAGTTATTGGTGGCGGAGTTATTGGTGGCGGCGCCGGTTCTGTTGCTCTTGCGAAATTTGATGAGATGCTTGAAAAAGCAGAAATAACTCCTGATTTGTTTCAGAAGCTTGGCGTAGGCATGAAAAAATTAAGCGATGCCACATCAAATATAAGTGCAATGAGCGATGTTTCACAGGCTTCTGTTAAATATGCCAACACAGTGAATTCTGCAACAGAATCGTTAGGTAAATTGTCTGATTCATATACTTCTACTGCAAAACTGATAAACGAAACAAGCTCAACTTATCGTAATATGGCCGATTCATTTTCTGTAATTGAAGTCGGGGGCAAGTCATATCAGCAACAGCTTGAAGTATTGAATAAAAATCTTTCAGCACTGAATTCTGTTTATGAACTTCAGAAGAAAGGCGCTGATGAACATATCAGGGAATCTGAAAACCTGTATAAAGGTATTCAGGCTCTTGTGAAAGATCTTTCGGAATCTGCTGGTGATACAAAAAAATACCGCGAACAGATTAGTAAACTAAATGAAAATCTGTCTGCATTGAATAATGTTTACGGGAACATGCTTTCAGCAATGAACGTAAAGTAATGCGGCTTTTCACCAAATAAAATAATATTAAAATGGCTCACGAAAGGCTATCTCCACGGCAAAAGATGATAGGTATGATGTACCTGGTTCTTACTGCCATGCTTGCACTTAACGTATCAAAGGAAGCCGTTGAAGCTTTTAAAAAAGTTGATAAAGGACTTACTCAGTCAATCGCCAATTATTCTGTAAAAAACGACGCTATATACAAGGAATTCGACCGTGCCGCCGCTGAGAACCCGGCAAAAGCAGGGAAGTATAAATCAACAGCGTATGCAATTAAGGAACGTGCCGATGAAGCATTCAATTTTATCCAGGGTCTCAAAATCGAAATCATCAATACAGCAGAAGGCGAGGGTAATCTTGCGGTAAAAGGCGATGAAGTGATCATTGATGAAATAAAGAAGATTGACGATAATAATGTCCCTTCTCAGATACTTCTTGGAGCACAGGAGAACGGGAAAGCGAATGATCTGAAAGACATTCTTGCGAACTACCGGGAATTCCTTATCTCTGCTCTCGAAGGAAAAAATCCGTCTGTTGAAGAAGCTCTTAAGATAAGTCTTAAGACCGAGGACGGTGTTAATGAGGATGGTGAAGTTGAAAAATGGGCCAACCTCAATTTCCAGACTCTGCCTCTCGTTGCAGTTATTTGTATTCTTTCAGAATACCAGCTTGCAGTAAGAAACGGTGAAACTGAAGTTCTTAACTACCTCTATTCACAGATAGATGCAGCATCGTTCAAATTCAATAAGCTATTACCAATAGTAATACCGAACACCAATTATGTTCAGACCGGTAGCGACTACGAAGCAAGGGTCTTTATATCCGCAATCGATACCACACAGAAACCAACAATCACAGTTAATGGAGGCTCTCAGCTTGAGGTGGATGATCTCGGCCAGGGTATTTATCGTATGCGTGCAACCGCAACAGGCGAGAAAAAATGGGGAGGTGTCATCTCATTAAAAGCTCCTGACGGAACAATCAAGGAATATCCGTTTAATGCTGCTTACAATGTCGGAGATCCAAATGTAATTGTTTCACCTACGGCAATGAATGTGATGTATTCAGGTATTCCAAATCCTATTGACGTATCAGTACCCGGTGTCAGTCCAAACAATATTAAAGTGAGCGTAAATAACGGCAGGCTCTCAACAGAGAAGGTTAAGAACTCAAAAGGCGTTGTATTCAAAGGATCGTACTCAATTACACCGAACCCGGGTATTCAGAATATTCAAATCAATGTTTCAGCCAACATAAATGGCAAAACTGTGGGTTATGCACCATACGAATTCAGGGTTAAACCTCTTCCGACTCCGGTAGCCCAGTTTGCCCAGAAAAATGCAGGTAACCTTGATAAAGCTATTGCAGCCGCACAACAGGGAGTATTTGCAGTTATGCCTGATTTTGATTTCGACCTCACTTACAGGGTGACCGGTTTTACAATCCTCTATTCAGATAAAGGTTCTGATTTTGAGGAATCAAGCAACAATAACAATCTTACCGCGGCTCAGAAAGGTCTTATAAACCGGTTAACAAGAGGTAAGAACCTCATAATTAAGGATATTAAGGCTGTTGGTCCCGATGGAGTAACTAAGGACCTAAGCCCTATCGTACTGAAAATAAATTAAATGTTAGTAATATGATCAAGAAGTTTCTTTTTGGAATTATCGCGCTCTCGGTTGCAGGTGTTCTGAATGCGCAGGATCCCCAGAATGCTCAGAATACTCAGAGCACTCAGGAAAATGGCAGCCAGAGTTTCAAGGATATTTACCAGAAATCAATTGGTGATGCCAGGAAGATAGAGTATGCCCATCTGAGAGAAGCTGACGCCATGTGGTCAAGGAGAATCTACAGGCTTATTGATCTGAGAGAAAAGGTCAATCAACCTTTATATTATCCCATCAAAGAAACTAATGACGGAAGGAAGAGTTTCATCAATATACTTCTGAATGAAATAAAATCCGGAAGGATCACGGCTTTTGAACCTATGGAAGGCAAGGTAAATACCACCTATTCAGATATTGAACAGAGAATGGGCGCGGGGTCGCAGACAATCCAGGTGCCAATCAATGACCAGGGACAAACGAAAGATACAGTTGTGACTATCTCTCCAAAACCGGAGGATGTGAAACAGATTATGCTTTATGAAGAGTGGTATTTCAATAAAAAACTATCGAGGGTCGATGTAAGGATCATTGCACTCCAGCCTTTCTGGATGGGTCAGGATCAGGAAACCGGCGACATGAGAAGAATGCCCCTTTTCTGGGTTAATTTCGATGATATAAGAGATGCTCTGGCAAAACAGGAGGTCTTCCTTGCTAACAATGACGCTCAAAGACTTTCTTTCGATGATCTTTTTATGCAAAGAAGATTTGGGAGTGTAATCTGGGGGGAATCAAATGCATACGACGACAGGCTCATTCTCGAGTACACTGTAGGTAAATCAGCGCTATTTGAAGCTGAGCGCATTAAAACAGATTTGTTCAATTTTGAACATGACCTCTGGGAATATTAGTAATGAAAATATTAGAAAAAAGGCTGTCAGATGGCAGCCTTTTTTGTTGCTTATTCGAAAAAGTATTATAAAAATTTATCCCCTGTTATTTTCTTAACATCATCAAGATATTGCTTAATATTCTGCTCTTCTTCTTTTCTTACAACGAGCAGAACATCATCAGCATCGATTACAATATAGTCTTTCAATCCCTGGATTACGGCTACCTTGCCAGGCTTTATATTAAATATGTTCCCGTCTGATTCGTAAGAGAAAACCTCTCCCCTGACAATAGCGTTCCCATTCTTGTCAGAAGCTGAATGTTCGTATAAGGAACCCCAGGTTCCGAGATCAGACCAACCTATATCAGTACTTGTCATCACAAATACATTATCGGCCTTCTCCATAATCCCATAATCTATTGAGATGCTTCTGCATTCAGCATAAGTTCTTGCTATGAAACCAGGCTCCTTTTCTGTCCCCAGAAAATTGCTTCCTTCACTGAATGCGGCATAGGCGTCAGGCATGTGTTTCTCAAATGCCTGGAGAATTGATCTCATATTCCAGATAAAGATACCGGAGTTCCAGAAGAAATCACCGCTTTCGAGAAAAACCCTGGCAAGATCAAGATTTGGTTTTTCGGTGAATGTTTTGACTTTTTGCAGGTTTTCATACCCCTTCACGGGTTTTTTTCTGTCAGCCTGAATGTATCCATAGCCGGTCTCAGGCCTGTCGGGTTTGATTCCTATTGTTACAAGTGCATTGTTAACGGCTGCAAATTCATAACAATTATTTATTGTTTCACAAAACCTATCTTCCTTGACTATCAGATGATCGGCAGGAGTAACTGCTATAACGGCTTCCGGATTCTCTGCAAGTATCCTGAATGTTCCGTAAGCCACGCAGGGCGCTGTATTCCTTCTGAATGGCTCGCCGAGAACGCGTGATGGATCTATACCAAGCTGGTCAATAACAATATTTCTGTGTTCAGCGCTTGTTACAACGAATATATTCTTTTCTGAGCAAACAGATTTGAATCTTCTGAATGTTTGCTGAATAAGTGTTTCTCCCGTACCAAGAATATCCAGGAACTGTTTGGGTTTCTCACGGCGGCTCAATGGCCAGAAACGGCTGCCCACGCCTCCTGCCATTATAACGACATATCTATTGTCCATTTAAAAAAATTTTAAACCATTGCAAAGATAAGATTATACCTCTCCTTTTCAAAGAAGCCTTTTTCGCTAATCTCATCAAATATTAGTAAATTTGATTCCCATTTCTAATTATGATACTGAGGTTTTTTACACAGGCCGGTCTATATTTCATCTTTCTTAAAAAGGTCTTCTCAAAGCCTGAGAAGGCGCGCATTTATTACAAACAAACAATGCGCGAACTTGTTTCACTCGGAGTGAATTCAGTCGGAATAATTGCAATCATCTCTTTTTTTATGGGCGCAGTTATTACATTACAGACGGCTTACAACACAGAAAATCCGATATATCCTGCATATCTCATTGGTCTTGGTACACGTGATTCCATCATCCTCGAATTCTCATCAACAGTAGCTGCATTGATCCTTGCAGGCAAAGTAGGATCTAATATTGCTTCAGAGATAGGCACTATGAGAGTGACTGAACAGATAGATGCACTCGAGATCATGGGTATTAACTCTGCAGCGTATCTCACATTACCCAAAATACTGGCAAGCCTTATATTCAATCCATTCCTTACACTTATGTCGATTACTGTAGGAATATTCGGCGGATGGTCAGCAGGCACAATTTCAGGTGTAATTTCTTCATCAAACTATATTTATGGTATCCAGTATGCCTTTATACCTTACTATATTACATACTCACTAATCAAAACGCTGTTCTTCGCTTTTATTATTGCAAGCATATCTGCATTCGAAGGTTATCATGTTGAAGGAGGATCGCTCGAGGTAGGCAGGGCAAGCACAAAAGCAGTTGTATACAGCAGCGTTCTTATTCTTCTCTTCAACGTCATATTAACACAACTTCTCTTATCATGATAGAGGTAAAGAATCTGAATAAATCATTCAATGGAAGTAAAGTATTGAATGATATCTCAGTCACATTTGAGACAGGGAAGACAAACCTAATTATCGGAAGAAGCGGATCGGGAAAAACAGTTCTCCTGAAATCGATAGTGGGGCTACATGATGTTGACAGTGGTGAAATCTGGTACGAAGGCGATCTCTTTAATAAACTTGATTTCAGCCATAAGAAACAGATAAGAAGTGAAATGGGAATGCTTTTCCAGGGCAGCGCACTATTTGATTCTCTTACTGTCGAACAGAATGTAAGATTCCCCCTGGATATGTTCACTGATAAGAATACACGGGAGAAGAAAGAAAGAGTAAGATTCTGCCTTGATCGCGTTAATATTCTAAATTCAGATAATCTATTTCCTGCAGAACTTTCGGGTGGTATGAAAAAAAGGGTGGCAATTGCACGCGCCATTGCTTTAAATCCCAAGTATCTTTTCTGCGATGAGCCAAACTCGGGACTTGACCCGTTAACAGCTATCCTTATTGACGCATTGATAAAGGAGCTTACAGAGGAATTTCAGATGACAACTATAGTTAACACTCATGACATGAATTCAGTAATGGAAATCGGAGAAAAGATCATATTCATTCATGAAGGCAATAAATGCTGGGAGGGAGATAAGAATGATATTCTAAACTCCTCCTGCAGCATTCTTAATGATTTTGTTTTCTCTAATTCCCTTGCAAAGAAACTAAGGGATGAATAGGTCAGTCAACCTCTTCGTAGTCTATATACTCCCCTACATCTTTTGATATTTTTTTCTTTGGAGGCTTTTCCTTTCTCCGTTCAGGAGCTGAAGGCGGATCCTCAAGAAAGAAGCTTTGTACGAATCCTCTCAAAAGAAGATATACTATAAGGCAAATTAATATAAAACGGATTAGTATCATTGTCTGACTTCACTTCATTGTTTTAACTTTTCCGGATCAACTCCGGGTTCTTCCTCGTAACCGCATGCATCAATAACAGCTTTTTTCTTCCTGTGACCAAATACAAGGTTCATTCCGAATCTCAGGTCTAATGTATTCCAATTAGCTGGAAGGACTACAAAGTTACCATCTGTCCTGTTATTTTCATTACTATCTGTGTAAATTTTATTCCAGAAAACAGGTATCCTGTCGCTCATTATATAAAACTGGAATATTGAAAGTCTCAATGCAAGTCCGGCTCCAAAGTTATCAAACCTGTGATTTGACGCTGTATAGCTTACACTTGCAAGTAATGAGCTTCCAAGGTTTACATTTGCTGAAGCTGTCAGGGATTCCTTGACCTGCCTGCCCATAAACCTGCTTGTTGAAAGCAATCCGAACCTGAGGTTTCTTGTAAACTGATAACTTCCTGCTAAATTCAGACTGGCAGGGGTGAATGTTGTATATGGTACGTGCAATACATCGGGTGAAAAAGTATCTTTTATTGAATCAAGCAGATCCTCTCCTGCCTCCTCAAATGTTTTATCCCCGTTGATAACATCAGTCATATCTATGCCATTGAATTCAAACTGATTCTTTGTTTTCAGATTTGAAACGCCGTTTTTCCATCTTATCAGACCAAAATCAGTTACAGCTGCGGACAGGACTATTTTCGGATTTAATATGTAAGTTACTCCGGCATCCAAAGCTGTTCCGATATTTTTTGGACCTTTCAACAGCATTGTATTCCTGAATTGCTTGTCATCTGATTCAATATCTTCAATATTCCCATCGGAATCGCGCGTTATTGTAAATGGTCCGCTTAGATTCATAGAGGCATCTGCATCAAATAAATGAGAATAATTTTCTCCAATCCTTATTCCCAATGAATTGTTATCAAAATTTGCTGAAACCAGTCCAAGAAGTAATTTGGCTTTGATCCCGGCTCTCAGCCTGCTGTTTATGTTGCGGGAATATCCAAGACCTGCTTCATGATAATATTGAAACTTAAATTTTGAAGCAGAAAAATCAATGTAATCACCTGCGAAAGCTTCGTTTCCTTTAAGCGCGAGTTTAAACAGATCTCCCGGTATGGCTGTACGGCCCTGGAATTTCTCATTGAAATCGAAGAAGACATATCCGTCCCGGCCAACATTAAAACCAAGACTGAATATTTGCATCATAAAATCAAGATCAAAAGAATTTTTGCGTCTGATTCCATCCAGGAATTTGTCAGTTCCAAAATCAGGATGCAGGAAAGTTATCAAAGAATCGGACTTCCCGGTTTTAATAATATCAGAGAAGTTAATGAAGTTATTGTTGAAGCTAAATGCAAATCCTGAAGCCGGGAGGGCAATGTTGACAGAATCTGAAGGCTTAAATGCAGGATTTAAGTTCCGGTTTTGAGGAAGATCCATGAAGTACAGCACTCTGCTGTTCTGTGAAAAAACAGCTAAAGGAAGCGTTAAAACTGCGAGTATTAATAAGATTTTTTTCATAGTTTCCTCCGCTGTTATTTATCAAATTTAACATCTGTCTTTACAAATGCCGACACACTGAAATCAATACCGTAATCGGAATAAATCTTCACGTTCTTTGGGGCGTCCGTTGTATTTGTACTGAAAGTAAAGATTATCTTGTCGGTACTGTTAATGTTACTGAAGAATTCATTCGTTATCTCTATATTGGAAGTTGAAGTTGTTACGCCATTCACTTTTCCGTTTGAATCCACAGGAGCAGCTTTTAACAGCTCAGGAAGGTCAATAGTACTTTTAACAGTTTTAGTTTTTGAGTCGTATAAGCCTATTTTTACAGAGACATCGAAAGGGAATCTGTTTTCAAGCGTTAACCCTATTTTTGCAAGATCAATATCATCAGAATTAATATCGCTTCCCTCGTCATCAGAAAGGAAGTTGTCTGTTGTGTCTTTCAATTGAAGGTTCGTAAGACTTAGTTCAAGAGGAAGCTCGATCTCAACATTTCCAAGGAATCTGCTGTTTCCGTACAAATAGTTGTCTCGAAGGTGAGTCGGATCTCCGGCAGGATTCATTTTCGCTGATCCGCTGAAAACAACTGATTCAGGAGGAAGTGAAACAAGCTCGGGAAGAGAAGAATTATTCTTGTTTACAGTAAATGTTGATGAGATATCCCTTGCCTGGGGCGCAGAAGGAGAAGCAATTGTGAAGGCTTCCAGTCCTAGATCTACAGATTCATCGTTCTTTCTTCCCATTCCATTAAACTTTATTTCTATTGGTACACCAAATGAGTTTGAATAATCCACCTTTATTGAAGGATCAGCAAGAAAAAAATCACCTGAGATATTTCTTATAAATTCATCTATACCGAAATCAAGAGTATCTTCTTTTATAGATTCTGTTCGTTGCCCAAAGAAACCTTTTATGTAGTCAAAATCTGCATTTTTAAGATTCAGATCGAGCTTTATCTGATCTGTGCTGTGAAAATCAATAAGAACATTATTCGAATTTATATTCAATGTGTATCCCAAAGGAATTTTATTGTATGGCTGTAAAGGATCAGAATTGAAGCTGATCACAGTATTCGGAAGAGAAATATTTCCCTGAGCTATGCCCTGACTCAGATTTATTGTCTCTGTAACAGCTGTGGAATTCCTTATTGCTGTTGGCAGAGAAAGATTAACTGTAGCTCTTAAAGATGCGTTATATGTTGCTTGCCAGTTTAGTATCCCTGTATAGATTTTAAGCTTGTCGAGCTCAATATCATCACCCGGATTGAATCCGATAATATCAGAATTACCAATACCTGTAAGAGCCTGTGCCGGAATAATAATCCTGCCTGATGATACTTTCAGGTCTCTTCCATTTGCTGTGAAAGTGATTCCATTGTCAAGATCTATAAGGACAGGGGTGACGCTTCCAGGACTTCCCAGCAAATATACAGCTGCAGTAAGGGTATTATTCAGCGTTTTCCCTGCAAGATTAAGAGTGGACGTCTGCGACTGCCCCGGTTCCACCGGAAACAAAGTAAGATTTCCAACCGGACCCACAGAAGTCGACAGGCTTATCTTAATACTGTCTAGTTTCACAGGAAGATTGTTTGTTACAGTAATATCAATGAAACCTGATGAGAAGACAGCATTCTGAAAATTAGCAAAAGAAGGAAAAGACTTATTATCAGTGTTAACAGCGGGTAGCGGGGGGAAGGGATGAGTTGCTCCATCATCAAGAGACACAAGCTGGTTCCTCAGAACAGTATTCATTTTCCGGCTTATCTCATCAAGTGTAAAACCCATTGAAGCCTGAAAAGGAGATATCCCGATCTCGCCAATTGTAAATATCTTTGAGAACGAAACAAGATTATCAACATCGATATAATCTCTTAATTTCAGATCTATCATTGAGTCTTTTCTGAAGACAAGCCTTACAAATTTATCGCTGTCAAAAACAACAGTATCAGATTGTTTAATTGCATCACTAAGGATTACAGTACCTCTGAAAACAGGAACAGCTATTGTTGGAGAAATTTCAGCTTTTTCTGATAGTCTCTCCATATCATACGATTCCTTTATACACCCATAGGTCATTATTGACAAGACCAGGATCAATATAAAAAACAGTTTTTTCTTCATATCCCTTCCGCTATTTTATAATTATAAAGGAATCTGTCGCTTCCGCCTACTATCAGATTCCATGAACTTTTTTCAGATAACCTTCCTATTGAAAACATTGATGCGCCCTTCAATGGAAATCCTTTTGAAACATTTCCTCTTTTATCGAGAAGGTAAATCAGATTATTTGATGTATCAAATATTCCGATTCTTTTGTCATTTGATTCAAAACTAAAAATAAAGGGACCAATAAGGCTTTTAGAACGGAATTCTTTTGAAAACAGTTCTGTTCTGTTATTGTCAAAAAGAAATAGTTTTCCCTGATCAACAAAAATATACTCATCAAGGCCATCGTCATCTATATCGGCAAATTCTGCCGTATGTCCTGCAGAAAAATTACCAACCTCAAATTTCTTAACAGTGCCATCAAAATATATATGTTCTATCATGCCCTCATTGGATGTACAAACAAGATAAGGTTCCGATCCTGTGCACAGCCTGACAGGAGAGCCTTCGGATCTTGTTACGGGGTCTTTAAAGCTGACTCTCCGGTTCCCATAACGGTCGAGCAGGTACAATGAGTTTTCGTCTGATGCTGCAATATAATCTTTTCCTGAAACCTTAAAATAGTTCAACTGTTTCTTCACTGTGCCGGCCGATCTGAAAGGTTTCCATCCTTTCACAACATTACCGGATCTGTCGTAGGCATATATCAGCCTGTCCTCGCCGGCGATAAGAATCCTGTAATCCCTGTTATTGTCATAGTCAAACAAAGCAAGAGAATTTGATGCCCTGGAACGAAGTTTTACTGGAAAACGTTCAACATAATTGCCGTTTCTGTCGATAAGATGGAGGTAGTTTGCCGTATTAAAAAGCAACTGATATTTCCCATTCCTGTAATAGTCTGTCATATAAATAGTTCCGGCAATCCTTTCATTTAACGGCAGCTTCCAGAGCACTCTTCCCGCTGCGTTGATAAGATATATATTATTTTTAATATCCTGTACAAAGATTTCACGTGCCCCGGTCAGGTGATTTGTGAAGAAAAATGGCTTTATACCAGCCGTTGTATCAAGAAAAGTTTCCCATTCAACAGGAGATTCTGTCCTGATTTCATCTTTGAACTTAACAGACAGGCTATTATAGACCATATCATTACCTGAAGCGAGCTGATATCCTAAGGCTTGTATTTTATCAAGTGAAACTACATTTATTCTTAAACCCCTGATAAAATCAGGGTTCAGATAATCATCAAGATAATCAAGTATCCTGGAAGGAACACAGTAGAAAGAATAACACGTCCGGCTTGGGAGAGAACCGGCAAACTCACTGTATGAAAGATCATTTGCAAGTGTATTATTCAAAAGATTATCATAATGAAACCGTGAAATTGTCTTAAATGAAGATCCTGTAATCATATATTTATCATAAAATGATACAAGAGAATCATGAAACTCATGTGTTAAGCCTGATGCGAAAAGTCCTGTCACTATCTCTTTATGAATATTGTAAACAGGAATTTTCACCTGGTCATCCGGCTGGTACCAGATTATATCAGAATCCTGACCGATCAAGCCTGAAACAGCCTGTTCAGCCTGAACAGGATTACGCAGCTTATAAATAACAAGCCTGTTCATTTGCATTGTGTTTCCCTTTACATCAAGATATGCTCTTGAAATTTCATCCCCTATATATCGGTTCAGTGCTCTAAAGACTGATGAGCCTGCAGAATCCTCATTTATTCCAGGAACATCATCTGATCTGATTATTGTTTCAAAAAGAACTGTTGATGCCGGAAGAACCCTGAATGACTCTGATTGTACAGGCTTTTTATTCCTGTATTTATATAGAATATCTGAATGATCAATGCTTTCAGTAAAACCGCTCATGATCACACCGTCATTGTTTATATAAAGATCTGCTGTGCCTGCAGATGCAAGAGAGGTGATGTAATCAGTTATACCGGTATCATCAGGTGAAAACAGGGGTTTTAATAATCCAGTAAGATTCTTAAATACAATAAAAATTTTGTCTTCATTATTCCCTGATGCAATCAAAACTTTTGAGAATCCCGGCATGCTGCGGATATCAAGACCTGTCTCCATGGCGGACAGACCATCACTTATAAGTTTTCCCGAATTGCTCACAAGCATAAGTCCGGATTTTACTGTAAAAAAGGCAGTATCGGAATTCCCGGCAAAAGGTACAGCAAGTGTTTTTGTTTTTGAAATTTCCTGTATATTGTTTATACCCGACGTTAACAATGCCTGTTTAATATTCCTGTTCCTTGTACCTGAAGGAACGTTCATGGACAACAGAATTGAAACCTTCCCCTTATTGCAGGAATATATTGAGATCAAAGCCCGTCCGCCGGAAAAAAAATCCCTGAATTCAGGTTCATTAACCTTATCTGTTATATACTTTAATCTTGTATTAAAATCTGAAAATTCTTCAATCCTTGAAACTTCACCAAACAAACCTGTTCCCGTTGTCAATGAGTTAAAGAAGCTGAGAAGATCGACGGTTTCTATAATGAACGAAGCATCTTTTGTAACAGAAGAATATGGATCAGCAAAAATATTTTTTCTCCCCTTGCCGGAAAACAGAACAAGGATTGCAAGAGCAAGCAAAACCAGAACCGAAAAAAGTAAAACTGTTCTTTTTCCCATTACGGTAAAGATAAAAGACAAAAGAATAAAGTCAAAAGTTGCAGCTCAAAATGGAAAGGAGCAAATGAAAATAATTCACCTTGACCGTTTTGGCATATAATTTGATTTGATTTGAACGAAAGCAATCTCAATTATACATCCCCGGGGCACAAGGGGCAGCCAGGCCAGTCCTGGCTTTTTTTATTCAGAATTGCCTGTATCCTATAATTTCTCTAACTTCCCTGATTGTGACCGAGGCGCTTTCCCTTGCCTTCATCGCTCCTTCTTTCACAACCCTGGCAAGATATTCCTTATTTGCAAGAATCTCAATTATTCTTTCTCTTATGGGCTCCGTAACCTTTATTATATCTTCAGAAAGCTGCTTCTTCATATCGCCGTATCTTATCTCGCATGAAGCATATTTCTCCCTGAAGAAATTAACCGTTTCAGGCTCAGAGACAACCTCCATTATAGTGAATAGATTCTTTACGGCTTCGACAGGTTCTGAGTTAGGAACCTTTGGTCCTTCATCGGTAACAGCTCTCATCACCTTTTTGCTGATTTCTTTTGGAGTATCCGATAGGAAAATACCGTTACCTTCACTTTTTCCCATCTTACCTGTTCCGTCAAGACCCGGGATTTTAATGAGCTGCTTCCCGAAATTATACGCATCGGGTTCGGGGAAATAATCAACTCCATACATTGTATTAAAACGCCTTGCAAACCTCCGGGTCATCTCAAGGTGCTGTTCCTGATCCTTTCCAACGGGTACATGGTCGGCTTTATGAATAATTATATCAGCGGCCATAAGTACAGGGTAAGTAAGAAGCCCCGCATTAATATTATCAGGATGTTTCCTTATTTTTTCCTTAAATGAAGAAGTTCTCTCAAGCTCCCCTACATAAGCATTCATATTCAGAAGCAGGTAAAGTTCCGATACCTCAGGAACATCGCTTTGAATAAATACTGTCGCAGTTTCCGGATCAATACCACATGCAAGATATTCTGCAAGAACCTGTTTTATATTTCCATGAAGATCATCAGGTTTAGGATGCGTTGTGAGGGCGTGGTAATCTGCAATAAAGAAGAAGCACCTGTTTTCCCGCTGCATTTTAAGAAAATTTTTAATTGCCCCGAAATAATTACCCAGATGGAGGTTCCCCGTAGATCTGATGCCGCTTACAACTGTATCCATTATTAGTTAATTAAAAAAACATGCAAAGTTAATTAATTTTATATCAGTTCATCTTTTCATGCTCCGTGGGAGTTCTGTTAATCAAATAACAATAGCTTCTTACTTTACTGATCTGATACAATAGAATTTTAGTAACTTTGCAGGCAATTTTAATGGCCATGGAATCAACCAGACAGAAGAAAGTATCAAGGTTAATCCAGAAAGAACTGGCCGATATTTTCATTAGAAGAGGGAATGAATTATCGCATGGGAATCTTGTTTCAATAACAAAGGTCAGAATAAGTCCTGATCTTTCATCCGCCAGGGTTTATATAAGTATCTTCCCAGCCAAAAACCAGGAGGAAGTACTTAAATCTGTTGAAGATCAAAATTCGAAAATCAGGTTCGACCTGGGGCAAAAGATCCGTACACAGTTAAGACTTGTCCCTGAAATTACTTACATGATAGATGACAGCCTCGATTATATTGATAATATCGACCGTCTCCTGAAATCGTGATATGCAGTACGAGCCGATAAAAAAAACACTGGGTGATTTTTTTGCAGGGTCCCTGCTGCTCAGAAAAATATTATATTTTCTGATGGATATTCTGCTTCTCCGGACATGGCATGTGAAAAGGGCCTTAAAAAGGATCGCTCCTCTGTTACCTTCCGATGCATTAATACTTGATGCAGGCTCCGGCCTCGGTCAGTATACATGGAGAATGAGCAGGATGAATCAGAAATGGCGGATCAAAGCTGTTGACATAAGCAATGAGCAGACTGCAGAGAGCCGTGAGTTCTTCAGAAAAGCAGGCCTTGAAGGTCGGGTCGAGCTTCAAATCCTTGATCTTACATGCCTTAATGATAAAAACTGCTATAATCTCATACTCTCAGTTGATGTGATGGAACATATCCGAGATGATGAACAGGTATTCCTGAATTTTTACAATGCAATGAGACCCGGTGGATATCTCCTGATTTCAACTCCATCAGATAAGGGAGGCTCCGACGTACGTGATCATGAGGGAGAATCGTTTATAGATGAGCATGTTAGAAATGGATATGGAATTGCTGAAATAGCAAACAAGCTAACCAATGCGGGATTTAATGATATAAATGCCCGGTATACATACGGAAAAGCGGGAAGCCTTTCATGGAGACTGTCGATGAAATATCCGGTGAAAATGCTTAATGTCTCCTATCTTTTTTTCATCCTGCTCCCGTTTTATTATCTTGTATTCTTCCCGCTTTCGTTAATTCTCAACACTTTTGATCTTATTCTAAATCATGATACAGGTACAGGTCTACTTGTAATTGCAAGGAAAAAGTAAGGTGAAGCTTCCTTTATATATAGCAAAGAGATACCTGTTCGCAAAAAAATCGCGGAATGCAATAAATGTTATCTCATCGGTGTCTGTTGCGGGCGTAACAGTCGGAACTATGGCATTGATAATCGTTCTTTCCGTATTTAATGGTCTCGAAAGAATGGTAACTGGTATATTCAATACCTTTGATCCTGATATTAAAATCACAGCCATCCAGGGGAAGACTTTTATCCCCGACAGCTCCCGTCTGAAGCTTCTCTCAGAAATAAGGGGAGTAAAAGCACTATCTCTTACCATTGAAGAGAATGCCTTGCTTAAGTATGATGAACAGCAGTACATTGCCACAATAAAAGGCGTTGACGATAATTATGTGGACGTTACAGATATCGACAGCTCGATGTTCGAGGGTGAATTCAGATTAAGAAATGAAAATGGCCGTGTGTTTGCTGTCCCTGGTATCGGAGTTGCCCAGTCACTTGGAATCAGGGTAAACTTCGTTGCACAACTGATGGTAATAATGCCAAGAAAAGACGCCGGTATCAATATGAATCCTGAGAATGCTCTTAAAAGACGCTTCATTATACCTTCCGGTATCTTTGAGATAGAAAAGGAGTATGATTCAAAATATGTCTATGTTCCTCTGGTTTTTGCCCAGGAATTACTTGATTCTGATAATGCTATCGGTTCAATTGAAATTAAAACAGACAAATCTGAAGATCCTGCTTTAATAGAAAGAAGTATAAAAAAACTTTATAATGAAGGATTTAAAGTTCAAAACAGGTACGAGCAACAGGAGATTTTCTACAAGGTAATGAAGTCTGAAAGACTTGCAATATTCCTTATACTTACATTGATCCTTATAATAGCTTCATTTAACATAATTGCATCTCTCACTATGCTTATAATAGAGAAGCAGAGAGATGTGGAAATACTCCGGAGTCTCGGTGCAAATAATGATCTCATTCGCAGGATATTCATTTTTGAGGGATGGCTGATCTCGATCATAGGAGCAGCAGCAGGCGTGTTACTCGGATTCATTATTTGCTGGGTACAGCAAAAATTCGGACTGGTAAAACTTCAGAGTGATTCCCTTATTATGAACGCATATCCGGTTGTTATGAAATTACGCGACTTCATAATTGTGCCTGCAACAGTGTTACTGATCGGATACTGGGCTGCCTGGTACCCGGTGAGATATCTTACAAAAAAGTTTCTGAAGAAAGATGTTTAAGTGCATTTGCTATCTTTACGCACCATTAAAATCAAAATGAATAAAAGCATCCTGGGTTGAAAAAATTGATTTATATACCTGTAATCTTCCTGAGCTTTACATTCATTCTGATGTCATGTTTCAAAAGACAGAATGAAACAGGAAAGAATTCCATTCCACGGGATAAGCTTACAGATATAATTACAGATCTGTATATTACTGACGGATTGGTAGCAATTCCTGAAGTCAATCACTGGTATAAAAAGAAAGATTCAATTTCTGCTTACAGGGAAGTTATCGAAGGTCATGGTTACTCCAAAGACGAGTTTGATGCGACACTCAGGTTTTATTTTATTAAAAAACCAAAGCAGCTGATGAAGATCTATGAACAGGCTCTTGCCCGGTTAAGTGAAATGGAGACATTATACGACCAGGAGGTTACAAAATTTCACTCAAAGATCTCAAATTACTGGACAGGAAGGGAATTCTATTCTATTCCCGGCCAGGGCTCAGATTCCACTGCTTTCGATATAAAGACAATTTTCTGGAATGTTTATTACCTGTCATTCTCTGCAACATTCTTTCCTGATGATCAGTCTGTTAACAATGCTCCGGTTATTTACTCATGTCATCCCGACAGCACAGAAACCGGAAAAAGGCACTATGTAACTACAATGAATTATATAAAGGACGGGGTGCCTCACAAGTATACTTACCAGATCAATGATCCTGATAAATCCCATACCCGTATTATGGGAGATCTTTCAGGAGAAGGTAACAACCCTTCGCTTTTAAGGGATTTTATTATTGATGATATCTCCCTCATCAACTGAGTGAAGAATGAGACGCTTTGCCTCTCAATACATTATAACGAATACAGGACCTGTACTAAGGCAGTCTATTGTAACAACAACTGATGATGGACTTATTACAGACATTGAGGATACCGGTGGGTCTCTCAAAGAAAGCTCATCAATTGAATATTATAACGGGATAATAATCCCCGGTCTTGTCAACTGTCATTGTCATCTTGAGCTTTCTTACATGAAAGGGTTGATCCCACGTGGAAAAGGGCTGGGCGATTTCATAGGACAGCTTAGTAATTTAAGGAACCAGAATGCCGAAAAAGCTGTAAGCGCAGCATTCTCCTCCGATAATTCAATGTATAGAAATGGCATCAGCCTTTGCGCAGATGTATGCAATACTTCTGTTACTTTCCCTTTGAAAAGGAACAGCAGGATAAGCTATTTCAATTTCATTGAAGTTTTCGGAATTGACCCTGAGAATAGCACCAGAAGGATTGAGGAAGCAAAAATTGTTATTGAAGAGGCTGCTAAGTCAGGTCTCGAGTATTCAATTGTTCCGCACTCACCTTATTCGGTTTCACTTCCTTTATTCAGTCTTATTAAAGATCTTTCAGGTCAAAACAATGTCACCTCAATTCATTTTATGGAGACTGAGTCTGAGAAAGAACTGCTTGAAAATCATACAGGCACTCTTCTGGAGCTTTACAGAAGAGCAGGATTACTTAAAAGCAAACCGTTAACAGCAAAGAATCATTCTGATGTCATTCTGGATGCAGTTACACAATCAGGGAATCTTATCCTTGTTCATAATACGTATGTCGACAGGGCTACTATTGAAAATGTTAAAAGAAGGAGAAGTCTTTACTGGTGCCTTTGTCCTGATTCAAACCTCTATATTGAAAAAAAGCTTCCGCCGGTGAAAATGCTAATGGATGAAGGATGTAAAATTGTTATTGGTACTGACAGCCTTGCATCAAACAACCGCCTAGATGTATTTGGGGAGATCAGGACACTTCAGTTGAATTTCCCGGAACTTCCTCTCGCTGATCTCGTAGAATGGGCAACTATAAATGGCGCCAGGGCATTATGCAAAGAGAAAGATTATGGCACTATAGAACCTGGAAAATCACCGGGGTTGGCGCTGATTGAAAATGCAGATCTTAAGAATCTTAAGCTGACTGAAGACAGTACAATAACAAGGCTGATATGAACAACAATAACAGCAACTATTGACTTATTTAGTTAATTTTGAGCCGAAAAAATTACTGATGTCCACTTTTCTTTTTAATGAGATAATATTTGGTCCTGTCAGGAGCAGAAGGCTTGGTGTATCCCTCGGAATAAATCTGCTTCCGGTAAACAGGAAGGTATGTAATTTCAACTGTGTCTATTGTGAATGCGGATGGACCGGAGATATCAAGAATACAGATAAGCTCCCTTCAAGAGAAGAAGTAAGGAAAGCTCTTGATGATAAGCTTGCCATGATGAAAGAGCAAAACAATAAACCTGATATTATTACTTATGCAGGTAATGGGGAACCGACACTTCATCCTGAATTTCCCGGAATAATAGATGACAGCATTGAATTGAGAAATAAATATTTCCCTGAGGCTGAGATTGCCGTTCTCTCAAACTCAACAAGGATAAAAGATCCCCTCATAAGGGATGCTTTGTTGAAAGTTGACAAGAATATCCTTAAGCTCGATTCAGTTTTTAGATCCTCTGTAATGGCTCATAACCGTCCGCTCGTAAATGTAGATGTTGAGCAATTGATAAGTGACTTGTCAGCATTCAAAGGAAAAGTTATAATTCAAACCCTTTTTCTCAGAGGAACTTACGATGGTAAAAGAATTGACAATACAACTCCTGAAGAAATAGAAGGCTGGTTAAAAGCCATCGGGAAAATAAGACCTCAGGAAGTAATGATCTATACAATCTCACGGGATACTCCGCACGGGGCGGAACTTGAAAAAGTACCTGCAACGGAATTGAAGGGAATAGCGGATGCAGTCAGGAGACTTGGAATTAAAACCCGGGTTTCAGCATAATATTGAATAAAACGCCAACAATACTCATCTGCCCTCTTGAATGGGGATTGGGGCATGCTGCAAGGATGATTCCTGTAGCAAGAAGGCTCCGGGATATGAATTGTAAAGTATATATCGGAGCAGGAGAGAGATATAATGCGTTATTCAGAAACGAGCTCGCAGGATTAAACTTTATAGATTTCCCCGGGTTCAGCCCTTCATACTCGGGATACTTTCCCCAATACATTATAATGCTATTAAAAACCCCTGTTTTGCTTTATCATATCATTAAGGAACATTATGAGCTCAGGGAGATAATCAGGAGGTTTGGTATCGAT
Source organism: Bacteroidales bacterium (assembly GCA_036261265.1). Taxonomy (GTDB): domain Bacteria; phylum Bacteroidota; class Bacteroidia; order Bacteroidales; family VadinHA17; genus LD21. The sequence continues at coordinate 40,334 of DATALC010000106.1, forward strand.
ATTGTTATAAGCGACAATCGCTTTGGACTATGGAATAAATCAATCTGCTCGGTTTATGTAACACACATGCCAAGGATTCCATTGCCACATTTTTTTAAATTACTTGAATTTACAGGCATCCTGTTGCACCGGTTGATAATAAGAAAATACAATTACTGTATGATACCTGATCTTCCGGGGAGCATTAACCTTTCGGGAAGACTCTCCCATGACCTGAAGCTGCCTGAAAATGTCAGGTATTGCGGGATCCTGTCAAGGTTTGATACAGGAGTAAACAATCAAGGCATTTTTGGATCTCATCACAATACAATTATACTCTCCGGTCCGGAACCCCAGAAGAGCATACTTAAGCATAAGCTTGAAAACGTTCTCAGGAACAAAGAATCAATAACAATTATTCTTGAGGGAGAGCCTGAAAAGACTAACAATAAAAGAACAGAAGGGAATCTGATCTATTACTCACATCTGCCTGCAGAAAAAATGGCTGAGCTTATCAGGACAAGTGAATCTGTTATAAGCAGGTCGGGTTATACGACTATTATGGATTTGATTTATCTGAACTGTTCAGGATTACTTATCCCGACACCCGGACAGACAGAACAGGAATATCTTGCAGATTACCTGTCGGAAAAGGGCTGGTTCGGAACAATAAAACAAGATGATATAAATGAAAATCTGCCCAAAGCAGATAATAAACCTTCATGGGATGAAGGAATTATAAAAGAGAGCAGTATTCTGCAGGAGAATTTTCTAAACGAGCTTCTGAAGAAATATAAGGCAGAATGATGTAAGCGCATAGCCAAGCGATAATCCGTACCAGACCTGTCTTGGTGAATGAAGATTCAGCCTGAGGCGCGAAGTAAGAACAACTCCTGCAAGGGCTGAAGCTATAACAAAAACCCAGAAAAGTTCAGAGTACATCCTGAACGAAAGAAGCATTATCAAGGCTATGAGGGCACCCATTCCTGTTGCATGGAGAGATATCTTCCATTTAAGGTTAATTATTGTAAGAACAACAGAAAGAATGAAAACAGACAAAATGAAAGATTTCAGAAACCATGGTACAGGAAACCTGAAAATAATATATGCACTTGTTGCATAAAGCAGTGATGCAATTATAAGCGGTACTGTCCTTTCCCACTTTTCATTCATAGTCCAGGTGCTTATATAATTCATATACATCAGGAAAGGCAGAAGCGAGGCAGGAAGAAGAACATTGTTAATCAAAATTATAAGGAAAAGGATTTTTTTCACCTGGAAAGGCAAAATGCCGAATGGAGTCAATGATGACAGAATAATTATAAGCCCGTATACAGGGATGAAAACAGGATGAAAGAATACTGATATTATCCTGTCGGATTTTGTTGAAGCGTTCATTTTATATTTCTCTTCTTAACCTCGCAACCGGTATGTTGAGCTGTTCACGGTATTTCGCAACAGTTCTTCTTGCAATCTGATATCCTTTTTCCTGGAGTATCTCAGTTAGCCTTTCATCGGTAAGAGGCCTTCGTTTGGGTTCATTTTCTATGCAATCCTGCAAAATTCTTTTTATCTCCCTCGTCGATACTTCTTCGCCACTGTCGGTTTGTAATCCTTCTGAGAAAAAATACTTAAGCGGGAATATACCAAAGTGTGTCTGGATGAATTTACTGTTGGCAACTCTCGAAACAGTCGATATATCAAGGCCGGTCATCTCAGCCACATCCTTAAGAATCATCGGTTTAAGCTTAGTCTCATCACCATCGATGAAATACTCTTTCTGATATTCAAGAATTGCATTCATCGTAAGAAGAAGAGTATTCTGCCGTTGCTTGATTGCATCGATGAACCATTTTGCGGCATCGATCTTCTGCTTCACAAACATTATTGCATCCTTCACATCCTTCTTCTGATCCTTATCCCTTGTATAGGACTGGAGCATTTGGCTGTAATTCGAATTGAGCCTCAGCTCGGGAAGGTTCCTAGAATTCAGATGAAGATCAAAACCATCTTCTGTAAGCTCGAGAATAAAATCAGGAATCACAGGCTGGGAGCTCCTGTTATAAGGATCATTGTAGATTCCACCCGGCTTGGGATTCAACTTAAGTATCTCATCTATTGCCTCCTTAAGCTCATTTTCTGTAATCCCCATCCTTGTGGTGATTTTATCATAATGCCTTTTAGTGAATTCATCGAAATGAAGATCAAGGATTTTATGAGCAAGTTCAAGAGCCGGTTCAGAGGTGTCTTTTTTTTCAATCTGAAGCAGAAGACATTCCCTGAGATTCCTGGCGCCGACACCTGCAGGCTCGAGATCCTGAATTACCTTAAGAACCTGTTCAAGCTCTTCTTCATTTGTTTCTGTATTTTGAAGAAAAGCAAGATCGTCTGCTATATTTGCGAGTTCCCTTCTGAGATAACCATCTTCATCTATGTTCCCGAGGATATATTCTCCAAGAGTTTTTTGTTTTTCAGTCAGATCGCGAAGGCTCAGCTGAGATTCAAGATATTCCTGGAATGAAGTTCCTCCCGAAAATGGAATTTCATTTCGTTTGTCCTCGTCCTTGCTGTAATTATTTGTCTGCAGCTTATAGTCGGGAATTTCTTCATCATCGATATAATCATCGAGTGTGAACTCATCCTGGTCCCTGTCATCTTCTTCATACTGCTCCTCATCCTGGGAAGGGATATCTTCTTCATCGGGACCTTCTTCAAGTGCGGGATTCTCCTCTAGTTCCTTTTTTATCCTTTGTTCAATCTGCAGCGTAGGTACTTCAAGAAGCTTTATCATCTGAATCTGTTGTGGTGAAAGCTTCTGAAGTAATTTCTGCTGTAGCCGCTGTTTTAACATCTCGTTTTTAACCCTCTTGTCAAGAAATCCAATTAAAATTCAGCGTTCCTGGGTGTTCTGGGGAATGGAATTACATCCCTTATATTTGACATACCTGTAACAAAAAGGATCAGTCTCTCAAAGCCGAGTCCGAACCCGCTATGAGGAGCAGTTCCGAACTTTCTTGTTTCGAGATACCACCACAGGTCTTTTTCGGGCATCTTAAGCTCGCGGATACGGCCGATAAGCTTTTCATAATCCTCCTCTCTCTGTGAACCACCTATTATCTCACCAATTCCCGGAAAAAGCACATCCATAGCACGTACTGTTTTTCCGTCATCGTTCTGCTTCATATAAAAAGCTTTGAAAGCCTTAGGATAATCTGTAATTATGACGGGCCTCTTGTAATGAATCTCAACGAGGTATCTTTCATGTTCAGCCTGCAGCTCCCTGCCCCAGCCGACAGGGTAATCCCATTTCCTTCCGGCTGCTTCAAGTATCTTAACTGCTTCTGTGTAGGTAGTTCTTACAAATTCGTTTTCAACAACTGATTTAAGTTTTTCAATGAGCCCTTTATCGACCATGGTGTTAAGGAAATTCAGATCGTCGATGCAGTTTTCGAGGGCGTATCTTATGAGGTATTTTACAAACTCCTCTGCAAGATCCATATTATCTTTTATGTCGTAAAATGCCATTTCAGGTTCTATCATCCAGAATTCTGCCAGATGGCGCGGGGTATTTGAATTTTCAGCCCTGAATGTAGGACCGAAAGTATAGATCTCACCAAGAGACAATGCCCCCAATTCGCCTTCAAGCTGACCTGAAACCGTAAGATTTGTCGGCTTTCCGAAAAAATCGTTGCTGAAATCAATGGCTCCTTCTTTCGTACGAGGGGGATTGTTCAGATCCATAGATGTTACATGGAACATCTCACCCGCACCTTCAGCATCGCTTCCTGTTATAATTGGTGTATGCAGATAATAGAACCCCTTTTCATTGAAAAACCTGTGAATTGCAAAAGCCATTGAATGCCTGATCCTGAAAACTGCGCCGAATGTGTTTGTCCTGAAACGAAGATGCGCAATCTCTCTCAGGAATTCCATTGAATGACCTTTTTTCTGAAGAGGATATGTTTCAGCATCACATTTTCCGTAGATTATTACTTCTGAGGCATTTATCTCGACTGTCTGGCCTTTGCCCTGTGATTCAACAAGCTTTCCTGTTACAGACAGGCAGGAGCCTGTCGTAATATCCCTGATGAGATCTTCACTAAAACGGGACGCATCAGCAACTACCTGGATATTATTGATTGTTGATCCGTCATTCAGTGCTATAAAAACAACGTTATTATTCCCTCTCTTTGTTCTGACCCATCCTTTAACAAGGACCTCATTATTCAGAGGAGTCTCCGATAAAAGCTTCTTTATCTTACTTCTTTCCATAATTAAATGCTATAACTCCAAAAGTTGTAGCGCAAAATTAATAAAATAACGATTTAACTATAGAGTTATACAACGCATTTACAGAATGGTTTGAAATTTGCCAAATTCTGAATAACTTTGAGTTAAATTAGGTAAATCTCAAATATATGGATGAACAGAAGAAACTGATAGTTGTGACATGGGATTTTACCCCTGTCTCAGAATCAGCCCTGGCTCATGCTGTAAAAATCAGCAGGATGGTAGGTAACGATATTGCCCTTCTTCATATTGTTGACCCTGGAATATCAAAATCTGAAGAAGGCCAGAAAAAGGTATTGATGCAGCATGTTGCCGATGAAAATGCAAAAAAATATAATCTCCCTGTGATACCTCATATTGAAAAGGGAAGTATATTCAGCGCAATAGCTGCATTTGCGAATGACAAAGATGCAAGTCTTGTCATAATGGGAACGCATGGGATGAAGGGAATGCAGAAGCTGACAGGCAGCTGGGCCCTGAAAGTCATTGTCAAATCCAAAGTTCCTTTCATTGTTGTCCAGGATCCCCCGGCAGACATGGAACGTTATCACAGCATTGTTTTCCCTATCGATTTCAGAAGTGAAAATAAGGAGAAGATAAAGATGGCCATATTCATGGGGAAGTATTTTGATTCAAAGATCAAATTCCTTGTCTCACAAACAACCGATAAAAACCTTCTGAAGAAGACAAACATCAATATAAACTTCGCAATAAAATATCTTATTCAGAACAACATAGAATATGAAATTCATGAGGTTCCGAAGGGGAATTTTGCACAGCAGACAATAGATTTTTCACAGCAGATCAAAGCCGACCTGATCCTGATTATGACAACAAAGAACATCACAGCACTTGATTATGTTGTGGGCGCCGCTGAACAGTATATGATTGCAAACAGCTCAAAAATACCTGTATGCTGCGTCAATCCGAAATCGACATTTGCCAAGACCGGACAGTTCATGGGGGGCTGGGGAGATTGATAAAAATAGATTATCAGATATAAAAAGTCCCGGCAATTATAACCGGGACTTTATTTTTGAGCTT
>DATALC010000115.1:0-46692 GCA_036261265.1 Bacteroidales bacterium
AATCCGATATCGAGCCTGTGATAATCTTTCATCCTGGCGCCATTCCTTTCGCCATATATCAAACCTTCATAAAAGAAATCCTCGCCGTATAAGTCATCACCACTTACAGAAGGAATATATTGCCTTCCTATCGCTTCAGTATAGGGTAAACCCGACTGGTATAGCCATACAATATTAAGATTCAGATTATCCTTTATCCTGCGGTTGAGATTAATTGAAAGATTATCAGGGCGGTTATAATCAAAGAGATACTCCCTCCCATAGTTTATACCGGGGAACTGCCTTGTTGTCTTTGAATGAACATAGCTTATGAATCCGGTCCAGTTGCCCGTATTTTTCTTTAGCAGTAATTCAAAACCTGCCGATCTGCCTTTTCCGCCTGTTTCGATCTTTGTTATCCAGTTCTCATCCCCCATCATGTTTGTGTACCCCTCCTTGTAAGCGGACAGGTTATACATATCCTTGTAATAGAAACTCAGTTCTGATGTGAATGCTCCATTCATGTATGAACCATTCCAGCCCACTGTTACCTGGTTGGATTTTGCAGGAGGAATTTCTTTTCCTGCCGGTATCCAGACCTCGTTATTCATTATATTGCCTCTGGTAAATACAAGATGTGAATATTGCGAAACCTTCATGTAACTTAAGCTGACAGAATGATTTTTTGATAATTGAAGATTTGCATTGAATCTTGGTTCAAATGAAAAATCAGAAAAGTTATGTGTGAAGTGATTGACTATTCTGAAACCAGGAGTAATTGACAATCCGTTTAATCTTAAAGTATTATCTGCATAGATAGCAGACTCTATTGAATTGACAGATTTCGCTTGCTGCTGAACTGACCGTGAAGATACATAGATTTCATTTGGATTCATTGACAGGAACGAGCCCTGTACTCCAAATTCAGCAAACCATCTTTCTGAAGCTGTGTATTTCATACCTGACCTGAATGAAAAATCCCTGACTGAAGATTTATAGCTTTCCTTATATGATGTGGATGTATCCTGATCCTGTAACGTGTACCTCATGAACTCTTTTAACCTGTATCTTGTATATGAAATGCTGCTCGATGAAAACAGCCTTGGAGATAATATTGTATTATACTTTGCAGATAGAAGCCAGTTTCCCCATTTATCACCCATCCTGTATTTTGCCTTACTCAATGACCAATAATTGAGATAATCATCACCCTGGTAAAAATTCAGGCTTAAGCTATTGTTCTTACCCGGTTTCCATGAAAATTTGCCATTGATATCATGAAAACCGTACGCGACCAAATAATCATTGCCCTGAATGAGCTGCAATGATGCCATCAAGGGATCAAACAGTGTCTTTCGGGCACCGACAATAAAGCTTGAATTCTTAATTCCTGTGGGACCTTCAAGGTTGAATGACAAATCAGTTATACCTGCACTAAAAGAGCCTTTATAATTAGAATAATCACCTTCCTTCTGGGTTATATCCATAACAGAAGATAGTTTTCCACCATACCTTGATGGAAATCCACCTTTATACACATCTATATTGTTGATCATGTCAGGATTAAAAACCGACATGAACCCTCCAAGATGATTTACATATATCACGGGAACATTATCAAAGAGATAAAGATTCTGACCCGGATCCCCGCCACGTACTATCATGAGGCTCGATCCTTCCTTCTGTGAACTTATTCCGGGCAGTAGCTGAAGCGCCTTTATTACATCGGGTTTGCCGCCAAGTGAAGGTATATGAGTAATCTGGGAGTAGTCGAGGGTTGAAACATTGGATTTCTGATTTCTTTCTGCTTTTATAGTCACCTCAGCAAGTTGTTCGAAATTCGAAATCATTAAAACTTCAACAATTGTATCATTGCTGTTCCCGAGATTAATTACCTGTTCCTCGAAGCCGATATACGTGACTTTCAGGCTTGTACTTTTTTTAACAACAAGGTTGAAATATCCGTTATAATCAGCTGTTGTTCCGTTTGCTGTTCCTGTTTCAGAGACATTTGCGCCGATCAGACGTTCGCCGTTATCCCTGTTTTTAACAAATCCTGAAACATTGATTTTTTGCTGCGCATCAACAGAGAAGCTCAATAACAGGAAAATACCTGTATTAATAAGAATTATCTTCATATCAGAATACGGGAAATAAGGTGTCAGAAGCAACTACTGAATAACCGGCAAATATTCCGTAACCGCCCGGAATATTTGAGAAAAGCTGAAAGGCATTTGCTGATGTTGATAGAATGTCAAAATCAAGACCTGTTTCGTATAAATACTTTTGTTTAACAAACTTATAATAACTGCTTGTGCAGGAACGCAGCTCTATTATCAAGGGATACAAGTCTGTGTGCCAGGGAATGTTTGTCCCGGCGCTTGCTCCCCCTGTGAAATAATTAATAGTCATTGTATAAATTGAATCCCTGATTATCTCATTGCTGAAGATTGTCAATGGAAGGCCTTCATTCTGCAAAACCGGATCTGTGATCTTTTCAAGATAAATGGCCTGTTTATACCTTTCATGAAGTGCCCATACTACCAATTCATAAAATTGCTTTGCAGTTGGATTTGTTTTAAATGTTACAGAAACTGAGGGATAAACAACACCTTCTTCATCCTTCCCTGCCCTGCTGGTATGGACAATATTAAGGATGGGTGACGGAGAAGGAAGTGATTCGCTGCAGATTATTGTTTCATGACCCGGAACTTTTACATCCAAACTGTAAGTTCTGAGTGGCTCAACAACAGATGAGGAGAAGAATAAGCCACTACTGTCAGGCAGAAGTTTTTCAACATAGCTTCCGTCTATATAAAGTGAGATTTCTGAGTTAACTGCAAGAGTCAGTTTGTTTGTATCTAACTTTTCAGCCAGAGATACCTGAACTTTAAGGGGTTTGCCGGCGATCAGGATACTGTTAACTGTGGGAACAGGATCAAATTCCCGGAATTCATCGGTTACAAGCTCGCGACAGGAGCAATGAATCAGGATTACTGGAATGATAACTAATAACTTACGCATTAATGACAGGTATAATTGCAGAAGTGTTAAATATATAAGAATATAGATTAAACGAAAAAGAGTACCCTGTATTGTATTGCTTTATACTTCTGCACCCTTCCTCCGACGATGCTGTAACATGCCGGGGCAAGCTTTTCCTGAATTTTTTCTTTAACGCAGGGTGGGCAGAGTTTAAATCCACGCGGAGTGCTCAGAGCATTCCGCGTGCGAATTCGTCGAAGCTACTTATCATAGAAAATCTCTTCTTATACGGCCTCCCCCCTTGAATTCCCCGCTCCTGAAAAGAGCGGGGAACAATTTCGACAAAAGTAACCTGAAAGCCTGGCTCGATAGTATTACTCCCTTATATCGAAATGCAAAAGTCCCCCCTGGGGGATTTAGGGGTGCCATATCGAGAACTAAAAGTCACCTGGGGGATTTAGGGGTGCCGAACCTATACCTATCCGGCCTCACCCCTTGAATTCCCCGCTCCTGAAGAGAGCGGGGAACAATTTCGCTTAAAAGTAACCTGAAAGCCTGACTCGATAGTATTACTCCCTTATATCGAAATGCAAAAGTCCCCCCCCGGGGGATTTAGGGGTGCTACTCGGAGAGAAGCAATAACTTAAAATCTATATATATTCTTCTATCCCAAAACTCAAGCTTCTCCCACTTCAGGGAGAAATTTGGAGAGAGGCCGGTTTATGAAAAAAGCCTTAATAGTTGGCCAATCAGAGGCATAATGAACATACTCATGTTTTTCGGGGTTGATATTAATGATGTGAGAGTAAACAATTAAAATTATGCAATATGAGAACAATCCCAGGAACAAGAAATGTATTATTAGCTGTACTGGTAATGGCAGTTGCCGGTATCAGCGCATGTAAGGACGACAAAAATGACGAACCCGATTTAGCATCGCAGGATCAGACGTTTTCAACAGCAGCTGCAGCCTCCAATCTTGCCGAGATCCGCTTCGGACAGCTGGCTCTGAGTAAATCGACAAACGATTCGATACTTATCTTTGCCGGAACGATGGTCACTGAACATACAAAGGCAAACAAACAGCTTGATTCACTTGCAAAAAGACTTAATGTATCTTTACCCGACAGCATGGACGCAGCACATATCACCCTGTACAACAAGCTTTCAGGCATGACTAATAATGCTTTTGACAGCGCCTATATTCAGAGTCAGGTGATGGATCACCAGGCAGCTCAGACCCTCATGCAGACACAGATCAGCAACGGGAAGAACATGGATCTTGTAGAATATGCAAATAAAAACCTGCCTGCGATAAATATGCACCTGCAACAGGCGCTGAATCTGAGGACATACATAAATTCATCGCAACAAAGGCCTTAATCCTATGTTTTCAATATAATAAGTATAAATCCCTGATCGAGTCATCATCGACTCCCTCAGGTTTATGCTTTATTAATTCTTCACGAAGGCTGTTAATGTCTGTCGAGCTGGGAAGTATATACCTGTTCAAATACAAAATCGTGTATTGAGATATTTTATCATCAGGATATTCTTTGCCGAAAGCTTCGCCCTGGTTGAAATCATCAATCAGGTCAATAAATGCGGGTGAGTAATTCCTGTCAGGAACAAGGGGCCATTCAGCATGTTTGCCGAACTGGTGATCATATCCAATCGCTGAACGGTTTCCATATTTCTGACCAAGTTTATGATACTCATCATTCGTGATTGCCCACTCAACTGCTTCAGCCCAGCTTTCTTTTATTATCTGTGAGACCTTAATGTACCTAAAATTTCCAATGTATTGTGAATGCGCCTGATGGCCCAGTTCATGCGTAGCACAGGCGAAGATAAAGTTGCTTGGTTTAGTTGAATTGCTACCCCATATTTTAATATCAGGAAGCAAACCGCCACCACTGAAATCCCCTTTAAACACTCCTGTTCCATCCCCATCCATGTAGCAGATTTTTGTACGTCCTCCTGAATTCAGCGTTGGCCTGAACAAGCCCAGGTTATCTCCGTAAAATTGCCTGTAAGCCGCACGGTGTATTGTTGCAAACATCTTTGATTTTCCTCCGATTATATCGAGGAACCAGTCGCCTTTCATCTTTGGACCGTTGTACCAGGCCTGGAAAAACAAACCATCCCTGATGGTAAAACGTGAGTTCTCCCATTTAATTGAATAATTTACAGCATGAGTGAAGCTGCTCATTCTGAAATATCCTTCATCATCAGTAAGGGCTGATTCAATATGTGTAAACCATCTGGCATGTACATTAACATGGCAGACAGGTATATACATATTCAGAAAATCATCCCATACTCTTACCCGTCCACCCGGAGACCATCTCTTTTTGGAAGATCTTGCAGATTTAATTGTATCGAACTCACTTATATTGCCCGTGAGCCTTGCTGATTCATTCACAAGTTTTTCAAAGAAATTATCTGAAGCGTTTTTCTTTGTAATATTATCTGAAGGAGGAAGAAATACTTCATACAGGATCTCATATCTTACAGAAGGAATTTTCTTATCAATCGGTAAGACGCTGTACTGATATTGAATACCTGATTCAGAAAATGATGAAACAGGATTAATTATTGAATCATTGTCTTCGGTATTAAGAGGGTAGTCAAAGAGAACAATCGTCGTATCGCTCCGGAGCTGCTCCAGTTCACTTTCATTCCGCGGCATGAAGCGAACATAAATATGATTTGGTTTTATATCAAAATCATTAACAGACGTGTCACGTTCCTGCAGGCTGCGAAAGGCGGACAAAATATTATGAATCTCGAACGGATCGACTGGTTTTGTTGTTGCCAACAGTCCAGCACGAGAATCATCAGGAGCATCATCTATTTTCGAACATGCGAGTGACAATAACAAAATTGCCGGAAAGATCAGGTTTTTATTCAATTTAAGCTTTAAGTTAGTAATCCCCGGCTCAAATATTGAATAAAAAACCAGAATGTTACCCTGATTCTTCTACATTTTTTTACTCTGCTTAATACATTTGCTTAAAGCATCGACAATCAGGAGTAATATTATATTTTATCAAAGACAGATATATCGTTTACACCGATAGAATCGGGATCCTGAAAGTGAACATTCTGTATTGTCAATTGGTCCCCGCTTTCATTCAACGAAAAAACAGTAACAGTCTTATAACCCCTGAAACGCCCAATAAAGCTAACAGCCTTCAGAGTTACAAAGAAAGATTTACCGTCAGCGCCAATAACACATTTTTGGATTGTTTTTATGGCATCTTCTTCCGGGGAATTAATACTTATTGTATTAAAATGAAATGTATTCTTTAGATTAATCTCCTCCTTATCAAAGATAGTCTCATGCAACACTATCGAATCTGAATCAAACTGGCGAATTATATATTGGGAATAAGGCCGGTCTTTATTTGTACTCATCTCTTTGTTAAATTTCCATGTACCTGAAAAAACTTTTAAATTATTATTCAAAATTGTAATTTTTTCATCCGGATCCTGTTCATCAATACCGACAAGCGTGATATTCATTTTGTATCCGAATTCTGCCGGTTTAACTTTAAATTTCAATGATTTATAGCCTTCTGCTGAAATTTCTGCCGTAACACCGGGATTGACATCACTTATAAAAAATTCACCATCTTCATTAGCTGTCACCCTTTTATTTCTTTCTGGAAGGTTTATTGTTGCACCCCGAAGTGGTTGCCCATTTCTTTGAATTACCTTTCCTTTAATCCTGAAATAATCCCGTGTATATAGTTCAATAATTCTCCAACGTTTGAGAGAATCCTGTTGATGGAAGATAGGATATGTCCAGATACTCGCGGAGAAAAGGTTTGAGACCAGGATTTTTACAGGTTTTTCAGAATGGTTCTTTTTATATACTCTTAATGAATCTGTTACAAATTTTCCCGAATGTCCATAAATTGATATGTCAGCCGAATTAATTGTATAAATCTTCTTAAAATGGAGCGAATCAGGTGCAGATCCGTTTGCGAAACCATTGCTCGTAATCTCAAGCGCTCCATTTTTTGCCTGTCTTCCATACTTCCGAACTGCCTTCCTTTTAGCAATGATTTCTATATTCTTTATGTTTTTAACATCTATTGTCAAAGAATCATCAGGGTTGAGTATTTTACCATCAATCACAACAACAGAATTCAGCTTTTCAAAATCAGTATCTCTGAATTTAACTTCCTCTGTTATAATGTCATCATTATTTTTAATGCCCTTGTTGCCCTTTTTACCTTCATTAGAACTTGTATAAGCAGGTTTTATGCTGAGGATGATCATCAGCAGGGTAGAAATTGTTGTTGCAGCAATAGTCCTGGATCTATTTCTGGTATAAGCAGAATTTGTATTCAGCATCAACAAACGAAGCCTGATCATTGAAGGACTCATTCCGCTTGCAAGTCTTATTGATGAACCATTTTTTATATAATTTATCAGTTCAGTTGCATAAGTTCTTGTTTCAGCCTGATTTCTTATCACCGCTTCGTCAGCCAGATATTCATGGTTTAACCTGACTGCGTGCTTATATAAGAAGAATACAGGATTGAACCAGAATAACATATTCACAATCTCGAAAAAAACTATATCAATTGAATGAGCCTGCCTGACGTGCTCAAGCTCATGGTTAAGCACGTTAATATTGATTTTTTTCCCCAGATAATCAGCCCTGTTCAGGAAGACGACATTGAAAAAGCTGAACGCCCCGGCATGATTCTCAAGAAGTGCGATCTGATACCATTCATGATCAATCTTCTCAGAACTTCTTTTTAGATTGTTCAGGTAATTGAGATTCCTGAGAAAACGGATTATCATTATTGATAAGCCTGTAAAATACAGAACCAGGATGAGACTCACGCGTTTCTCCCTGATAATATCATTTTCTGCTACCTGTTTTCCATCGTGAATACGCGGATTTACAACAGGTTCAGGTTTTAACTGATCTTCACTATACTGATCAGTGACAATCTTTGTCTCCGGAGCCCGGTAAAAAAATGGAACCAAACCTTGCGGTATATCCCGATATCCAAGATATACAGGAAGGATAACAACAGGGATCAGCAATGAAAAAATGACTGAGAATATCAGGAAGAATCTGTTAAAGATGAACATTTTCTCTTTCCTGAGTAAAAACCAGTATACCCCGAATAAAAGGGACATACAGATGATTGACTTTAAGATATAAGCTATCATTTCCTTGATCTTTTAACGGCAAGTTTCTTTTCTACAATTTCCCGTAATTCTTCAAGTTCTTTCCGTGTCAAATCTGTCTCATCAGCAAAGAATGAAGCAAACTGGGTAGTTGAATTATTAAAGAATTTGCTTATCATTTCGCTGATCTGCTTTGAGAAGTATTCCTTCTTACTTACAAGCGGATAATACTCTCTTGAGTTTCCATACTGTTTAAAATTCACAAAGCCTTTATCTATCATCCTTTTCAAGAGAGTAAACACTGTTGTCTGTGCTGGCTTTGGTTCAGGAAACTCATCCATGAGGTCACGTATAAAAGCTCTTTCAAGTTTCCAGAGCAATCTCATTACCTGTTCTTCTGCATTTGTAAGGTACATTCTCTACAATTATTAATTCTTATCTACAAATGTAGAGTATTATTTACAAATACCAAGCAAAATGTAAAAAAAGATTGTATCGAACAGTAAAAAAAGAACGGGGAGGCCTTTTAATGGCATCCCCGTTGCATATTGTCTGCAAAGTAATCTTATTCGCAGCTACGGGGTGAGGTTTAAAATTCCCGCTGTCTGCAATACAAATTGAAATGAATGATAATCAGATGTGAGCAGCCCTGCTTTTTTCAGGCTTTGCAATCGTTGTTACAGGAAATTGAATGTTTCTGGCTCCTTTTGATCTGTCTCTCATGTTCTTAGCCTTTGCAAGCCTGTCGCCCGGCCTTGTATAGGCATAGCACGTATGTTGTGAGCAGGAGCTGAATAGCACTGCTACAAAGAACATAATTGCAAAAAGTTGCAAAATCCTCGCTGAGTTCATAATTGTTTTCATAGTGTTGTTTTTTCTGAATAAAACCTGCCCCCCAAGTCAGATAAGTGCGCGGTATTCAGGTTCTGTTTTATTACTATCTCCCGTCAGGCCCCGATTCCCCTGACAAAACAAAAGTATTACCTGAGGCTCATTTTTGAATAGAGGTACTCACGCGAAAGGTTGATTACATGCACCTGATTTTGTGATTTTTTTTACCTGAATTCATTCATAAACTCGTTGGTTTATCAGGTAGAAATACCTGCCGGGAAAAAAGTGTATATTTTTCCCGATTGCACAGTCATATCTCGAGATTATTAGTTCACCATTATCAGAATATTCATAATGATCATGCAGGAGAATTTATAATATCAAAAGTTAGTTGTTATACGATTAACAATCTTCCCGGATCGATATATCAGCAATTTCAGCCTGAACATGACCAAACGACTTATTTCTTTGACATGTCAGCGCGTTTCATTTGATTAATGATCACAGCGAAGTATTCGCGTATTAGTACATTTACATAAATTAAAATCAGATATGATAAAGACAAAGGAAAAAAAGAAAAAACCTGTGCAGTACCGTGGTGAAGACAGGAATCTTATAAAAAACTATACCCTTGAAATGCAGATTGCAAGAAGAGGGCCAAAGATTTATTACTCTGAAGACGGCGGTCTTAAAGAGATCAGATAGTTCAAAAAAATCTCCTGATTATCCACATTATCAAAGAAAGAAGGAGGCTAAGAAGGATCATTGTTGTTACAGGAAAGTAAAACTTTGTATTTTCTCTTTCAATTCTTATATCCCCGGGAAGCCTTCCGATCCAGTTCAGCTTATCGCCTGCAAAATAAAAAATAATTCCGGCTATCAGTATTATGATTCCCGTGATTATTAAAATTTTACCAACCTGGTTCATGATGCAAAGTTACGTCTATTTCTCACTTAAGCATCCTGATCCTTGAAAGAAGATCATCCACACTGATTTCTTTATCTGTGTATTTCTTTACAAGTTCCCCGTTTTTATTGTAGAGGGCCACGTATGGGAAATGTATTACATTATAGTAATCTCTCACAAACAGACTCGGGTATTCGCTGCCTGCATAGACATTACTGTACTCAAGCAGGTGGTTTTCATTGACGTATTCTGTTATATTTTTCACAGGCTGGTACGTTATCATGGCAATTGAAACATTACTGAGTTCTTTCATCCTTGTCATTAATGCTGTTGTGAATTTATGACATTCTTCACAATCAGGTGAGAAATAAATAATGAGAATTGATTTTCCCATTGGAAGATACTGAGCCTTAAAAACCGTACCATCGGTAAGCATCATCCGGAACGGGGGAACCTTTCCCGATTGTGCATCAAGATTGCCGGCATCGAGAGTCAGCAGAAAGAGGATTATAAGGGTAGTTTTAATCTTCATACATTTCAGAATATGTCATGTTCTTTTTTTCTTCTTTCAATTTCTTTATAAAAAAAATCAGAGAAAGCAGGCGATGCCCCTGTTAACAGGTAAATTCCGGTTCCATTTTCACGGGCATATTTATTTTCGATTATTCCTGTTTGTTTAAAGCTGCCAAACATCTTTGCAATATCATCATCAACATTATCACCAACGAGGACTACATTTTTTATATCAGCTTTTTCAGGTATCCAGTATATATAATCAGTGTTTAAAGAATAAGCTTCCTTCATCTTTCCCTTGTTGAAATAGTTCAGAGCGCCTGCCTGACCATAGTTATGGCAAAACACAAGAGTATTCTCAAGCTCATTCTCAGGAATAAGCCTGTAAGCTTCAAGAGCCTTATCAGCCATTTCCTTCCATCCTGTCATATCTGAGAAATCCTGTGGCAATGGATGATTCTTTCCATCTTCCCAGCGCAGCATGCCGAACTTTTCAAAATATGAGCTATTTGTAACGATCATCTCCGGAGACATGCAGGGCATAAGGAATCTGATCACTGTTACCGTAACAAGCAGATTGAACATGATCAAAGCAGAAAATACAATTGTTTTCCATAATGGTTTTAATACTCTCTCAAGAAATATCGAAGCAAAAACAATAATAACAGGGAATATTCCAAGAGCATAATAATTTTTTGCTTTCAGAAGAGCGAAAATGGCCATAATGATTATGAATGAAATCGCAAAGAATCTGAATGGCCTGAATTGTTTGAAAATGAATAATGCAAGCAACCCTGTAATTACCAAAGGAAATGAGCCCAAAAATATAGTGATCTGCGATTTTAAGAATCCTCCTGCGGAGTTATTTACAAGCTGTTCAGACGATAGAACACGCATATGATTGAGTAGGGGGAAATCATTAACAATCTGCCAGATTATATTCGGTATAATTAATAATAATGTTAATAAAAGCGCTTTAATGAAAAATCTGCCGGTGAATATTTTACGACTCCGGGTTAATAATAAACCAGCCCCGACAGCAATTAAAAGAAATATCACATTATACTTGTTGTAAAAACCTATAGTGATAATCAGTGCAAGATAATAAAGCCATTTTCCGGATGGATTCTGAAAGTACCCGATAAGAGAGTAAAAAAGAAGCGACCAGACAAGAATATCGACAGAATTAGGCTGGAAAAGCATATTGATCCTTAGGAAGACCGAGAAAAGCAGGGCAAGTGAAACAAGCAGCTTCGACAGTATCTTCCCGCCGAGCCTCTCAACCATCAGCCAGCATACTATTATTGTCAAAGCTCCGGTAAGCGCCGGAAAAAACCTTACCCAGAATTCGCCGCCGCCAAAAAGGAATATAAGCTTTGAGATAATTGATGTCAGCGGAGGCACTGATATGAATCCGAATGCCGGATGATTTGCCTGATCGAGATGCAGGAATTCATCCCGGTGAAGCTCATAATATGGATTTACAAGCACATATTGCAGAATGAACTTCGCCATTATAATCACAAGAAGAAGCCAGTATTGCTTAAGGAAGTTTATTAACCGCGTTTTCATATTATAATAACCTGTTAATCGCAATGAGAACAAGTGGCAATGTCAAGATACTGAATATTGTTGAAATAAACACATTACCGACTGCAAGATGATCATCGGCACCGAGTTCACGGGCCATTATTACAACACTTGCCATGCATGGCATTGAGGCCTGCAAGATAACGACAGAAAGAGGAAGCTTTGCAATATCCGATAATCCGCTTACTGATGCAATATGGAAGAACAGGATAATAAACGCCGGGGCAAGCATCAGTCTGTTGAAACTTAGCAAATAAATGCTTTTTGTTTTAAGAAAGTCACCTGCTCCTGAAAAATAAAGCATCGCACCGATATAAAGCATAGATAGCCATGTATTTGCAGATCCGAGCTGTGAAAAAGGCTCAAGTATTATTCTGGGCAACCTTACGGAGAGTAAAAAGAATACAAATCCCGTAACTATTGCAATTGTATTGGGATTCAAAACTCTTTTAATAGTTTTCTTCAGATCAGCTCCTTCACCATAAGTCATTACAATCACTCCGACTGTCCACATAATTATATTCGAAATAAGCTGAAATATAGTTGCGTACAGCAGACCCTCCTCCCCGAACAAAGCAAAAATAAGAGGGAACCCAAGGAAGATCGTATTCCCGAACATTGAATGCGCCCTGAAAACCGATGCCTCACGTCCTTTTATTTTAAATATTCTTGTTGAAATCCATCCGATAAGAAGAAGAAAGAAGATCACCAATGCCGAAAGATAAAGAACCACAAAGCTGTTAGCCAATAATTGAGGTGTTGCCTTCATCCTCAGAAAATTCGAGAACAACATTAAAGGAAGAGATATATTGAATATGACTTTTGACAGCATGTCTTTCGAAGCCAGGGTAAGTACCCCGAGCTTTGCAGCAATGACACCGATAAGAACTACAACTGCAAGAATTACTATCTGGGAGATTATTATCTGAGATTCCACATCAAATGCTTTTAGTAGTTTACCATTTGCTCCCCTGCAACAGGGTTGGTCTTTAATACCAAATACAGAATAGTAAAGTAAAATAAAATTCGGACAGGGAACATTGAACAGGTTAAACAATGTCATTCTTATCGATGATTTGCTTAAAGTTGTCCGGTAAAAAGCCAATGTAGTATATTGCTTTTGGTAATCAGCCCTCTTTGTTGTCATTTTGAATTCAAATCAGAATACAATGAAAACAGGTTTTCTCAAAATTGCATTACGTTTCTTCCTTAAAAATAAAAAAACTTATCTGCTGAACTTTGCCTGCATGACATTCGGCCTTAGCTGTGCAATCATTGCGATAATGTACGCAATTCATGTAACAGGATTCAACAAATTCAATAAGAATTACGACAGGCTTTATTCAGTTGAAGCTTATGTTACTTATTTCAACGGAGACAGGTTTCCAAAGGAATACCTCTCTGCATCACTGAAGGAGATTATTGAGAAAGAATCACCTGAAATTGAATCTTCAGTGAGAATTGCAAACAGGCAATTTTCTTTCAAAAACGGTGAAAAGTCATTTGATGAAGAAGGAATTTATGCAGATAAAAATTTCTTCGATGTTTTTACATTTCCGGTGACCGGAAATAAAACTAACCTGCTTGAAGACATAAATTCAATAGCTATCTCTGAACGCACAGCAATGAAATTCTTTGGCAGCGCCGATTGTACAGGTAAGTCGATCCCGGTCAGCCATGACAATAAAGAAGAAGTATTCACAATAAGCGGCGTGTTTAAGGATGTTCCTGTTCAATCGGGTATTCAGTTTGATTTTGTGATTCCTTTTGAAAGATTCATTTCAGATAATAAGTGGGCTCTTGAGACAGGCGCGACATCAAACAGCACCTGGGTGCTTCTTAAAGAGAATGCAGCCAGGAGCCAGGTGGAAAAAAAGATCAGCAAGCTCCTTCTCGATCGCGAATCAACAATGAACCAGGAATTATTCCTGTTCCCGATGAAGGACAAGCTGCTGTATTCTTATGTCGACGGGAAAAGAGTCTGGAAAGAAATGCAGTATGTATTTATTGTCTGCTGCATAGGCTTTGTCATTCTGTTGATAGCCTGCTTCAATTTCATTAATCTGACAATCGCAGTTAACCTTAGAAGAAACACGGAAATAGCTGTTAAACGAATCGCAGGATGCGGGCGAATACCTGTAATAGCTCAGCTCCTGGGAGAATCTTATCTCCTTATCCTCGTAAGCATGGGTTTTGCCATTATTATTTCAAGATTGTTATTAACCGGCATCAATGTTGCAATGCACAATGAGATACAGATGAAGATCCTTGAGATAAGAACTTTATTGATCCTTATATCGCTAATTGTAATTACGGGATTCGCGTCAGGCTTTCTTCCTTCATTTTATCTTGCCTCACTGAAACCTGCAGAATCATTGAAATGGAAGAAAAACACAGCAAACAGTTTCCGCCGCTTCCGGCAGTCTCTTATTGTTATTCAATTCACAATACCCGTAACACTGATTATTGTAATGCTGATAATTAAAGCTCAGGACAGCTATATGCGGAATTTTGATGTGGGACTTGAAAAGGACAACACTATAATTTTGAACACAACTGAGAAGATAATAAAAAATGAAGAAGGTTTCAGAAGTGACCTGCTTGCCATACCGGGTGTTGAAGCTGTTACATTTACAAACTGCATTCCTTCAAGAGGCGCTTCCGTAACAAACGCAGTGAAATGGGAAGGGATGGACGCATCAAAAGAAACGCATTTCTGGCGCATAAATGCTGATTATGACTATGACAAAATCGTCAGGCTCGTTCTAAACGAAGGAAGGTTCTTTAATCGTTCATTCTCTACAGATACATCGGCTTTCCTCATAAATGATGTAGCTGTAAAGGTGATGGAATTAAAGAATCCTGTCGGTTCGGTTATTTCTGTGGATGGCAGACAGGGAACTATAATCGGTGTCTTCAGGGATTTTCATGCAATTGATCTTGCCGGTCCCGTGGTTCCTTCCATAATGAGAAATGAATCATCAGGAACTCCGTATGTGCTTATCAAATTCTCTTCTGCAGCGTTCGGTAAGATAAGAGATGCAGTTAATGGAGTATTCAGAATTTATGATCCGGAAAGTCAGATGCATGCAGGATTATTCAGTGATCTTGAGGTTTATTCAAGCCCCAAATTGCCATACACTGTCTCAGGCATTGCATTCATAATAGCGATCCTGCTTGCCTGCCTTGGATTGTATGGTCTTGCTTCATTTACTGCAGAAAGCCGTACCAAGGAAATAGGTATAAGGAAAGCAAATGGAGCCACCACTCTGTCTCTTGTTGCTCTTCTGCTTTCTGATTTCGCCGGATGGCTTGTCATATCCGTGATCATTGCCTTACCCCTTGCTTATATTGCCGGAAAGTTTTTCCTCGGAAGATATTATTTTCACGCTTCTTTCCCTGTCTGGTCGTTTTTTGCCGGGCCGGCGATAACAATAATGATAGCGATCCTTACAGTTATTTCTCAGACAATTAAAACTGCAAACAGGAATCCGGTAAGGGCTTTGAGATATGAATAAAGCAAAGCTATTCGATGTTACTGTCTGGTTTCACAAGTTGAAGACCGCAGTCTATTTTCACTTCATCTCCGACAAGAACGCCC
The DNA here is from genome assembly GCA_036261265.1 of Bacteroidales bacterium. Taxonomy (GTDB): domain Bacteria; phylum Bacteroidota; class Bacteroidia; order Bacteroidales; family VadinHA17; genus LD21. The sequence continues at coordinate 15,564 of DATALC010000115.1, forward strand.
CCTGATTCAAGGACTGTATTCCAGGTAAGTCCCCAGGCGCTCCGCCTTATTTCTCCTGTAATCCGGAAACCTGCTTTTTCGACACCCCAGGGATCCCTGACAGTACCGTCATAATCTACATTAAGCTTTACGGGAGCATCCACATACCTTACAGAGAGTATCCCATTTAAAACAAACCTGTTTTCGTCCCTTGTCTTTTGAATGGTACTGCTAATGAAGACAATCTGCCTGTAATTCTCGACATCGAGGAAGTCAGGGCTCTTAAGATGAGAATCTCTTTTTTCATCACCTGTGTATATAGACCCGGCATTGATCCTCACCTCAATACTTGAAGTAAGGAAATCATCTCCGTCTGTGTAGGCTGTAATATCCACATCACGGAATACACCACGTACCCAGGTTATCATCAGGTATTTTACGCTAAAGCTGATCTCAGTATGGGCCTTGTCGGCAACCCATTTTGTCTTTGTGAGGGTTTCCGTTATCATGTCTTTACCGTTTAATGATTTTTTATATAAAAACAACAAAATCAGGCATTTTGTTTTCTACAAACATCATTTGCAGAATCAGATAATGTGTCAGTTTATAATATATATTTGCAGCCGTGAGCGCTATTAAAAAACTTGCCGGTCAGACTGCTGTTTACGGTATCCCTTTGATTCTTGGAAGAATACTGAATTACCTGCTTACTCCATTGTATACAAGGGTGTTCATGCCTGGTCTCTTTGGAACAGTAAGTGTATTCTATTCATATTCTGCATTCCTTATGGTCGTCCTTACATACGGACTTGAAACAGCATTCTTCAGGTACTCACAACAAAAAGAAGATAAGGACAAAGTCTATTCGACAGGGCTTCTTTCAATAATATTTACAACTTCGGTCTTCCTTATACTTGTATTAACATTTGCCGGGCCGATCGCCAGGTTTATCGATTATGAGGATCAGAAGAAATACGTTGTGTGGTTCGGGTGGATACTTGCCCTTGATACGCTTGCAGCAATACCTTTTGCAAGACTGAGAGCCCTCAACAGGCCTGGAAGGTTTGCAAGAATAAGAATGACAGGAATTGCTCTTAACATAGCTCTTAACCTGTTCTTTATTCTTCTCTGTCCCTGGATCCTGAAAAACACAGGTTCAGAGCCCATAAAGAATATTGTCACTGTTCTTTACAGGCCTGACTGGAATATCGAATACATATTTATTTCAAATCTTATTTCGAGCGCAGTTGTACTCATTTTACTTGTCCCAGAGATCTTTTCTGTCAGATGGAAGCTTGATCCTGCATTATGGAAAAAGATGCTTATCTACGCTTTTCCATTGCTGTTTGCAGGTCTGGCAGGGATAGTTAATGAAACTTTCGACAGGCTGCTTTTAAGATATCTTCTTCCAATGTCGCCTGCAGATGCCGAATATCAGGTAGGTATCTATTCAGCATGTTACAAGATAGCAATCCTGATGACAATATTCATTCAGGCATACAGGTATGCTGCGGAACCATTCTTTTTTGCCCAGGCAAAACAGCAAAATGCAAAGGATGTTTATGCTGAAGTTATGAATTACTTTATAATTACAGTATCGTTGATTTTCCTTGGCACAATGGTTTATCTCGATGATTTTGTCCTCCCGATACTTGTAGGCAGGGCTTATCATGAAGGGCGATCGGTCATCCCAATGCTTATGATGGCTCACCTTTTCCTTGGTGTATACTATAATTTATCGGTCTGGTACAAGCTGGCTGATAAAACTATCTGGGGAGCATGGTTTTCAATAATCGGGGCTGCAATCACATTTGCACTCAATTTCTGGTGGATACCACGTTCGGCAGATCATGTGCTTCATGGCTACTATGGATCAGCCTGGGCTGCTTTTATTTGTTTTGGCACAATGATGGTACTTTCATATATCATTGGCCAGAAATACTATCCTGTCAGATATAATCTGCCAAAGTGTTTTATGTTCCTTGGTGTGGCGCTTGCATTATATTTCGTGAGTGTACTGATAAAAGTAGATAATCGCCTGCTGAGCATTTCTTTCCATACATTGCTAATTATCGTCTATCTTGGATTTGTTATGATTATTGAGAAGCCTGATCTGAAGGCGCTCATTGCAGGAAAATCAGGTTCAGTAGATGAATGACATTATCTTTTCCTTTCAAATAATCTCCTGAAAATTGATTTCTTCTTCTCTTTAGCAGGCTCTTCTGCTTTCTTTTCTTCCTGCTTACCCGGTTTAATCACTTCCTTTTCGGTATGTTTCTTTGAACCTTTGAATATATCTATTATCTCCTCGAAGAAAGTTATCTCCCTGAAATCAGGGCAGTTGAGTTCATCCTGAATTTCATCGGGAACCGGCGGAAATTCTGCAATAAGAGCATTTCTCAGCTCTTTGTTCTGCTGAACATCACGGAGTGTCTTACCAACAAGCGGGAGGGCAAGTGTACTTCCTGATCCATTCGAACCACTGTTAAAATGGATTGAAGGCGAAGAAGCTCCTACCCTGCTTACTATAACAAGTGAAGGATTGAAAGCTGCAAACCAGGCATCGGCATAATCCTGTGAGGTGCCAGTCTTGCCTGCGAATGGCAGGGTAACTCCATATACTCCGATGAGAGGAGTGCCTGTACCGCCTGTAATGACACGGCGAAGAATTGCACTCATAAGTTGAGCAGTGGATTCGCTTAATATCCTTTCTTCAGGCTGAACGAATTCATTCTGCCATAATAGTTCGCCATCAGCGGTTTTTATTGAAACAATGCTTTGAGGATTTATCTTGAATCCTCCATTTGCAAAAACCGAATATGCAACTGATAGCTCTTTAATATTTGCCTCAGCCGTTCCCATCGGTACCGACGGATAATCATTCAGTGTATATGAGAACCCCATTTTTGTCCAGAGTGAATCGAGACTGGCGAAATCGGTATTCATATAGAGATTATAAGTCGGCACGTTCATTGAATGGATCAGGGCGCCGGACAGAGAATATTTTCCGCCATAAGAATGATCGAAATTCTGCGGGCTCCAATCCTCTATCCCGGTATCGGTTATTGAATCATTATCGAGATAGCTGCAGGGATCCATCCCATTTTCGAAAGCTGTTGCATACAATATAGGCTTGAATGTTGAAGCAACCTGCCTGCGGGCGAGTATCTGGTCATAGGGCTGTGTCCTGAAATCGATACCGCCTACGTAAGCCTTGATCTCACCAGTAACAGGGTTCATTGCCATGAGACCGGCCTGCAGCACCTTTACAGCCTGGATCATGCTGTCTCTTACAGATACCGGACCTGTAATAGCGCTGTCTGCTCCATATTCCTGAAGGCTTGGTTCAGAAGCTCTTTCAGTCATGTTCAGCCGTTTAAGCTCTCTGCCGGCAACTGCTGCTGCACTCCTTTTTCCGGAAGATGTTTCATATTGCTTATTGAGCCTTTCCTGCATTACTGAAAGATGCTCCTTAAATGCTTTGTTTGCATATTCCTGCAATGTAAGATCAAGAGTTGTTGTTATTACAAGCCCGTCTTCCTCAATGTTCCAATGCTTTCCTGAAGCGGCTCCGGCAGACAGCAGGATATCTCTTGCTTCAGCCTTGACCTGGTAAAGAAAATAATCTGCCGGCCCTTTTGTTTCGTAATTGAGATAATTCTGAACCAGGGGAAGTGCAATCAGTGAATCTGCTTCAGGTGAACTGATAAACTCATATTTCCTCATCTGGTTTAAAACTACATTGCGCCGTTTAGTTGCATTTTCAGGATATAATCGCGGATTATAATAGTTGTTTGCCTTGAGTAAACCTATCAGCACAGCGCCTTCCTCGATATTGAGATCCTTAACTTCCTTATTGAAGAATCTGCGGGCCGCAGCTTCGATACCATAGACATTTTCCCCGAATGTAACAGTATTGAGATACAGCAACAATATCTCCTGCTTGCTGAAGGCTTTCTCAATGCGCCGGGCAAGTATTATTTCCTTTATTTTATTGATGTATATTGTGAGAAACCCGTAATTCTCACGGCCATACATGTTTTTTGCAAGCTGTTGTGTTATAGTGCTTCCACCGCCCGACCTGCGTTTGTTCAGAAGTATTGTCTTGACGAGTACCCTGAAAAAGCTCCTCACATCATAACCCTTGTGCCTGAAGAATCTTACGTCTTCTGTCGCTATCAGAGCATTGATAAGGTCAGGTGGAATTTCAGCATAAGTCACATTTGTTCTGTTCTCTGAGAAATATTTTCCAAGCAGCCGTCCGTCATGTGAAAGTACAATAGAGGCAGTGGCGTTCTTATAGCTAAGAAGTTCATCGTTTGTCCGGATATGACCAAATGCCCCTGAATATACAGTCAGGAAAAATCCGGCTGCGCCAATAACACCAATTAAAAATATTATCAAAACTATCTTGATAGATTTCCTCATCCGGATTCCGTTTCTTCAGCTTTAAAACGGGAAAATTTCAGGAAAAGTTCAAAGCAGTATAATTAATAAACTCTTATTTCATTAACATTTTGATATACATAATGTTATTGACCCGGATTCATCATATCGATAAGAATCTTCCAGTAACCCTTGTTATCCTTAGTCCAGATCCTCACATAATTTCCTCCGGGATTCTCAGTATAACCATAAGTAAAACCAAGATCACCGGTAGCTGACGATCCGCTTCCGGCTGTTTTCCACAGCAGATATTTATTAGAGTCTATCCATTTACTTTTAAGATCCTTTTCTGATGACGGCAGACTGCCCGGTCTCATCATTCTTGCATTATCAATGAGGAAAGAAGAATATACCTGAACTGAATGGTTCTGCTTCCATGCTTCAAGCATCTTCATTTCTGTTATTTCAGGGCCTTCACTATTCACAACTGAATCTGTAACTTTCTTAATGTCATTTTCAGGAATGAATGTAAAGTCATGAACCTTTGAAGGTGCAGGGCTTTGAATGCCTGCGTCAAGAGCAACCTTCCACTCTCCTTCCTGCTTCTTCCAGACTGAAAGAAAATAACCAGTGGCCAGAGGTTTTGTATTCGGACGGTACTCCTGTGATTCCCATGGGCCTGTGCTTATTCCAAAATCATGACTGTTGGAAATGCACATAAATTCAGGCTCCCATTTTAAAATTGTTTGTGAAGGAGAATGCCTGATCCAGAATTCTTTTGCATCAGTTATCCATTTATCTGTGAATATTATCGATTTATCTGCAAGAAATTCAACGAATGCATCACGTCTTCCATTCATTACAGATGACTTTGCAAATGACCGTTCGGCTTCCCTTAAGCTGAAAATAGCTGAAGCACTGTCCGGTTCCTGGCATAATAGTATCTGTGGGGTCATCATTAGCATTATAAGAAAATATTTAGTCTTCATAATGATAGTTTTTAGCATATCGTTCTTTTATCTGGCTATATTCTTCTGTTTCTCTACGAGTATCGCGACATCTTCTTTAAAATGAATTGGAATATTAATCCATTCTTCGCTATTTTCGATAATCTCAGTATTGTGTTTCCCGTTCAGTGTGTTTATCATTGTCACTTTATATGATCCCTGTTCCATTCTAGCCTGCAAATTGAAATTATTCTCATCACTACGATCAGAAGACATGTATATTGCCATTACACCCTTCCGGCTACAATCGCGCATATCATAAAGCAACTTTTCATCTGAATGATTTTCTACCAATTTACTAAATTAAATTTAAGGCAGGTCGCATTCATCATAATTGACTTATATCAATCGCAAGATTGATATTAATCAATGTTTTATAAATCGGGATCGAATCTCCTGATTATGCCGTTAGTCACTAAAAAAAAGATTTTAGTCACAGGAATACAATATTTCGTCACGGGTTTTCGTATGATATAAAGCATGATTTCGCCGTTGTGATACTGTAAAAATTTTTCTTTGTCACAGGAAAGTGGAATTAAAAAATCCTTCTAAAAAGAATCTGATTTATGAAGTACCTGATCACCCTGGCTTTGTTCCTGATGGTAATAAGCGCAGCTTCATTAAGCCAGGATAAAGAATATAAGTTCATCATAAAGAAAGAAGTTCCGGCAACTCCTGTAAAGAACCAGAGCCAGACTTCAACGTGCTGGTCATTTTCCGGCCTTTCATTTTTTGAATCCGAGCTCATGAGGTTAGGGAAAAAACAATATGATCTTTCTGAGATGTATGTAGTGAATGAAGCATACAGGAAGAAAGCCGAGGAATATGCGCGCAGGAAAGGTAATTGCGCATTCAGTCCCGGCGGCCAGTACTTCGACCTGCTTAATATAAGCAGGGAATACGGTCTTGTTCCTGATAACGTATATCCCGGCCTCAACTATGGATCCCGGATACATAATCACGATGAACTCGATGCTGTTCTAAAGGGTTACATGAACGGAGTAATAAAAACATCGCCAAACAGGACTCCTGCATGGCTACCCGGATTTGATGGTATTCTGGATGCCTACCTTGGCAAGCTGCCTTCAGGTTTTGATTATAACGGGAAACATTATACTCCTAAGGAATTTGCAGATGATCTTGGCTTGGATTTCAATGATTATATAGTAATCTCATCATTCAGCGATCATCCATATTACAAGGAAGCCGTGCTTGAAGTACCTGATAACTGGTCGCCCTGCACATATTATAATCTTCCGGTAAATGAAATGATCCAGACAATAGACAATGCTATAATGAACGGATATTCTGTAGCCTGGGCAAGTGATATGAAAGGCAAAGGCTTTAACATGAAGAAGGGTGTCGCAATTGTTCCTGAAGAAGACTGGGATAACATCTCCGACAATGAGCTTGAAGAGCTCTTTGAAAGTCCTCATAAACAGAAGGCAGTAACACAGGAGATAAGACAAAAGGAATTTGGCGACTATACTATAACCGGCGATCATGGAATGCATATAATCGGTATAGCTGAAGATCAGAATGGAGAAGTCTTTTACAAGGTCAAAAACTCCTGGGGAGATACAGGAAAATATCACGGTTATATTTATGTATCGAGAGAGTATGTGATGCTTAAGACAACCAACTGTATGATAAATAAAAACTCACTGCCTCTCAATATAGCTCAGAAAATGGGTATTGAAGTGAATCCATATACAAACGGCGCCATTGCTGAAGGACACAGCACAAACGAAGAACCCGCCCGGACAACAGACCAGGTAGTTGCAGCCCCGCTTGCACATTGATCATTAAGCGCCTCTTTAAATAAACAAAGCAGCCTGTCTTCTGTTATCGCTTTATATTTTAAGCGATGAAAGCAATTATACTTGAAGGTTTCGGAGGAGTTGAAAATATGGTCGTTTCCGAACAGCCGACTCCTTCAATCGAATCGAATGAAGTGCTAGTGCAGGTCAGGGCAATCGGAATAAATCCTGTCGACATAAAAACAAGACAGGGTAAAAGTCTTGCAGATTCCCTGAAAAAATTCAATCCGATAGTCCTGGGTTGGGATATAGCCGGCACTGTAATTGCAACAGGCGAGGATGTTACATTATTCAGAAACGGTGATGATGTCTTTGGAATGATTAATTTCCCTGGCCATGGTAAAGCTTATGCCGAATATGTGGCTGCACCTGAGGGGCATCTTGCACTGAAACCACAGGAAATAACTTTTGAAGAAGCAGCTGGCGCATGCCTTGCGGCTCTCACAGCCTGGCAGGTTTTAAAGGAAAAAGTAAAGCTGAAACAAGGTGACAAAGTCCTTATACATGGAGGTGCAGGCGGAGTGGGGCATTTCGCAATACAGATGGCGAAGTATCTCGGCGCTGATGTTACAACGACTGCATCAGCATCGAACAGGGATTTTGTACTTTCTCTCGGGGCATCCCTGCATATCGACTATGAGGCTGTTCCTTTTGAAACTATTGTGAATGATATTGATTTTGTTTTTGATACTATCGGGGGACCATATATCGACCGCTCACTCAGAGTACTGAGAAAAGGAGGAACAATTGTCTGCATACCAGGGGCAACAGCTGCAGGTCTTGAAGAAAAAGCCGCAGCGGCAGGGATGACAGGGTCAAGGTTCATGGTACAGTCCGACGGTAATAATATGAGGGAGATTGCCTCGCTACTCGGTAAAGGTGTTATTAAAACACATATTTCTTCTATCTTTGCGTTAGACAAGGTTCAGGAGGCCCATCTACAGATCGAGACAGGCAAAACAAAAGGAAAGGTTGTCTTATCAGTACAGGCTCATAGCCGGGAATAAACATCCGTTCATTTTTTTTGTTTCAATTTTTGAAACCAGTGCTTTTTCAGATGAGTACAGATATCCTTCTGTTGATAATTGATATGCAATATGACTTCTGTTCACCAGGAGGATCCTTGTACGTTCCCGGTGCTGAAAAAGATGTTGAGCGACTGGCAAAATTCATCTCCTTCAATGAAACAGCTATTAACAAGATAATCCTTACGCAGGATAATCATAATGTTGTTGACATTTCACATCCTGTTTTCTGGGAAGACAAGAACGGAGTATTACCTGAACCATTCACAGAAATAAGCCTTAAAAAGATCCTTGGAGGAGCCTGGCAGCCACGCTTTCAGAAGGGTAAGGCAATAGAGTATATAAGGAATCTTGAAAAGCAGGGCGAATTCCCTCACACAATCTGGCCCGAACATTGCCTCATAGGATCACATGGAGCCGCTATAGTCGACGAAATAATTAAACCCGTTGGAAAATGGGCAAGAAAAGGTCTTTTTTACGATGTAGTTATAAAGGGCACGAATCCAATGACTGAACATTTCGGAGCCCTCAAGGCAAATGTCCCGATTGCCGGAAGCCCCGAGACTCATCTCAACACAGATCTTGTCGATAAGCTGATTCATGCAGGAAAAATATATATTGCGGGTGAAGCAAAAAGCCACTGTGTTGCAACAACAATAAAACAGATGCTTCATATAGGGCATCTTGCAAAAAAAATCAACATCCTTGAAGATTGTATGTCGGATGTTACAGGATTTGAAAGGATTGCAATCCCGATATACGAGAAAGCACAGGCCGAAGGTGCAAAATTTGTACGCAGTACCGACCCTGTATAAAGCCAAAATTCAGTTCATGATACTCAATTACTTCACAGACAATGATCTGTATAAGTTCACAACAATGAATGCAATACAGAAACTCTATCCTTCTGCAGTAGTGAAATATGCTTTTATTAACCGCGGTAACACACAATTCCCTGATGGCTTTGGTAAAAGGTTAAGGAAAGAGATCGACAGCATGGCCAACCTGAGGTTAAGTAATGACGAGGAAAGTTTCATCATTTCAAAATGCTATTATTTCGATCCTGTTTTCATTGATCTCCTGAAAGGATATCGTTATGATCCTGCCGAAGTAAAAGTAAATCAGGATGGAGGTGACATTGAGATCATTATTGAAGGGTTATGGTACAGAACCGTTTTATGGGAAGTACCTATCCTCTCAATTGTATCTGAGCTGTATTATATAATGAACAATATCAAACCGGAGGAAGTGGAAGAAAGAGCCAGGGAAAAAGCTCTGAAGATAAAGTCAATGAATGCCGAGTATTCCGATTTTGGAACCAGGCGCCGGTTCTCTTTCGATGTGCATGACAGAGCGCTCAGGACATTGAAGGAGCACTCAGGTGAATATTTTAAGGGAACAAGCAATGTTTACCTTGCAATGAAGCATGATATTTTCCCGATTGGAACCCATCCGCATGAATGGTTCATGTTTCATGGCGCAGAATTCGGGTACAGGTCAGCTAATGAAAAAGCTCTCGACGCCTGGGTTGAAGTATATAAAGGATATCTTGGAACAGCTTTAAGCGATACTTACACAACAGACAATTTCTTCACAAGCTTTTCAACGCTTCATGCGAAGCTTTTCGACGGGATCCGTCAGGATAGCGGCGATCCTCTGCTCTTTACAGACAGGGCCCTTGAATTCTATGCAAAAAACAGAACTGATGCAGCTACGAAGACGATTGTCTTCAGTGATGCCCTCAACATTGAAAAAATAGCAATAATACGAAAGCACGTAAATGGCCGTATCCACGACGTTTATGGGATTGGTACTTACCTGTCGAATGATACAGGCGTGAAGCCGTTGAATATTGTTATTAAGCTCACCGGATCAAAAATGAAGAGTTCCGGGAGCTTTCACCCTGCTGTCAAATTATCTGACGATCCTGCCAAATATGTCGGCGATCCTGAAGAAATAGACTTGTGTATCAGACTTTTAAGAAACAGGTAAGAAAAGCAAAACCCTCCCGGTGTCCAGGAGGGTTCTGAAGTTTGAAGGTTGGTTTTCAGGTTAGGTATTCTCCCTTAACGGGAATATATCCTTGTTTTAAGAGTTTCAGTTTTTATGTTGAGTAAAACAATAATATTTTTTTGAATATTCCAATAGTAAATACACGTATTTTTAATGTAAATTCATTCGCATGCAATGATCAGATGGCAGTAAAAGAATATATCTCTCCTGGTTTTGTCTCAACATCATAAAGATAAGTAACAGGCAGATCAGGTTTCTTAAGTTTTGATTCCTTTGAAATTACAGGCCTGCGAATTTGTTCAACTTTATAAAAAGGATTTGCATTTTCACCTTTTGCCTCAGCAAGTTTCCCTTTATCTGCCAGTACTTCATTGGGTAATCTTAACCTGCAATTTCCGCCGAGGGTTGATTTGATTGTCACATTCTGAAGCTTTCCATTCTCCCACTCCAAATTCAATATCTCAAATCCGCCCCTTGCCCTCAAACCTGAAACACTGCCTTTCTGCCATACATCAGGAAGAGCAGGGAGCAAATGAAGTGCTCCATCATGACTTTGCACAAGCATTTCAGCAATTCCGGCAGTGCAGCCGAAGTTTCCGTCAATCTGGAATGGCGGATGGGCGTCGAACAGGTTTGGATATGTGCCTCCACCTTCCATTGTTCCGCCATTTTTTGCGGGTGCAAGCTGATTTTTAATCATTGTAAATGCATGGTTCCCGTCGAGAAACCTTGCCCAGAAATTCACTTTCCATGCCATGCTCCAACCTGTACCGCCATCACCTCTGTATATTAATGAATTGCGGGCTGCCTCAAACAGCTCCGGGGTACTGTATGGTGAAATCTGACTCCCGGGATAGAGACCAAAAAGATGAGAAACATGCCTGTGATGATCCTCCGGATTATCGATATCCTGTAACCACTCCTGCAACTGAGAATGACGTCCGACCAGCATCGGGGGAAGTCTCTTCCTTGTTTCTTTTATGCGTTTAACAAGATCGGCATCCTGGCCAAGGATCTCAGCGGCATTGATAGTTGAAGAAAAAAGCCCGAACAGTATCTGGTTATCCATTGTGACGCCGGCAGCAATTGAAACAGCATCCTTCATGCCGGGAAGATTCGGCCTGTTCTCCGGGGACATTGAGGGCGAAACTACAAGCCATTTATGCCGTGGTTCCTCAACAAGGAAATCGAGATAGAACTCTGATGATTCCTTCAGTGCAGGATAAATATCAGCCAGGTACGCTTTATTGCCGTTGAACATATATTTTTCCCACAGGTGAAGACTTAACCAGGCTCCTCCCATCGGCCACATTGCTGAGCTTATCCTGTCAACAGGTCCGGTAATTCTCCAAATATCAGTGTTGTGATGAGCCACCCAGCCATCAGCGCCGTACATAACTTTTGCTGTCTCACGGCCTGTCTGAGATAATTCCTTTACCATCTGTATCAAAGGATCATGCATCTCAGGAAGATTTGTTACTTCAGCTGGCCAGTAATTCATTTCAGTATTAATATTTATAGTGTATTTACTGTCCCAGGATGGATCCATTTTATCGTTCCATATTCCCTGAAGGGTCGCAGGCTGGCCTCCGGGCTGCGATGAGGAGATGAGCAGGTACCTGCCGAACTGGAAATACAGTGCTGCAAACTGGGGATCGTTATCACTGGCAAAATCCCGTAACCTGACGTCAGTCGGGTTTTTCACAGAATCTGTATATCCAAGATCCAGTTTCACCCTGCTGAAAAATTCATTGTACTTTAAGCAATGATCATGCATGAGGCTGTAATAAGGTTTCTCTGAAGCAGCTTCAAGAAACTGAAGAGCTTTTTTCTTTTCATCACCGGACACATCGTTGTAGTTTATATAGTTAGTAGCCATCGAGATGTAAACAAATGCAGTATCGGCATTCTTTACAGAGACATTGTTTTTTCCTGCAGATAATAAGCCGCCTTTCTGAACAGTCCTTGCAATAACATTGAATCTTATTTTGCTTTCAACACCTTCGTGATCGCTTGTCATACCCGAAATAATCAGGTCATTTTCATTTACACCGATCTCCGATGGTTTATGAGGACATGTTCCTGCAATAGTGAAATTCAGGGATCCTTTTTTTGCTGAGGTGAGTCTTACAACGATAACCTGATCAGGTATCGATGCAAAAACCGTGCGGCTATACTTTATTCCATCATGGGTATATGATGTTGTAGCTAATGCATTTTCGATGTCAAGTTCACGCCGGTAGTTTAAGATATTTGAAGAATCATGGCCGGGAAAAGAGATCAGGATATTTCCTGCAGGTTGAAATTTCATCCCGTGGTTTTTTTTGGACTGCACCTTCTCAGTTGCAAGATTGCTTGCTTCTGCGTTCTTTCCTTCAAAAATGAGCCTGCGGATCTCCGGCAATGCTTCGAGGGCTTCGGGATTGTCATTACGGTTCGGACCGCCGCTCCAGATAGTCGATTCATTTAGCTGCAATATTTCTGTATCAACGTTCCCGTAGATCATCGCTGCAAGACGTCCATTCCCAACGGGAAGAGCGGTTTCCCATGTTTTTCCTGCAGGCTTGTCGTACCATAAAGTCATATCTTTTCTGAGCCTGTCGATCCTTTCAATTATTTCGAGACACATCCTGCTGTTATGGTATGGACAGACCCAGAAACCACCTTTATCTCCTCTCCCATGAACGCCGGCTTCATTAACAGATGTAAACCAGCCACCATTGAGATCATCAACAAGGTGGGTCTTAGTATACTCCCAGTTTTTAACAGCATATTCTATATATTTCTCCCTGCCGCTAAGCTCATAAGCGTTCACATAACCAACAACAGTCTCTGTCTGCGGCCACCAGCTCCGCGACATTTTTATTTCATGCGTATCATTATCTTTTTCATCAATCATGCTGCCATCATGTTGAAGTCCTTCCCGGGCTGCATCCGCAATTCCTATACTCGCCTGCTTAACCTTTTCAAGCAGTTCAGGTTCATCGAGCAGGCTTGCAGCCTCATAAAGCAGCCAGGAGGCCTCGATATCATGCCCGTATGAATAGATTGATGAAGTAGCGTTCCAGTCCCTGTCGAGGAAATTTATAAGATGAGATGAGTTCCTGTCGATGATTTTGTTAAGGAAGATTTCGATCATATTCACAAGTCTTCCTTCGAGATTCTTATCGGGCCATACCCTGTAAAGGTTCGCATAAGCTTCCATCAGGTGAAGCGATGTATTCATAGTTTTTTCATCCGCATCAGATTTCTCCGAGATAAGCCTGTCATATAATCGCTGCCAGTCGCGGGTGAATACTTCAAAATAACCATTATATATTTGGTCGTAAGCATATTTCTCAAGGCAGTTGTAAATACCTTTTGCTGCTTCGAGCGTCTCCTTATCGCCTGTGGCTCTTGAGTATTCTGCAAGACCGTAAACAAAAAATGATTGTGTATATGTTTGTTTTCTTGTGTCCGAGGGACCTCCGGTATAGCTCACAGTTCTGTAGGCGCCTCCATGCCGGGGATCTATAAAATGCTGAAGGATGTAATCCTTTGCTCTTGTTGCTATCCTGAGATATGATGTATCTTTTGTTACCCTGTATGCTGAGGAATAAGTCCATAGAATCCGTGCATTGAGAATACCGCCTTTATCCTCTTCAGGAAAAACCTGGTTGTTTACATTTATCCGTCCGTAGAAGCCTCCGTTTTTATTATCTATCATGTTATTTGTCCAGAACGGCAGAATGTTTTCTTTAAGATTTATCTCCAGCTCGTCGCGAAGTTTCACAAGCTTGTCATGGGCAACCTGGGAATAACAATTGATTGTCAGGACAAATGGTACAAGAAGAAAAAAGGATCTTTTCATATAGATGTATTTGGAAGATGCAAAATAGGAAAGATTTGGGAACTTACACAGAGGTGCACTGAGAAGCACAGAGGTTCACAGAGAAAACATAATCTCTGTGTCACTCTGTGGATACTCTGTGATACTCTGTGTAACTTTAGTTTTCCATAAACCTTTCCATAATACCGGCTGTAGGAACCATACATGATTCCCTTCTACCGAATATCCTGTACCTGTACCTGGCAACCAAGTCATAGATTGCATTTCTAAGGAAACGAGGGATTATAATGAACGCATAAAGCAACTTTATAAAACCTCCCATGTCCCTTATGATATTAAGAATTGCGTCAGACTTTATGTATTTAGTGCCTTCTTTTACATAAACGACAGAATCAAAACTCTTCAGTCCGGCATCATATTTTTCTGCAAACCGGGATTGAATAGCAGCAAACCTGATGCTTTTGGTTTTATCATGCTTTAATATGAATTTAACCAGCCCATTACACAAATTGCATACGCCATCGAAAAACACAATTCTTTCTTCAGCATTCATGTCTGCTGCACTTTATCCTTCAAATGAAATAGCCTAACAGTGATGCAATCAGAATGTTCGATCCTGAAGTTTCAATTGAAGCCGGAGCCTATATGGATTTTGAAACCGGCAAATTCGATGTTTATGGGCTGGATGAACAGAGTGCAACAAGGATCGGTATCGGGACTATCTGGATTGGGCATTATCCTGATAAAATGTTAAGACTTAATCTCTGTGGTTATTTCGGCTACAATACTGCCTTTCCTGGAGAATCGTTTTAAACAAATCAGGATCTTTTATTTATCAAGCATAGCAAGTTTCCGCTCTTTCTCCTTAATTGCAGGTATCAGCTCCTGACCTGCAAGGTTAAATTTCTCCGGATTTTCAGGAACTGTGAGCCAGACCTGAGTACCCGGCTTAAGACCTTCCTCGACAATTATGTACTTATCATTTGATTCTCCGAGAACGACAATCTGTTTTTTCCTGTCCCTTGTATAGACAAAAGGAACACTGTCGGAACCTGCATGAACACTTTCATTCGGCACGAATGTTACATCATTGAAGTTTTTCACTATCACCTTATTACCTGTTGTCATTGAGGGTCTTAATAAAGGATCATACTGGTCGATTTTTGTAAGCACCTCAAAAACCTTTGAATCAGAGTTTGGAAGCTGTTCACCGATATTTGCAATTGAAGACACTGTTCCCCTGTAACTCTTTTCGGGGAATGCATCAATAGTTATCTCCACCGGCAGACCTGTTGTAACCTTGTTAATGTCAATCTCGCTTATATAAACTTTTGAAAGCATCACAGACATGTCAGGCAGGGTAGCAACAACAGGATCCCACGGATTGAGGTTTGTTCCTGCCTTAATCTTCTGTCCCATCCGGTCTTTCTTATAAATTATCATACCTGCCGCAGGAGCTCTGACAGTGAATGCAGAAAGCACTCCTGATATGTCGTTTACGACGTTCTGCTGCTGGTTAACTTTTGACTTAAGATTAAGCAACTCCATCTTCACCTGGGCACGTTTAAGGTTATATTGTTTTTGATTTTGTTCAAGTGTTCTTCTTGCCTTATCGAGCGTAATCTCTGCCTGCCTTTGGGTAGCCGGTGGTTCAAATTTCGATTGAGCAAGTGTGACTTCCGCCTCCGCGACAACAAAAACCTGGTTATGAATTTCATCGCGGAGCTGACTTAAAACAACGGCAGTATCAAGAACTTTTGAATCATAATTTGTCTGCTCAGTCCTGAGATCATCCTGCTCTTCTTTCAAAGAATTTACAAATGCAGATCTGTCAAGCTCAGCGACAAAATCACCATGTTGTACCATAGTTCCTTCAGGTACCATATCAACTATTCTGATCGGAGAAGCCCTGAAATTCCTGTTCCCTACGATATTCGGGCCCTTGATGTCGACAGAATTGGCAGCAACAAGTTCACCTGCTGCATCGATAGAAATCTGAAAAAAGCCCTTTTCAGCTTCGACATACTGAATATCAGTATTCTTATCCGTAAGTCGTACAAAAATACCCAATGCAACAAGGGAAACTACGACAATCACACCTGTTATTATAAGAGATTTTTTCATTATCTGAGATTCATGTGTTTAATACTTAGCTGATATTTATCAACAAAACGATTGACTTTTCTCAACTACAAAACATCGTCCTGTTATGAAAGTTCACAGACAGGAGGTTAAGTTTTTGTTAATGCTGAAGAAAAGAAAGACAATACAGAACACTGTTGATAAATTGAACAACATGAAATCTTCAAATCAGAAATTATATAGCATTTTTGCAGCTTCAAATCTTTCCAAAAATGGTCTGGCTTTCTGATCTTTTTTCAGGTGAGAGCGTTGCGCACACGATACTCGTCTACAGCATCGTAATTGTTGCCGGAGTATGGCTTGGCAGGCAAAAGATCTATGGCATATCTCTCGGAATCACTTTTGTCCTGTTTGCTGGCATAGCTGCCGGACACGTTGGACTCCGTGCTAACAGGGAAGTAATTGATTTTGTGAAAGATTTCGGTCTCATCCTGTTCGTATTTTCAATAGGACTGCAGGTAGGTCCAGGATTCTTCTCTTCTTTTAAAAAAGGAGGGATCTCACTGAACCTGCTTGCGCTTGTGATTGTCCTTACAGGAGCTCTGATCACAATCGCCCTTCATTTTGTAACCGGCACATCAATGCCTGTTCTTGTGGGAATAATGTCAGGAGCAGTTACAAATACACCGGGACTGGGAGCCGCCCAGCAGGCCCTTTCACAAACTGCAGGGAACAATCCTGTTCCTCCTATCGGACTCGGATATGCAGTTGCTTATCCATTCGGTGTGCTTGGAATAATCTTCACGATGTTTCTCTTAAGAAAAATTTTCAGAATAAATGTCCAGTCAGAGCTCAGTACTTTTACAAGCCATACGAATCCACCGGGTTCACAACCTGATAAAATAAGTGTGATTGTAAAGAACAGGATTGTCTATGGTAAAACAATCCGGGAAATAACAGGCATGATAAGGTATGAATTTGTCATTTCAAGGATTTTACGTAATAATAAGGTTCTCCTTCCATCATCAGAGACTACGCTTTATGAAAATGATGTAATACTTGTAGTTACACAGAAGAAATATATAGATGAGGTTTTAAGCATCATCGGTCAAAAAAGTGTGGATGATGTCTCAGAAATTTCAGGTCCGCTGATTGTCAGACAGGTACTGGTTACAAATAAAAAAATAATAGGTAAGGATCTTGCAGATCTCAGGATCCGTTCAAAATATAATGTCAACATTACAAGAATATTAAGGTCAGGCATTGAAATTGTCGCATCCCCGGGTTTGAAATTGCAGCTTGGTGATAAGCTCACAATTGTTGGTGATGAGATATCTCTTGCAAATGTATCTGAGGAGCTTGGTAATTCGATAAGACGACTTGACGAGCCTAATCTTGCCCCGATATTCATTGGAATACTGCTTGGAGTTTTACTTGGCAGCGTACCAATCAGATTGCCGGGCATTGTGAAGCCTTTGTCCCTGGGATTGGCGGGCGGTCCGCTGATAGTGGCAATTTTACTGAGCAGGTATGGATACAGGTTTTCACTTGTTTCATATACAACACCAAGTGCAAACCTTATGTTACGCGAGACAGGCATAGTGCTGTTCCTTGCAAGCGTAGGAATAACTGCAGGGGAAAAATTCATACCGACTCTGACGTCGGGTGAAGGTTTTATATGGATGGGTTATGGAGCCCTGATTACATTGCTTCCCCTCATTATTATCGGTCTTTATGCAAGAGTAAGGATGAGAAAAAATTACCTTGAGATCTGCGGACTGCTATCAGGCAGCATGACAGATCCACCCGCACTTGCTTATGCAAACAGTATAGCCGACTGCGAAGCACCGGCTATTGCTTATGCTACAGTGTATCCTCTCGTCATGTTCATGAGGATCTTTGTTGCACAAATGCTTATCCTGCTATTCCTCTGAGATTTCTATTTAAGACTTTCCTGATCAGCAACTTTTTTTCACAATGTATAGTGATGTTTGATTATATTTATCATTCCCTAACGATATAACATGAAAAAAGCATTCTTATCATTCGCATTTTCTGCTATCATCCTGACGCTTAATGCTCAGAGCCATCTGTCTATTGAGAAAATAATGCAGGGAGAGAGATTTACAGGTTATTCCCCTGAAAATATACAATGGTCCCCCGACAGTAAAAAGATATTCTTTACATGGAACATTGAGATGGAACCTGTGCGATCACTGTATTATTTCATTCCCGGAAATAATCAACCCGTAAAAGCAGGTTTAGAGGAAAGACGGAATATGATTCCTTCCAGGGCAATTTACAGCCGCGACAGGTCCAGTGCAGTTTTTTCAAAAGATGGAGATATCTTTATCTGGAATGCCCTTACGGGATTTAAGCAGATTACTTCATCTGTTGCAAGTGAAACATCTCCGTCATTCAGCCAGGATGAGAAAAAAATACTATTTATCTACCAGAATAATCTTTTTTCATGGGATATAAATTCAGGAGTGTTCTCACAGCTTACTGATTTCAGAACCGGGAAAGAAGAACCCAAAGAAGACAGGAAAGAAAAAGAACAATGGCTTTACAACGACCAGTTGAAGCTCTTCAAAACTCTCGATGAAAGAAAACAGCTC
Organism: Bacteroidales bacterium; assembly: GCA_036261265.1. Taxonomy (GTDB): domain Bacteria; phylum Bacteroidota; class Bacteroidia; order Bacteroidales; family VadinHA17; genus LD21. The sequence goes on from DATALC010000115.1 coordinate 34,323, forward strand.
CATGACAGGAACCTTAAGGATGAAAAAGAAATAAAGCTTTTCAGGCCAAAAACGATCTATACGGGAAATGAACAAGTCACTTCAATACTACAGAGTCCTGATGAGAACTTTATAACATTCATCACAATGAGACCGCCGGATGAAAAGAATACAATCATCCCGAGTTTTGTTACTGAAAGCGGTTATACGGAGGAGCTTCGTTCAAGGCCAAAAGTTGGAATGTCAAATGAATCTGGCGGGACATTGAAGATTTATGATATCAAGAATGATACAGTTTATACACTTGTTACCGACAGTGTTCCGGGGGTATTTGACAAACCTGTATTTATGGGTGATTATCCTGGCAGGAAGATTAAGAAGGACGCTAAAAGACCCATAAGCTTTGCAGGTCCTTTCTGGTCCGATGCCGGCAATAATGCCATAATAAATATTTATTCAGGAGATCATAAAGATCTGTGGATGATGTTGCTTGACGTTAAAGCCGGAACCATGAGGCCACTTTACAGGCAACATGATGATGCGTGGATTGGAGGGCCGGGGATGAGAAGCATGCCTCTGTGGCTGCCCGATAATAAAACTGTATGTTTCCAGTCTGAAGAAACAGGTTTCACGCATCTTTGCTCAATTGATATTACGACAGGTGAAAAGAAAGCTCTCACAAGCGGAAAGTTTGAAATATATGAACCTGTGCTGTCAAAGGATAAGAAGTCCTGGTACTTTTTATCAAATGAAGTTGATCCGGGCATAAACGAGCTCTACAAAATGGCTGTTAACGGTGGAGACAGGATAAGGCTCACAAGCTTCAACGCCGGAGTCGAATTTGAGATTTCACCCGATGAAAAACAGTTTGCCCTGAGGGTCTCATTTACTGACAAGCCATGGGAGTTATACATTCTTGATAATAAAACAAATGCAAAACCTGTTAAAGTAACAGAATCCCGCACGAAGGAGTTCATTGAATATAAATGGCGGGTTCCTGAGTTCGTTAGTTTCAAAGCATCCGACGGAGTAATTGTACCTGCAAGATTATATAAACCGGCTAACTATATTAAAAACGGACCCGCTGTGATCTTTGTACACGGGGCAGGTTATCTTCAGAACGTGCATAAATGGTGGAGCAGCTATTTCCGCGAATATATGTTCCACAATTTCCTTGTCGACAACGGGTATACAGTTCTTGACATTGACTACCGTGGCAGCGCCGGATACGGCCGCGACTGGAGAACAGCAATATACAGGTATATGGGAGGACGTGATCTGCAGGATCATATTGACGGCGCTAAATACCTCACTGAACAGCTCGGCGTTGATCCGGCAAGGATAGGCATTTATGGCGGATCTTACGGCGGATTCATTACACTTATGGCTTTGTTTACAAGTCCTGGTACATTTGCTGCCGGCGCTGCTTTGAGACCCGTTACCGACTGGGCTCATTACAATCATGGCTATACATCGAATATACTGAATACTCCGGTGCTCGACAGCCTTTCCTATGCAAAAAGCTCGCCTATCTATTATGCCAATGGCCTGAAGGATCATCTTCTTATCTGCCACGGCATGGTCGACGATAATGTGCATTTCCAGGATGTTGTAAGGCTGACACAGAGATTAATAGAGCTTGGGAAGGATAACTGGGAGCTTGCTGCATATCCTGTCGAGTCGCACGGATTTGTTGAAGCAAGCAGCTGGATAGATGAGTACAAAAGAATATTCAGGCTTTTCGAAGAGGAATTGAAAAAGTAAATACTCAGGCAGGCTAATGAACCTGAATAATAAATCAAAATATAAACTAATGAAAAAAACACTATTGATCCTGGTTCTGATAATCTTCTGCATTTTGCCATCTAATGCTCAGATGACAGCTAATAAAGTCATTTCAGAAATCCTGAAGCAGACTAGTGTAAAGACTATTCCGGGAACGGTGGATGTGATAAAAGAGGGTGATCCTGAAACGCAGGTAAAAGGCATTGTAACAACAATGTTTGCAACTATGGAAGTCCTGAAAAAAGCCGTTGAGCTTAACTGTAATATGATAGTAGTTCATGAACCTTTATATTATAATCATGCCGACAATACTGAATCATTCAGGAATGATCCTGTATTCCTCGAAAAACAAAAATATATCCGTGATAATAAGCTAGTGATATGGAGATTCCATGATTATATCCATAGCATGGAACCGGACGGCATCCTGCAAGGTATGGTTGTAAAGCTCGGCTGGAAAGAATACATGATCAATGGGGATTACAGCAGCTTCAAACTACCTGAAACCACTCTCGGTGGATTATTGGAAAGCCTTAAAAAGACATTTCCCAAATCAACATTTTATGTTATCGGGAACAATGATCTGAAAGTGAAGAAGGTGAGGTTTGCACCCGGCGCCCCTGGAAGTTCAATGCATATAAGCTTTCTCGAGGACAATAGCGTTGATGTCGTTATTGCAGGCGAAGCTCAGCAATGGGAGACTTATGAATATACACGTGATGCAGTAAGCCAGGGAAGGCAAAAAGCCGTGATCTTTCTTGGCCATATCCCATCGGAAGAAGCAGGCATGGAATTCTGCGCTTCCTGGCTGAAAGGGTTTATAAATGGAACTCCGGTTCATTTTATCGAAAGCGGTCCTTCGTACAGGGCATTTTAGTCATTTTATTTGTCTGCCGGCATCCTGAAACTGCCTGATATTCCGTATCTTTGATGATCTGTTTAATCATCAGGGTCATGGTGAAATATGTAAATGTTTTCCTGTTTGCAGTAATGATTATTGTGAACTACCTGGCAAATGCTTTGCCACTTAATAATAAAACTACTGGCCAGCTCTCGGATATGTACCCCAATCTTTTTGTTCCGGCAGGACTTACATTTTCAATTTGGGGAGTTATTTACATCCTACTTGCGGGATATTGTATAATCCAGTTCACAGCATCCAACCAGGCAGCAAATACCTCAACAGGCTGGCTTTTCGCCGCAACATGTATACTTAATTCTCTCTGGATCTTTGCCTGGCATTATCAGAAACTGTCACTTTCACTGATAATAATGCTGGCGCTTCTGATCACTCTGATCTTTATAAATATCAGGATTTCTGAAGAAAATACCAGCTGGCTGAAAGCTGCATTCGGAGTTTACCTGGGATGGATATGTATTGCAACAATCGCCAATGTTACTGCACTTCTTGTTAATTACAACTGGAATGGCTTCGGGCTCTCAGATGTAACCTGGGCAATAATAATGATTATGGCGGGAGCAGTAATTGCAGCATTGTCAGTTATAAGATTCAGAAATGCTTTCATCGGGTTATCTGTAATCTGGGCATTCACCGGAATCATTATAAAAAGGCAGGATGACTACAGGCAGATTGTAATAACTGCGGTTACAGGAATATTAATAGTCTCAGTAATTACAATAATCAGCTTTTCGAGAAAAGCTATCTGATTTCCTATTTTACAATCTGAAAATTAAACTCCTCAGTACCAATCGTTTCCATGACCTTTAACCACATGAGTAGAAAAGACTCCTGAGCCCTTGCAGCAGTTATGTCTCCGAGGTCAACAATGTTGCCATCTTTCCATCCCAGTTCCATTAGAAGACGTTTCACCTTAGATTTGGCATCAGCATCATTTCCGGATATATAATTTACGTGATCACCACCGCCAAGGCTATTGGGATTTACCATTAGTGAGCAGTTAACAGTGTTGAAAGTCTTGATGACTTTTGTCTCAGGAAATTCTTTTTGTATCTCCTCCCCCAGTGAATTTGTATTATTCAGACCTTCAATAAGGAAAGGCGCTCCCGCTTCCGTAAAATCAATCGGATTGGAAACGTCTACGATTATCTTGCCTGTAAGGTTCTCTTCATTAGCAAGATCGAGGGCGTTCAGGGCATTGCCTCCATTAGTAGCATTTATAACTATTTCACCAAATTCGGCCGCATCGGCGAATGAGACAAGCTTAACAGCTTCATTCTTCTTTATCCACTCTTTCAATGGCGGATTGCCATACCTGTCATTTCCTTCCTCAAGAAGCTTTTCCTGTACATCCCTGGTTCCCATCATTACATCATGTCCCAGACCAGCAAGCCCTGAGGATAATGTCTGCCCGACAATACCCGTTCCCAATACTGCAATTCTCATTTTCTTATCCGGATTAAATTAAAACTTTTCAATGCTTGTACAGGCATTTACTGCACATGCAAAACAGATACTTAAAAAACCTGAATTGTTGAATTTTGTTCAATTTACTTTTCTGATTTCCTGTATATATACCAGTAGGCTAATGGTATAAAGAACAGACTCACAACAGTCCCGAATGACATGCCACCGATAAGCGCAAGAGCCATAGGACGCTGAAGCTCCGATCCTATCCCCTGGCTGAAAAGCATCGGAGCGGTTGAGATCAGCGATGCAAGAGCTACCATTAATATTGGTTTCAGCCTTCTTGATCCTCCTGTATAGATTGCTTCTTTCAGTCGCATTCCTTCAGCCCTGAGATTGTTTATTGTATCTACTTTCAGGATTGAATCGTTTATTATCACGCCCGACATAACAATAAGTCCTATCATTGTCATTATATTAATAGATCCTCCCCATATTTTAATGAGGAACAGGGCCCCTGCAATATCGATTGGTATTTCAAGAAGCACTATGAATGGCTGGGTAAGCGATTCAAATTGAGCTGCAAGTATGAAGTACAATAAAAGCAATGCCACAACAAGTATTATTGTAAGCTCCCTGAAGAGCTTCTGACCAGTTATGAGGGATCCGCCGAATTCCACTGAAAGATCCTGACCGGAAGTAATCATATTTCGGATTTCAGATGTCACTTCAGAAGGTTTATTTGTAGTTACATTCATATATACGGGCACGTACTCTCCATTCATACCTCCTTTGATAGTCTTATAATCATGCATCTTTTTTATATCTGTTAATTCATTAACAGGTATTAATTGGCCGGATCTGTTTAATATCATTTCATGTGAAAGGATGTCACCAATCTGCTTTTCCCTGTCAGAAAGAACAATCGGGAGCATTTCATACGAGGCTCTCAGCTCGCCAATGTTGTTTTTATTCAACGATGTTTTTAGCTTACTGTATAAAGCCTCCGGCTCAACATCATAAAGCAGCATCTTGTAAGTATCAATCCTCATAAGTATCTTATCTTCAACCTGTGTACCTGTTATACCCGCATCAGGGAACCTCATCATCAATCGTGAAGCAATAATGTCCATTGTATCGACAGAGGGTGATTCTTTTTCTTTTAAGAGACTGATTTCAACTATCAGCGGAATCTCTGAAGCTGAAAAAATTTTCTCGAAGATATTTTGCTGTGCTTCAATCGAAACTGTCGCCCCTGGATAATTCTTTTTCAGGAAATCTGATGACCTGTGTTCAATTTCTTCACGCACAATGAAATCAGCGCCTTTCATATAGACCTTAGCCTGGGTATATGTGAGGTCGTAATCCCTGTTGAAAAGGAATTGCTGCTCACCGGCAAAGGCGTTCACCTGCAAAGCAAGATCATTGCTCTCCGCTGTCATCTCCTCTACCCTCCTGATGTTCTCCTTAAGGTCAATATTCTCATTCCAGTCTATTGAAATAACAAGCTCATCCTGTTTTACAGAAGGAAATTTTTCCTTCTTCATTGAAATAAAGAGCCAGAACATTGAAATGATTATCAATCCAAAAGTGACCATTGTCGCCTTCCTGTATTTAAAAAAGAAATTCATCCCTCCTTCATACTTCTCTTCGATGTGCTTAAGGCTTATTTTCTTCACAAGCCTGGTAAGGAAACCTTCCTTCCCGTTCCTGTAAAGCAGATAGTAAATTGTGGGTAACAAAGTGATTCCGACAAGAAGAGAAACTCCCTGTCCTATCACGATAGCAATAGCCTGATCATAAAACAGAGCGCCGGCGATACCACTCAGGAAGATGAGAGGTATAAAGACTGCACATGTGACAAGAACAGAAGAAATGAGAGGTGTGATAACCTCGCCTGTTCCTTTGGCGCATGCATCAGGCAGGGATAGTCCCTTGTCTATCCACTGGGTTATATTTTCAATCACGACAATTGAGTTGTCGATCATCATTCCTATCCCGAGGATGAGGCCGGCAAGAGAAATAATATTTATTGAAAGGCCGGTTAGATAAAAGAAAAGGAGGCTTATCACGAGTGTTGCGGGAATGCTGAAACCGATTATAAGTGGTGATTTACCGTCCTTCAGAAAAATAAACATCAGAAGGAATGCCAATAGTCCGCCGGCCAGGAGACTCTGCCAAAGGTTTGAAATAGAATAATCAAGAAGCCTTGTCTGATCCTGGGATATCTCAAAATGCATCTGTGGATAATCTTTTCTGAAGACCTCCGTAATTTCAGACATCTTTTCCTCAAGGTCCGACATCCTGGCTGTTGACTCCTTTATAATAGCGAGAGATACAGCACGTTGACCATTTGAATAATAAGCTCCTGCAGGTCTCTCCTGCCGTATACCTGTTTCTGCAATATCTTTCAGCTGCAATAACCTGTCCTGAGCCTTAATATAAATGTTCCTGACATCGTCTATATTCTTAAGATAGGAGCTGAACTCAAGGTTGTACAGGTACTTACCGTCTTTCACAAGGATACTTCCTATGTTAATATTATTCAGATTAACCGACTGGACAAGATCATCATCCGAAATATTGAGAGACCGCATTTTCTTTTCATCAGGGCTGATATAGATTTCTCTTCTTACCTGTCCTGTAATATCTGCCATCCCGATCTCGGGAAGCTGCTCTATTCTTTTTTTTATGACTGTCTCTGCAAATTCGCTGAGCTCGATGAATTTTTCATCTCCTGCATTTCTATCCGTAAGACTTATATTCAGCATGAAAACAGGGATATCAGTAGCGCTTGCCTTAATAATCCTTGGCCGTTCAAGATCGTGAGGCAGGTAATTCATTGCTCCGTCAACTTTCTCATTTACCTCCATGAAAGCGAGGCTTATATCGTTTCCGAACTTGAATGAAAGTCGGATAAGGGCGCTCCCGTTACGTGATTCGGATTCGATATTGTCGAGACCGGGTACCTGCAGCAGGTTGCGTCTCAATACAGCTACGACAGTATTCTCGATCTCCCTGGCGCTGACATCAGGCCGGCTTACGGCAACTGTAATTTCTGGAATGTCGATATCAGGCATCAGCGACACCGGCAAACGGTTACTCGCAACGATTCCGAGCATCAGTAATGCAAGGAATGTCATTATGACGGCGACGGGTCGGGATATAATGAATTTTACCATACTATTAACTTAGTTGTAATTACAAGTAACTATCACTTATTTTTTTCCACCTTTAAGGAGAGGTTGTAAGGAAATTAATTTTCATAATATTCAAATTTGATACTGGCCGGGTGGTTGACAGCTAAGAGTTGTATAAACCACCCCGGTCGGGGCTGAAAGTTTTGCATTATTTCTTTTTTACTCGCCCCGACCACCCCACCTTTGAAAGGAGGGGAAATATTAGACATCATATTGTAACTATACACTTGAAAGCTTTTTAAACAATCTTTGTATAGTAAACTCATGATAGATATATTCTATATTCCATATAGTTATGAAACGTTGGTACAATAACGTTTCCCCTCCTTTCAAAGGAGAGGTGGCCAGGAAATAAATTTCCTACTTTTGAAAATGCTATTGCCTGGCCGGGGTGGTTGTCCAGCACTTGCTCCCTGTTCCCTGAGCCCTTCACTCAACATAATAGGTTGATACACAACCAGTCCTATCATGCTAAACACCAGCCCTCCTATCGTTCCGGCGGCGAGTGCGAACCAGAATCTCTCGTCTTTTCCTGTCAGCAGAAATGGTACAAGTCCGATTATTGTAGAGAGCTTTGTAAGAAGTATCGGTACGATCTTACCGTTAAATGCTTTTACATAAGCCACTCTTTCGTTCATCCCTGGCTTTCTTCTGCGAAGACTATTATAATCATTTAATATATAAAGTGTTGCATTGACAACTATACCGCAAAGGAGGATCATTGCAGCAAACACTCCTTCATCTGCATTTATGTTGAAAACATGAAAAGTTATAAATACGCCGATGAAAGAAAATGGAATAAGGCTTATAACAACAAATGGCTGTTTTAAAGATTCAAGCAGTATCGCACAGATGAAATAAATAATTGCTATAACAAGGAAGATAAGGTAATAATTTGTTTTTTTCTCATCCCAGGAATAGTTGTAAGAACCTTTCTGTGCTGTATAGCCTAACGGGAGCATGGAGCTTGTCTGGTTGATATTCCTGTCGAGAATCATCCGGCCTAGCTCATAGTTGCCGATGAAATCATAACCCACAGTTATAAGGTACTGCTGATCCTCGCGACTGATAGTATTATCAGAAACCTCACGCGTAAGAGCTGAAAAATCTTTTAGCTTTATGTAATGACCATCAGGCGTTCTTAGCGGAGAATTATTCACACTCCACATGTCATAATCATCTGCCTGCTGAGATCTGATATTTATGGGTGCATTTATTCCATCGATGTAAGCAGCCTGCAGGGATGCGGATCCTCTTGAGTACCTGTTTGCCTCAGAATAGGCAAAGGCAACACCAGAGCCATTCGAAGCAAGATAACGTTTATCCATACCAAGCATGTTTCTGTATACTTTTTTCTGAGATCCGAACATGTATCCACCCGGGGGCGCACCCAGCAGAAATACCTCCTTTATTCTTCCCTTTCCGCTTGCAATCAGCCTGTCCCTGAGCTGTTCAGAATACCTGTAAAGCTCATCGTAGTTATAACCTTTCATGACTACAGAATAAGTCGTCCGGATGTAATCACTGTAAACTTCGTTGCTGAAAGCTTTTCCGACGCCATATACTGAAGCATGATAGCTGCCTATGCTGTTCATATAATCCTCAATCCTGATCTTGAGAATAAAAGGGAAGATTGAGAAATCATGCTCAGGCTTAAAGGTTATTGTGATAACTGCCTCTTCGGGACTATAGATGCTAGTTGTAAACAGATCGATTTCGTTATATGCGGCAAGCATGTTTTCAAGTCCGATGCATGTTGTGTTCATGTCCCCGATTGTAAGCCCTTCCTCACTAAGACCTATCTGCACAGTCAACTGAGTGCGGGGTGTTTCATCCGAACCGTACCAGTAGAACCTGCTGTTCTTCAGTTTCTCGGAGAAAAGCCTGAAAGATCCTCCCAGAACTTTGTTTACAACAGGTTTAATGTCCTGAACATATTTCTTGTTGCCCAGGGTCTTGTTATATAATATTTCAAACCGTGTACGCTCTTTATCAGTGATCTGCCGTGAATCTTCTTTGGGCAATGAATCGGGCAGAAAGAAAACGGGCAAACCAAATACAAGTATTGCCGTTATTATAAGCACTGTTCTGAAGCGTGTTACAAAGCCGATTAACCTGATATACCTGTGAGAGAAAGAAACAACCCTCCTTTTACGCCTTATTACTAATGCATTGAATTTCGGCGCCAGATTTATCTTTTCTATCAGAGAAGGAATGAAAACAAGTGCAACTGCAAGAGAAACAGCAAGATTAATTATCACAACTGCTGCAAAATCTGAAAGAGTAAGTCTTGAGGCCTCATCAAGGAAGAAGATTACAACAAGGGCGCCTATTGTTGTCAGAGTGGCTGCTGTAAGTGAAATGCCTACTTTCCTGTTCCTGTGAAACCTGATATGATCAGTCATCACAATCGTATTATTGATTATGATCCCGAATGACACAGTAATTCCTGCAAGCGAATAAAGGTGTATCTCAAGCCTGAAGAAGTAATAAAAAATGAAAGCGATGAGAATGTTTGCAACCAGACTGATCGTAATAATAAGAAGATATTTAAGCTCCCTGCTTATAGCAAGAACGAACAGCAGAAGGAGAATTACAGACAGTACTGCCCTGAAAATGTTCTTTGATATCTCTTCCTTCAGGTAGACTGTATTATCCATTGAGGTTCTGATGCTGTAACCTGCCGGCAATCCGGTTTTCAACTTTTCAACAACATCCTTCACCCCTTTGGCTACTTTCAGAGTATTCACATTCTGCCCCGCGCTTACCCTGATGTTAACTGTATTCAGACCATTTATCCTGAAATAGCTTCGTGGGGTCTGATCATTAAGCCTGATTGATGCAATATCAGTAAGGCTGATAATACGGCCAGAGATCCTTGCGACAGGAATATCATCCCACCTGAAAGAATCAGATGTGCTGCCAACGAGAGTTATGTATGTCCTTCTTCCCGGGCCGTCCTTCGAAACATCCGAAGCGCCGCCAAGCTCCTGTTCAAGAAGATAATTGTTTATGGCGCTGCTTATCGATGATGAGCTTAAACCCAATGATGTAAGCTTCTCCTGATCATAGATGAGCTCCCATTGACGAGGGGAAGCGCCTGTTATGTCGACACTGTAGACGCCTTCTACAAGAGAGATTGCAGGCTTTATAACTTCTTCTGCAAGATCATAAATGTATGATGTGCTTGCATTGCCGTTAAGCTGAAAGCTCAGTATTGCAGAGCCAGACTGGTTCGAGGGCATGTTCAGGCTAATCACAGGATAAGAGACGCGTTCAGGCAGCCTCGACCTGGCTTCGCGCAGAAGGGAGGCAATCTCGAACCTCTTTGATCTCAGATCGATGTTCCTGTCAAACTCAACAGTTATCCTTCCTCCTTCGTTAAATGTTGAAGATGATATCTTCTTTATACCTGTTACAGTTGTAAGTATTCCCTCAATACTTGTCGTTACTTCCTGTTCAACAACCCTTACGGGCGTTTCCGGCCATGTGTATGAAATAGTAAGAGAAGGCAGGTAACGAGTAGGATTGAGCTGGAGTGAGAGCAACGGGATCATTGCCGCACCGACAATTATCAGCATTACAAAAAATATGTTGACAGTGAATGTCGACAGGAAAGAGCTGTAATGACGTCCTCCGTTCATTGTTCTTTCACAACAGTTTCATGTGCAAGGTTTACATTGCCGTTCACTATCACAAGGTCGCCGGGTTCAAGTCCGTCTTTAATTGAAACAGTATTGCTGTTTTCAGACTCAATTGTGACATACTTCCAGATTGCAAGTGAATCCTGCCTTACAAATATTACGTCTTTGCCCTGCCTGATCACAAGAGCTTCTTTTGGAACCACAAGGCGGTTAAGTACAGGTTTTCTTATGAGCACTTTAACATTCATCCCGTCTATCAGCCTGCCATTGTTCCTGAATTCCGCCCTTACCTTTATCATGCCGGTCTCATCAACCTGGGGATTGATTTCGGTTATCCTTCCCGTTATTGCAAGAGAATCGTCAATGAACGGAATTATCCCGACAGGCATATCGTTTCGAATGAAGCTGTATTCAGATTCTATAACAGGGAATTCAACAAACATCACCTCATCGAATATTATTGTACAGAGATTCTTGTAGTTCTGGCTTGGATTGAAAACGGATGCTTCGAGATTTGCGACGATACCCGATAGCGGTGAATAGATCTTTGTGTTTTTGTAATCATTCTCGGCTATTGAAAGATTAAGAAGTGCGTCATCGAGACCGCTTCTTATTCGCGACATCTTCAGCTTGGCTGATGCAAGTCCCGATGAATCAGACCTGAGATAATTACTCATAAGGTCGTCCCTGAAGTTAATATTTGCTTTCTCAAGCGACTGTTTTGCAGCATCGAGCTTTGATTTATAAGTGAAATCTTCAATAACTGCAAGGAGATCGCCGGCATTTACTCTTTGTCCGTTCCTTATATTCAGTTCAGTTATGGTTCCGTTTACTTTGAAAGGAATAACTGCTTTTCTGCACGAGAATACCTTGCCATTGCTTACAAGCTCGTGATAGAATGTTGATGGTTCAAGCTTGACTGTTTTAACAACCACTGCTTCCGGTCTTGATGAGCGGCGTGCCATCTCCTCGAGGTTATCGTTAGTTTTTGTTTTGCATGAAATTAGTGCAGTAATTGCAGGAAACAGGATAAAAAGAAGTTTGACTTTCATAGATCAGGGTTGAAGTAAACGTTGATAAATTTAAACAACTCCGGTGAAAAAGAGAAACGTTACGACTAAAAAGTTCGTTAGCCCTGATCCATGAAATCAATCCCGATAGCTACAGATAGATCTTGTTGGTATGAATTTGTGAAAACACCCAAGATGGGGATACCAGGAAGAATATTTGTTAGCATGGTTTCTTCAACCCCTGGCGGGGTTGACATTTCGATGGGTTATGTGTACCATGGTCGTTACCATGGCTATTGGAGTTCAATGCCTCCGGCATTGATTTGGATTTTTCTTTCATGATTAATTCTTTAAGCGCCAGGTCGCAGGGTTGCCTTCACTCCGAAAAGAATCGCATTAGCTATAGTTACTTCCTTGTTGGTATGA
>DATALC010000009.1:0-4631 GCA_036261265.1 Bacteroidales bacterium
TCTTTTACAAATTAGAAACTCAGGACTGAGAATGGGAATATTAACCTCAAATTCAGCATATAATGTTGGCATGTTTCTAAAATATAATCACCTATCCGACTTTATTGATTTTATATACAGCGATAAAAGTTTCTTTGGCAAGGATATAGTCCTCAGAAGATTACTTGATCATGAAAACATATTAAAAGAGGATGTAATATACGTTGGCGATGAAACGAGAGATATTGAAGCATCAAGAAAAGTTGGAATACCGGTTATTGCAGTTGCATGGGGATTTCATAATAGGAAAACGTTAGCATCTCATAATCCAGATCAAATCGCAGATACTCCTGGGGATTTATTGGGTTGCATTCAAAAGATCCTGACTTAACACTTCACATCAGACTCATTGTCTAAATAACTTGTTCCTCACAGTTTTTTCATCTCCCTGGTCTCCGGGAAAACCCCAGACAGCCGACAGAGGAGGCTGCAGGTTTTTTTCTTTTTTAAGCCCCCGGAGGATTACGAGCGAAGCGAGTAATCCTTAAGAAGTGCGAGTGTGAGAGCGAGAGTGAAAAACCCCGAACCAACCAGTAAATAAACTAAAGGTACAATCCATTTATCCTAAAGCCCATCCTGATTAAAAAAAAGCCAGTAGACCAGAATTATCTTGTGGTCAAGAGGCGTCATTTATATTTTTAACCTGCAACATTTGTTTATATAGACTAAAACGGGTTAATTATGAATAAGTTTGGCAAAATTCTGACCGACAAAAACAAGTATTTTTCAATTAAGTTCCCATGGCTAATTCTGGGATGCATTTTCCTCCTGTTTATGGGTGGCAAATGGAACCTCCCGGTCACAACCTGGATTGGTTCGATCTTCTTCATGAGGTATTTCAGAATGCAACGCGGATACTTGGGAATCCTGTTGGCTTTCCCGTTTATCCTTCTGACTTCGCATATCTGGTTCAAAGGTCTTGCTGAACAGGTGGACACAGAATTTAAGATTCTCATCGCAATGAGTTTTACACTTTATATAATGATCCCATGTCTTGTTGACCGGTCGCTGCATAAAAGGATCCGGAATCAGCTTCTTTCAACTCTCGTATATCCTGCTTCACTGATTGTGATACAGTTCCTCCTCTCATTTGTTGAACAATTGGGAACAATACTTCACTGGACCGGTTCCATGTTCTCCTTTAAGCCGGTAATCCAGCTTGTTGCAATTACAGGTGTATGGGGACCGTCTTTCCTTGTAGGCTGGCTGGCTTCCATAATCAACATGTTATGGGAAGAAAAATTCGACCTGAATAAAGTTAAACTCCCTGTCGCTCTGTTCACAGGACTTTTTCTTCTGATAGTAATCTGGGGAAGCATCCGTATGACTTTCTTTGCTCCTGCCTCTGGCACCGTTAAGGTTGGTTCAGTAATAGCAGGCTTTGAGGAAGACAATATGTTTTATATATATGAAGACGATACGTCTGAGACAGACAAGCTCAGGGAAAAAGAAAAATACCGGGCATTGACATTCGAGGTTCAGGATGAATTGTTTTCTTCATCAGAAAAGCTCATTCCTTCAGGAATCAGGATTCTCTCCTGGGCCAGTGGCAACGCAGTTGTGTTTGCAGAGGATGAGGCCGCATTAATAAGCCGCATGCAGGATTTCGCCAGAGAAAATAAGATTTACTTTTTCCCAAGCCTGCTTGTACTCGGTGATTACAAAGGTCCTGATCAAAATCATATACTGGCAATCCGGCCTGACGGACAGATTGAATACGATCATTACAAAGGAAGAAATCCAAATGCCAGTTTTTACAGGGGCAACCTGATCGAAATCATAAATACCCCTTACGGTAGGATTGCATCACCCATTTGTTTCGAAATGGAATTTCACCGTTTCATCCGGCAGGCGGGTAAAAAGGGTGTGGATATACTTTTAGTTCCAGGCGATGAACCAGCCAGAGGAGCCGCTAAAATGCACACTGAATTTTCTATGTTCCGCGCTATTGAGAACGGATGTTCAATGCTAAGAACTACTCTTGAGGGATTAACAATGGGGGCAGATTACCAGGGAAGGGTGCTCTCGCAATTGGATTATTACAAAACGATTAATAACAGGATAATCATTACTGAGTTACCTGTTAAAGGAGTGAAGACAATATATTCCTTGACTGGGGACTGGTTCGCCTGGTTTTGCATAATTATGTTAGTTTTTATTATAGCTTCAGCATCCTTCAATATTGGCCCTGAAGAATATTGGTCATAGACACATTTGAAGAATACAAGACATATAGAAGTGTGAGTGTGAGCCTTGAATAAACACTGTTACAATGTGAAACTTTTATTAAGAAAAGGCGGTTATAAATAAAACGCAATGAAGATGAGAAAGATCTATAATAAAACTGATATCCCCGTCGATAGTATCCGGAGATTCCTTGAACCAGGTCCTATAGTACTTGTAAGCTCGAAATGGAACGATCAGTATAACCTATATCAAAGCTAAAGCCCGGCTAACAACATTCTCAACTGTAAACCCGAACTCTCGCATCACAACCGGTCCCGGAGCTGATGCACCGAAATGATCAATTCCGATCATGTCGCCTTTATCGCCGACATATTTTTTCCAGCCAAGCGTAACTCCTGCTTCAACAGAAAGCCGGGCATCAACATCCGGAGGAAAAACAAAATCTTTATACTCCTGCGTCTGGTCTTCAAAGAGCTCCCAGCTTGGCATTGATACAATCCTAACAGCAATATTCCCTTCGGTAAGTTTCTTTTTTGCCTCAACAATAAGGTTTACCTCTGAACCGGTAGCGATAAGTATTAGCTGAGGTTTAGTCTGCGAAGAATCTGCAAGAACATACGCTCCCTTTGTTAAACCACCGGCTGAAGCAAACTCTTTTCTGTCAAGCACGGGAATGTTCTGCCTGCTGAGAATGAGTGCAACCGGGTTCCTGGCTTTCACTGCTATCCTCCAGGCTTCTGCAGTTTCATTGGCATCTCCCGGACGGATTACCGTAAGTCCCGGTATTGCTCTCAGAGCGGCAAGGTGCTCCACTGACTGGTGTGTCGGGCCATCTTCTCCCAGGCCAATACTGTCGTGTGTAAAAACATAAACAACATGAGCTTTCATAAGTGAAGCAAGCCTCATTGAAGGTCTCATGTAATCTGAAAATGTGAGGAAAGTGGCGCCGAAAGGTATCATCCCGTGTGGTACTGAAAGTCCGTTCAGTATAGATCCCATCGCATGTTCCCTGACACCAAAGAAAATATTTTTCCCTGAATAACTCCAACCTCCTTCTGCAGAACCCTGGAGATCCCCCCGTACATCCGTATTGCCGAAGTTGCCTGCACCTTTTAACTCAGTGTGCGTTGACGGGTTGAGATCAGCAGAACCACCAATTAAGCCCGGCAGATAAGGACTTATTGCATTCATCACCTTTCCTGAAGCAACACGTGTTGCTGTACCTTTGGGATCAGCAGGAAACACAGGAATTCCGGAATCCCATCCTTCCTTCAATTCCCCGTTGATCAATCTGTCGATTTCATCTGCCTCTGCAGGATATTGCTTTTTATACGCCCGGAATCTTGAATTCCATTCTCTTTCTGCCAGATCTCCTCTTCCGGCAGAATCGAGAAAATGATTACGGGCATCTTCCGGAATATAGAATTTTGAATCTTCAGGCCATCCGAGGTTCTGCTTTGTGAGTCTCACTTCCTCCTCACCAAGAGGAGACCCATGAGCTTCAAACGTGTCCTGCTTATTTGGAGAGCCATAACCTAAATGAGTTCTAATAATTATAATAGAAGGCCTGTCAGTTTCTTCACGGGCTATCCTTAGGGATGCATAGAGTGCATTCAGATCGTTGCCGTCATCAACAGTCTGGACATGCCAGTTATATGATTCAAACCTTCTCCTGTGATTGTCTGTGAATGAGATTGCAGTTGAAGCTGAAAGTGTAATATGGTTGCAATCATACATAAATATAAGTTTTCCAAGCTTTAGATGACCTGCAAGTGAAGCTGCTTCTGAAGAAACGCCTTCCATAAGGTCGCCGTCGCTTACAAGGCAATATGTGAAATGATTCACAATCTCCATCCCCGGGCGATTGAATCTGGCAGCAAGGTAGGCCTCAGCTATTGCCATACCGACTGCATTCCCGAAACCCTGCCCCAGAGGACCTGTGGTTGTCTCAACTCCGGGAGTCAGCTCTCTCTCGGGATGTCCGGGTGTAATGCTTCCGAATTGCCTGAACTGCCTTATCTGTTCCAATGGCACATTATAACCTGTCAGGTGCAACATGCTATAGAGCAGCATTGAACCATGACCTGCAGACAGAACAAAACGATCACGGTCGAACCAGTCGGGATTATGCGGGTTGTATTTCATTATCTTTGTCCATAGAATGTAAGCAAGAGGTGCCGCATCAAGAGGCAATCCGGGATGTCCGCTGTTAGCTTTCTGAACTGCATCGACAGAAAGAAATCTTATTGTATTAATGCACAATTGATCGATGTCTTCTTGTATCTGAACTTCTTTTTCCTGTGGTTCCATTATTCTTATCATTTAGTTTTTCTTTTTCGAAATGCTCATGGGGGAATTCCCCCCAGGAATGTCCTTCCTTAGAGAGAAGTGCATCTCCTGATCCG
>DATALC010000010.1:0-17510 GCA_036261265.1 Bacteroidales bacterium
AGGATCAATCAGATTGGCTACAAGCCGGGTGATATAAAGGTTGCAGTATTTATAAGCACTAAAAAAGATAAAATTAAAGGCTTCAACCTTGTCAATTCAACTTCCGGAAAGGTAGTCATGACTTTTAATGATCCTGTTGAAGCAAAACCGCTCGATCAGTTTGTTTCATGTTACAGGCTTCATTTCACTGAATTCACTGACACAGGGACATTCAGAATTGTTACCGATGAAGCTGTTTCTCCTGATTTCAGGATTGCAGATGATGTATATGATAATACACCTGATTTCCTGCTGAATTATATGAGACAGCAGAGATGCGGATTCAATCCATATCTGAATGATTCATGCCATACCCATGATGGATACGAGATATATGGTAAAGGTGATTCGATGTATATTGATGTAACAGGTGGCTGGCACGATGCCGCTGATTATCTTCAGTATGTTACGACTTCTGCAAACGCAGTTTATCAGATGCTTTTCGCCTGGTCGGAAAATCCGGGTTCATTCAGTGACAAATACAGGGCTGACGGCTTACCAGGATCTGACAGTATCGCTGATGTTCTTAACGAAAGCCGCTGGGGTCTTGACTGGCTTTTGAAGATGAATCCTGCCGATGAAGTAATGTACAACCAGATAGCCGATGACAGGGATCATATCGGTTTCAGACTGCCTGTCGGGGATACTGCTGATTACGGTAAAGGGGCTGAGAGACCTGTTTACCGCTGTACAGGAAAACCACAGGGGTTATTTAAATACAAAAACCGGGCAACAGGTATAGCATCAACTGCGGGGAAATTTTCGTCGGCTTTCGCACGTGCTGCCGCTGTTTATTCAGACAAAGATCCTCAACTATCAACGCTATTTGAAAAAAAGGCAAGATCTGCTTTTGAATACGGAATGAAAAATCCGGGTGCATGCCAGACAGCGCCCTGTCGTGCACCATACTTTTATGAGGAAGACAACTGGACAGATGACATGGAGCTTGCAGCAATAGAACTTTACAGACTCACATCTGAAGAAATGTATCTGACCGAAGCTATTAATCTTGGAAAACGGGAACCTGTTACACCATGGATGGGAAGCGATACTGCGCGGCATTACCAGTGGTATCCATTTATAAATATGGGGCATCCCGGCATTGCACATTTTGAACAGAAAGACAGGAACAAAGTATTTACTGCCTTCATGAAAAAAGGTCTCGATACAGTGAGACTCCGGGCTGAAAAAAATCCATTTTATGTTGGCGTCCCTTTTATCTGGTGCTCGAACAACCTCGTTGCAGGTTTCATAACCCAGGCTCATCTTTATTCTGAAATTTCTGGCGACATGTCTTATTCCGAACTCGAAGCAGCTCACAGGGACTGGCTGTTTGGTTGTAATCCCTGGGGCACCAGCATGATTGTAGGCCTTCCGGCAAACGGCGACTGGCCAGAGAGATCTCATTCATCTTACGTAATTAAAGGCGGACAGGTGTATGGAGGTCTTGTAGACGGTCCTGTATATTCATCAATTTTTGCTGCTCACAGTAAATATGTCGGGCTCACTGGCGTGGATCCCTATGAACGTTTTCAGACATCGATGGCGTCATATCACGATGATACAGGCGATTATACAAGCAATGAATGTACAATGGACGGAACCGCGAGCCTTGTCTATTATCTCTCTGAAATGTCAGCTCCTGTATTAAAGAATACTGTCATTAATCGCGGAGCCATAACAAGGATGGATACAACAAAAAAAGAGATCTGGTTATGTTTCACTGCACACGACCTGAAAGACGGATTTGCACCTGTGCTGAAAACACTTAAAACTCATAATATAAAGGCGTCCTTCTTTCTTACAGGGGATTTCTGCAGGCAAAATCCGACCATAATAAAGGAATTGAAGTCAGCAGGACACTATATCGGCCCGCATTCCGACAAACATCTGTTATATTGTCCATGGGAAAACAGGGATTCACTGCTTGTAAGCAGGGAAGAATTCTTCTCCGATCTTGAGAACAATCTTCAAACTCTGAAAAAAGCCGGAATATATACTTCAAAACCCATGTATTTCTTACCTCCGTATGAATGGCACAACGATAGCATAGCCTTATGGAGCAGGTCGGCAGGATTAAAGCTTATAAACATATCATCGGGTACAATTATTAATCAGGATTGGACTTACCCACGTCGGGAAGGCAAATACTTTCCAAGTGATGTGATAATTAAGAATCTGATTGATTACGAAAGGAGTAAAGGCATGAATGGTTATATTATGCTTGTTCATCCCGGAACAGACCCACGCAGACCCGATAAGCTTTATAACAGGCTTGATGAAATAATTTCCCTTCTCGAAAAAAAGAATTACAGATTCAGATCATTTTCTGAAATCTGAATTTGATTTTATGTTCTTTTGTCATTCATGAATTTTTGAATGCAGGAAATAAAATACAGAGTTGTCTACTCATCAAGAAGAACACTTGCAATAAGCATACTTCATGATGCTTCAGTAATCGTCAGGGTGCCATACCGCACATCAGACAAAACAATTACGAAACTTATTAATGAAAAGGCCCCATGGATACTGAAGCATACTGAAAACATCAGAAACAATAGCCAGAAATCGCCTGCGAGAAAGTATACGGATGGTGAAATTCACCTGTTCAGGGGCAATGAATATGTTCTGAAGATTGAAAAAGCAATCAAACCTTATTGCAAAATCACTGACAGAATAATCGAGCTGAGTACTGCGTATCCTGACAGTCCGGATGCCGTCCGGAGTATTCTTTACCAATTCTACAGGAAAGCGGCAAATGCAGTTTTCCCGGAGATGCTGAATTTAATTCTACATGAAAAAGCATCTTATGGATTCAAAGTCAGCTCACTCAGGATACGCACAATGAAAAGCCGGTGGGGAAGCTGTACCGGGAAGGGTGTAATTGCAATAAATACCGAGCTTATAAGATTGGATGATAAGTACATCAGGTATGTTATGATGCATGAGCTTTGTCACCTTATCCACCACAACCACGGAACAGGTTTTTACAATCTGCTCTCTCAGTTGTGTCCTGAGTGGAAGATACTCAGGAAAGAGTTAAAGGGGTTTGCATTAAGATAAAGGAACTCTCTATACCCGGCCTCTCTCCAACCTCTCCCTTGAAGCGCTAATCTCTTATCACATCTTTTCTTTTTCTGTCCTTTCTTTTGAACGGCAAAAGAAAGGACGAAAGAAAAACCGCCCAAAAATCCAACCTGATGGCTTTGTTTCCCGCTTGCCTTCCCCCACATGGGGCCCAAAGCCATCGGGTTCGCACATTTTTGGGTCTTGCCATCGCACTTGTTAAAGTAGATATCTTATTATCCTGAAACTTGCTTTTTGGAACTTCCGGGACTTGGCAATAACCTTGCTTCAGTAAAGTGGGGGGCGAACCGGAATTGGTGCGAACTTGCAGCCTTTTTCGTGGAGCGGCAAAGGCATCTGAGCAATGGGCGGAGAAAAAGGCTGAAGTTTTCAATTCCGGACTCCTTTTCTTTGCTTCATTTCTTTTCGGAGGAGCAAAAGAAATGAAGATTAAGTTGAGAAAAACTCTAAATGTTATAAAATGCACATTTGTGAATAGATATTTGCCTTAAGTGGTAGAGCCGTATGTTTAATGAGAATTACGAGGTTAATTGATTAATCAGAATGGTTTGCTCTTGTATAAGTAAAAATAGACCGGTTCCCTCTCCCAAGGGAGAGGGCCTGCCCCGACATACCTACAGTATCGTCGGGGAAATTCTAAGGGGTCAGTACGCTGTTATATTTCTATTTCTTGGCCCTTAGCAGGAATCTCTATATTCCTGAATCCGTTAGTCTCAAGATATCCTGCATATTTCTTCTGGGTTTCATATTCCCCATGAACGATAAATACCTTCTTCAGCGATGACTTATTCTGGCATGAGAGGAATTCAGCCATCTCCCTGTAGTCGCCATGACCACTGAAAGATTCAATCTTTTTGATTTCAGCCTTAACCTTATGCACAACACCGTGAATGGAAACTTCGCTTTCGCCTCTCGCTATCCTGGCTCCAAGGGTGGCGGGTGCACAATACCCGACAATAAGAACTGTATTTGCAGGATCAGAGATATTATTCGCAAGATGATGCTTTATCCTTCCTGCTTCCATCATGCCCGATGATGAAATTATAACACATGGTTTCCTGTGATCGTTCAACCTTTTTGAATCCTCTACCCTTTTTATATAGAAAAGGTTGCCAAAACCGAAAGGATCAGGATCTGATTTCATTATGTTAAGGAATACCTCATTATAGCATTCAGGATGAACCCTGAATACTTCAGTTGCATTAACAGACAGAGGGCTGTCTACAAAAATATCGATCTTTGGAAGCTTGCCTTCGTTGAAGAAATTATTGAGCGCGAATACAATCTCTTGCGTGCGACCAACGCTGAATGCAGGTATAAGAAGCTTACCGCCTTTATTTACACATGTATTTACAAGGATGTCAAGAAGAGCATTCTTAGCTTCTTCATTGTTGGGATGAAGCCTGTCGCCATAAGTTGATTCAGTAAGGAGTATATCAGCCTGTGGAAATGGCACAGGGGGACAGAGAATCTCATCGTATGGCCGTCCTATATCGCCTGTGTATGCAATTTTTGTAACATGATTGTTCTCTTTGATCTCGAGATTTGCAACACCACTGCCCAACATGTGACCGGTATTAGTAAATCTTACCTTGATATTATCATCAATCCTGAATTTCATTCCGTATGGAATTCCGATGAAGAGAGCCATACATGCAGTTGCATCTTCTGTAGTGTATATAGGCGTAACAAGAGGCAGCCCTTTCTTTGCCCGCCGCTTGTTGAAAGTACGGGTATCATGTTCCTGTATGAAGGCAGAATCTGAAAGCATTATTGCGCAAAGATCGCGTGTAGCGCTTGTGCATATTACAGAACCTCTGAAGCCAAGGTGGTATAAATATGGAATCAATCCTGAGTGATCTATGTGAGCATGAGTAAGAATAACATGATCGATAGTTGAAGGATCGAACATAAGATCGCGGTTCATACTATCTGTCTCAAGACCTTTTCCCTGGAACATTCCGCAATCGAGAAGTATCTTTTTTCCTGCAGCTGTGATGAGAAACTTGCTTCCGGTGACTTCACGCGTTGCGCCAATAAACTTGATTTTCATAAAAATAGAATAATAACAGTTAAATAAAGGTGTGGCTTTAAATATAAGTATAATAACAGGAAAAGAAGTGACTAAAGTGACTAAAGTGACTAAAGTGACTAAAGTGACTAAAGTGACTAAAGTGACTAGAGTGACTAAAGTGACTAGAGTGACTAGTGTGATGAAGTTCAAAACACAAAACGCGAAAAGCGAAAAGCGAAACGCGGAACCCGGAACCCGAAACCCGAAACTATATCCTTATCCCCATCACTGTAACATCATCGATCTGTTCGTGGTTTCCTTTCCATTTGAGAAACTCGAGCTCAATGAGCTTCTTCTGATCTGAAAGTGGCCTGTGATGTATCTCTGAAATCAGTTTTTTGAACTGGGCTTTCTTGAATTTGCTACCTTCCGGTCCGCCAAACTGGTCTGTAAGTCCATCTGATAAAAGATAAAGGACATCACCTTTTTTTACTTTTATTTCATGGTTTGTAAACGATGCCTCATCACCATAATGAATTCCTATTGGCATCCTGTCGGCTTTAAATTCAATCAGCTCGCCTCCAGTATAAGCGTATAAAGGATTAAATGCTCCTGAGAATTGAAGTAATTCGCGGTTCTTTTTCAGTACGCACAACGAAATATCCATACCATCAGCGGCTTCTCCCTCCTTTCCTGTCTGGTGAAGCTGTGTTTTAACCTGCTCTCTTAACAGATTCAGGAAGTTACTTGCTTTCAGATCCTTGTTATGTGTGATTATCTCATTCAATATAGAGATTCCAAGCGCACTCATGAATGCTCCGGGAACACCATGACCAGTGCAGTCAGCGACAGTGAAGTAGATGTTTTTACTATCCTCTCCAACCCAGTAGAAATCTCCACTTACAATATCCCTCGGCTTGAAGATAATGAAATACTCCGAAAATGATTCGTTGAACAACGCTGGAATTGGCAGCATTGCCATCTGGATCCGGCTTGCGTACTCGATACTTGAAGTAATTTCTTCCTTCTGAGCTTCAATCTCAGCCGTTCTCTCCTTTACTTTCTCTTCGAGGATCCTGTTCTTTTCATGCAGCTGCCCTTCTCTGAAACGTATAATTACAAGGATTATCAAAAGACTGCCAAGAATTGTGAGCAGGTAAAATACTGATGTCTGCGTAAATGGAGCCTTCATTGTAAATTTAAGTGAAACAGGCTCTCCCACCTGCCCCCAGAGATCCCGTGCCCTGATCTGTAATTCATAATTACCGGGTTTCGGAATACCTCTGCTATAGCTTGTCCTGTTTGACCAGGGCGACCATTCCGACATAACACCGTCGATATAATACTGGTATTCTGTAAGCTTTTTGTTGAGATATGCAGGTACAACAATATCGAAGTTGATCACATTATCCCCACGTTCGAAAACAACATCGGAAAGATCGAACACAGTTCCTTTCTCATTCCTGATGTGCTTAACAAGAAGGCCTGTTTCAGGAGCAATAGAAGAAGCTTTATTGCAATCGATTCCGAAAAGGTTATTCATCCCGTCAACAATCCAGATCTTTCCGTCATTATAGTAAACCGAGATCACGTCATCGAACAATTTCAGCATACAAAGATCTTTGTTCTTAATTCGATCACTCACTTCAGGATAGATCCAACTGGTTCCTGAAACAATCAAAGGTATATTCGATACAGGATACTTGAATTCGCTTGTTTCAGGAAGCTTTAAACCTTTATATTGAACAAACTTGTCGGAGGTTTTATCAAATATGTTAACCGAAGTTTCAGTAAAGAGGAAAATTGTATCATTGATCAGGTCTACAAGATATCTTTGTGAGAATGCATTATCAATTGTAAAGCTTTTATAACTCACCTTTCCTGCTGATTCTTCGGTTCTCCATGCTTTATTATCGCCCGCCATCCAATAAGTATTTGCATAAGTTCTGACGATTGAGTACAGCGGTTCTTTAAAAGTCCTGTCGGGAACAGTTACGCTCCACTTTCCGTTTGCAAAACCTGCAATGAAATAACCATCTGAAGCTGCCACTGCATATTTTCCGGCATCAGAATTCCATGTTATATAGTTTATATACCGGTCAGGAGCTATTGCAACAGCCTGGTGATTTTTTATAACGTAGAGTCCCCTGTTTGTGGCTGCGAGTATTCCGTTATCTGTAGGAACGAGTTGCCGGCATTTTTCACTTATTCCGTCAATTTTTCTAAAGATGTAATCTATTGACTTAAGCTGCTTTATCTTCTCGGTTCTGAATGAAGCAGCAGGGACATCCTTAATTGCAACTGTACCATGGGAAGATCCGGACATCGACGAAACAGAAGATGAAGTTTTTTGCTCGCCTGTTGTTTTCTTTCCGAAGATCCTGTTGAAGATACCTTTTCTGGTGTTCTCCTGTTTAGCAGGAGGCGCAAGTGGAGCTGTTATTTCTTTAACAGGCTCTGCATTCATTGTGGCAGGAGATGTACCCGCCTCATTCTTCCTTAGTATTTCTATTTCTGTATAGCTTTTTTCATAAGACAAGTAAAAAACACCCTCGCTAGTGGCTGCATAGAGCTCGTTATTATACTTCAGCGAAGTGGAAAGATTTCCTTTAAGGCCCGGGTATACACTAAAGTTTCCAACAGGAAGTTTCAGATCCGCACGTGAAAGACCAAAAGGGTGCGAAAGCCAGAGACCGCCGGCCATATCACTGCCTATTGCAAATACTTCATCGTCCGGCAGTCCTTTCTGGTTATTGATTATATATCTTACTTTACCCGATTTTTTTTCTGAAACAAGGGCCCCGCCTCCGAGTGTTGAGAAAGCATAAAGACTGTCTCCAACGGATATTGCATCGGCAAGAACATTTGCGCTCAGGTAACCATCATCCTTTATAGGGTAAGTATAGTACTTAATCCCGTCAAAAAGAGATAATCTCCCGTTGCTGAACCCCAGAACAATCCTGTTGTCGTCATAAGGCAATGAAAAAAGTACATCGGTGTTTTCTGTAAGATATCCTGTAACAATCGGGAATAATGTATCTGCTTCGATCCTGTGAAGCCCCTTACCTGCAACATTAACAAAAGTCATCCCTCCTTTAAGGAAAGTTCCTGTGAACGGGAAATCTATACTGGCAACTATACGTCTCTGAAGGGTATGTGTTTTTAAGTTATGCCAGCTTACCGAATGATCTCCGAAGAATACAACGGTAGAATCATTGAATATTATTCTTGTTATCATTCCAAGATCTGCAGAATCTCCTGAAAGGGATTCATATATGTAAGAGCCTTTACTATCCCTTTGCAACAGGCCATAATTATTCTCGCCGGCTATATAAATATGCTTATCGAAAGGATTCATGCGCATTGCATAAGGAGTTATCTTCAGACGGATCGGAGTCCAGTCTTCTCCATCAAAAGAAAGCAGTCCTTTCCTGTTTGCAAAGAGCATTATTTTATTGCTGTCCTGGCAGATTGCCCAGTTCTGGTTTTCAATATCCCTGTTTTCCCTGAAATGTGTAAGTAATGGCGCTCCATTCTGTGCATTGAGAATAACACAAAGGAAAAAGAAAGCAAATGTAAAAATCGTTTTTTTCATATCATGAACTCGGGTTAAGGGCCTTATCCTGATATAAAAATATATAATATTTTGGAATATATGTTAAACAAAAAGGCTCAGTATCATCACGCCTGCCAGTCCCATGATCCCGATCGACGTTTCCATCACACACCATGATTTCAAAGTATCCTTGATACTTAAGTTGAAGTACTCCTTAAAGAGCCAGAAGCCTCCGTCGTTCACATGACCGAACATCAGGCTTCCCGATCCTATTGCAAGCACCATAAGCTCCTTGCTTACCGCCCCGCCTGATACAAGCGGAAGAATTATACCTGCAGTCGTTATGCCTGCAACAGTAGCGGAGCCGACACAGAAACGTAACACAGTTGCAATAAGCCAGCCGAGGAAGAGAGGATTGATAGTTGATTCACTAAGTAAATTGCCGATATAGGCGCTCACTCCCGCATCGACTAGCACCTGCTTGAGTGCGCCTGCACCTGCTATCAGAAGCATAATCATCGTTATGCTCGTAACAGACTGGCTAAGAGAATTCATTATCTCATTCATTTTCCTGCCGCGTGCAAGTCCCAGTGAATAGATAGCGAAGAGCACAGATATCAACATCGCAAAGGCAGGATTTCCAATCCAGCCCAATACTTTCCTCGCAATGTTTTCTTCAGGGAGGAAAAAACCGGCGACAGTACCGAGACTTATAAGAATAACAGGAAGCAGAGCCGAGAAAAAGCTCGTCCAGAATCCAGGCATTTCCTCATCTTTAAGAACTTTCGTATTAACAAATTCCTTCAAAGGCTTTGCATCTATCTTACTAAGAGCTTTTGCAAGAATGGGCCCTGAAATAAATATAGCCGGAAATGCCACTATCAGTCCGTAAACAAGAGTTTTTCCAAGATCCGCATCGAATAGCTTTGTTATAGCTGTCGGGGCGGGATGCGGTGGCAGGTAACCGTGTGTAACTGAAAGGGAAGCAAGCATGGGCAGCCCTACATACAGAAGAGGAAGCTTCGTTGCTGCAGCCACAGTAAATACAAGCGGTATCATAATGAAAAAACCGACATCATAGAAAAGTGATACGCCGACAATAAAGCCTGTAAGCATCAGCGATATCTGTATATGCTTAAGGCCGAATGCATTTACCATCTTTGTAGTGATCCGCTGAGCTGCGCCGCTCTCGGAAACAAGCTTGCCGAGCATTGAACCCAACCCGAGAATCAAAACAAGAAATCCCATTGTGCTACCTATCCCGTTCTCGATAGATACAATTGCCTTGTCGAGTGTCATTCCCTCAGCGAGCGCTACTGAAAGTGAGACTATCACAAAGGCAAGGAATGAATTGACTTTAAAGACAAGTATCAGCACAAGGAGAAGTGCAATTCCGAGAAGTACAATGAATAGTGGCATGGTTCCTGGTTTGGTGACCTTAATAAATCATTATTGATTCCTGGTTAACTTCAGGCTGGGTCAAGGTAATTAAAAATTTCTTCCATCCAAACCAGGTTCCGGCTTAAGAGGAAATTTTACAGGTTTATTATCACGACCTGACCTGTAAATGGCTGTAAAGAGCTCAACTGTTTTCCTTCCTGATTCCCCGTTTGAAAGAGGTTCCCTATTTTCCCTGATGGCGCTCAGGTAATCTTCGATCTGAT
This sequence comes from Bacteroidales bacterium, assembly GCA_036261265.1. GTDB lineage: Bacteria > Bacteroidota > Bacteroidia > Bacteroidales > VadinHA17 > LD21. The sequence continues at coordinate 10,361 of DATALC010000010.1, forward strand.
ATTGAATATAAGCAACAGTCGGATCGCAGCTGTTAAACTTATCTGCATCCTCCTTTACCCATTGCTTCAGCATTGAGGCCTCTCCCGGTACTGTCCAGATATCGTTATATGGAGGTTCAGCCATACCCGTCTTTCCGGCAATGAACATTGCTCCGCCATCAGTCTGAACGCCTGCTGAAGCGCCATTATCTCCATGTATATGAACCTTTGTGAATAAACCCGGTTTCTGTGAATTGCTTACAATAATATTGCCTATTGCTCCAGATTTGAACTTTATTATTGCAAGGGCAGTGTCTTCGACTTCGATATAGGGGTGATTGAGATTTCGCCAGAGACCATAAACCTCATCGATATCGCCCATTAACCATAACATAATATCAAGCTGGTGCGGCGACTGGTTGACAAGTACGCCTCCGCCCTCGCCTTTCCATGATCCGCGCCATGGATCGGAGTCATAATAATCCTTATCACGCCAGCCCAGCATAGTTACAGTTGCAAGTACAGGCCTCCCGAGTTTTCCGTTGTCTATTGCATTTTTTATCCTGATCACCGGATCGAGCCAACGGCGCTGGCTTATGACTCCAAGTTTCACATTATTCCCGCTGCAAATCCTGATCATCTCATCACAATCCTTCAGATCGGCTGCGAGCGGCTTTTCAACAAGAACATTAGCCCCTGCCTTCGCAGCTTCAATAACCGGCTGCAGATGATGAGGATGCCAGTTGCACACAATTACAAGATCAGAGCCGGTTTCCTTCACCATTGACTTTACATCAGGATATGAAACCGTATTATAGACCTTTGCAAATTCATCTGCTTTTGAACGTGTCCTGTTCCATACACCGGCAAGCCTTGCACCGGGGATATTTTTTATTGCCTTTGCATGAAGGTGAGCTACGCGGCTGCAACCTGCGATTGAAATGTTAAATGTTCTTACTGGCATTATATTGTAAGTGACTAAAGTGACTAGAGTGACTAAAGTGACTAAAGTTATCGTCCCCGGCTCCTTGCTCCCTGCTCCCTGCTTCCCGCTCTATGGTACAAGTATTACTTTATTAAGTCCTTTTTCTCTATTATACAATTTTTCAAACCAGAGAGGTCCTTCGGATAGTGGCGCTACAACCGAAATCAGTTCATTCACAGATATCCTGCCGGTTCTGAGAAGGTCAAGCACAATACCATACTCTCCTCTGATGGCACAGCTTCCGAGAACCTTGAGCTCGCGTGTTACGACCTTCTGGAGTTGAAAATCAATTTTTGGCGATGTGTTTCCTACAAGTATAACTTTTCCGCCTTTACGTGTGCAATCTATTGCAATGTTAACTGTTTCAGTTAATCCCGCAGCATCAAACGAGACATCTGCTCCCCTTCTGTTCGTTAGTTCTGTAATTTTTGCCTGAATATCAGGTTCATGCGAAAAGAAAGTATGGGTTGCACCGGCACATCCTGCCTGTTTAAGCTTAGCAGGATCAATATCGATTGCAATTACCTCTGAAGCCCCTGAAATCTTAAGCAGCTTAATAATAAAAGTACCTATCATCCCCGCTCCTGTAACCACACAATTATCTCCTGTTTTTATTTCTGCAATATTTATTGAATGAAGCGCTACTGCAATTGCTTCAACCATCGCAGCCTGCTCAAATGAAACTTCTTCAGGAATTCTGTAAAGAATGTGCTGAGGTATTGCAACAAATTCGGCAAATGCGCCATGACGCCTGTACTCACCAGGAGACACTCCAAGAACCTGTCTGTTATCGCTGAGATTATAATGCCCTTCAAGCGTGAACCAGTCATCAAGAGGATAAACAGTTGAATCGAATGTTACCCTGTCACCGCAATGCCAGTTCCTGACATCTTTCCCAACCCTCTCTATTATGCCTGATGCCTCATGCCCCATTATTATTGGAGGTATGCGTCTTCCAGTGCTACCATCGAACCCATGTACATCCGATCCGCAGATCCCGCATGCCTTCACTTTCACAAGAACCTCATTACCAGCAACATCAGGGATTGGTATATCCCTGTATACAAGCTTCTTATATTCTTCCAGGACGAGAGCTTTCATACTGACTGATTGTTCTTACAATTTTACAAAAAAGATTTGTTTGCATGGTTGTTTTCAGGATTTCAAAATTTCAGAATTTCAAAATTTCAGAGTTTCAAAATTTCAGAGTTTCAAGATTTCACAGTTTCAAGATTTCACAGTTTCAGGATCTCAGAGTTTCAGAGTTAACTATTACCGGCCTCACCCCTTGAATTCCCCGCTCCTGAAGAGAGCGGGGAACAATTTCGTCATAACCATACCACTCCGGGAAACAAACAGTGCGTTCTGGATCTGTTACATTATCTATTAACTCCAGGCATTCTAGGCATTCCAGGCACTCAAGTCACTTTAGTTACTTTAGTCACTTTAGTCACTCTAGTCACTTTAGTCACTCTAGTCACTTTTAATTTTGTCTCTTTTTTACAATTCCCCCTCCTTTCACTGTTCTATTTTTGTTGTAAACTATTAACCAAATCAAACTTCATGAATACAAACATTTTACTTGAACAGGCGAAAAAACACATGAATTTCCTTTGTACAACAACAAACGGTCGCAGTGTCGGAAGCCCGGGAAACCGGATGGCGACAGGATATTTTAAGAACATACTCGAAAAGAATGGCTGGAAAACTGATGAAACGAAGCTTTATGTAATCGACTGGAAAACAGAAGGAGCAATCCTCAGGTGTGAAAACAGGAACTTTGAGGTTTTCTCATCGCCATACTCGAGAGGATGCAATGTTACAGGTAAATTTTTACCAATTGATACAATTGAAAAGCTACAGACAGAAGAAATCACCGGGAAGATACTTTTTCTGCATGGTAAAATAGCAGCCGAGCAGATAATGCCAAAGAACTTCGTGTTCTACAATCCTGATGAACATAAACAAGTAGTTTCTGTCCTCGAGAAAAACATGCCGAAAGCCATTATCTGTGCCACAGGAAGAAACGGGATGGTTGCCGGTGGTGTTTATCCTTTCCCAATGTTTGAGGACGGCGATTTTGATATTCCATCGGTATATATGAAGGATACGGAAGGCGAAATACTGCTTGCCTGCACCGGCAAAGAGATTGAACTGATCTCCGAAGCAGTAAGAATTCCTGAAACTGCTTACAACATTGCAGCTCTGAAAGAAGGCAGGAGCGCTGAAAAAATAGTAGTGACAGCCCACATCGATGCCAAAATCGGGACACCGGGAGCAATTGATAATGCTACAGGTGTTACAATACTGTTGCTTTTATCGGAATTGATGAAAGATTATAAAGGGAAGTACAAAATTGAAATAGTTGCATTCAACGGAGAAGACTATTATGCAGTACCCGGACAAATGAAGTACCTTGAACAGAACACAGGGAAGTTCAACGAAATTATGTTAAATATTAATATTGATGGAATTGGTTACAAGGAGGGATTGACGAGCTTCTCAGTTTTTGATCTTCCAGGTTTTATTAGTGAAGAATTAACTTCAACCCTCAAAGATAATCCCGGCCTCACCGAAGGTCTGCCCTGGGTACAGGGTGATCACAGCATGTTTGTCCAGGCAGGAAGGCCCGCAATAGCTGTGAGCTCGAACTGGTTCATCGAGAATTTCAGCACACAGGATATAACACACACCCCCAAGGACAACCTTGAAATAGTTGATTATAACCGGTTGCCGGAATGTGCACTGGCGATAAGAGATTTGATAATGAGGATATCAGACAGGTAAATAATAAAATTGTTCCGAGTTTCGAGTTTCGAGTTTCGGCCCTGAGTGTAACAGAGTAATAATCCTCTGTTTACTCCGGGTCAGCTTTTAATTCAGGCTTAAAAAAGAATTTTTTATTTCTGACTGTTACATTATCACTTAACGATAAATCGCAACAGACCTGTATTTGCTCGAGACTGTTTTCATCGAAAACATCTTCGACATGATATTGTAATTCCGCACGGTCAAGAAAGTCAGGAATTGAATCCCATTCCTTACCTGCCGGTATCATAACAAAGCCCATCTCTACCGATCCGTATTCATATTTCTCCCATGTATAATCTCCTTTTTCAATTTGCTCTATTGTTAATTTATAAGATTCTCCTTCATCATTAACAACATCTCCTTCTCCGCCTGGCTTCAGATACCAGGATGATCCGGCCTGCAGTTTGAAACATCGTGTTGCAGCATCAAACTTCACTCCTCCATAATCAAAAGGAATTGTTTCAGGAGGATTTTGAATCAATACTGAATAATAAATACTGTCAGTTTCTGTGTTGTAACAATCATCATTAGTGGATTCCTCATCTTCCAATGATGTCAGTTCAAACGTAAACGTATTGATACGAACCTGAACGGCACGGTTCAGAGGTCCGGATAAAGCGATTGAAGTATTGATGAACAAATCAATGCTGGCATTGAATTCAACTTTGCAAAGAGTATCAAATGAAGTTGAAAAACTTGTATCCGAAGCATGCAGTACAACTGGCAACGGAACTTCAATACCCTGATCTACTGCCATATTGATATACATTCCTTCGTTAGTTGTGTCAGAAGTAACAATTACATACAAAAAACTATTATCATAATTGAACCTGCTTTGAATCATGTTTTCAATCTCATAAGAGAGCATTTCGTAATTAGCATTTTCTCCTGCCTCTGTCAGATAATGCATAATAACAGAATCGCAATCAAATACTCCGGCAATATCATCATCAACAAGGCTTTCAAGAGAAATCTCATAGTCTCCAATTGTGAAGTTGCCAGGCATTCTTGTTTTCAGAAGTTTAACAAGAGTTCGTGTCATCCCCTCGAACTTAACCTCCTGGTTCTTTGTCGAATCCGCAATTGAGCTTGCTCCGGCATTACATGTGAGAAAGAAAATCAGTAAAATGAGCAGTTGTATTTTAGAAATCATAGAGAACTTTTTTTATATTATTTTATTCTGTATGGCCTTACTTTCCATATCTTCTCACAATATTCCCTTATAGCCCTGTCTGATGAGAATTTGCCCATCCTTGCAATATTCAGAATTGCCATCCTGTCCCATTTTGAAGTGTTCTTCCATGTTTCGGAAACAATATCCTGGCAGGCAACATACAACGGGTAGTCGGCCAACAGCATGTAAGGATCATGCCACAACAGATTATCTGTTATCGGCTTAAACATGTTGCGGTCACCTTTTGAGAGCTGACCCGAATTAATGAGCTCTATAACTTCATGTAATTCGCTGTTATACTCATAAATGAAGTGCGGGTTGTAACCATTGCGCTTTGTTTCTTCGACCTGGCATGCTGTAAGCCCGAAAAGGAAGAAGTTCTCCTCTCCCACTTCCTCCCTGATCTCGACATTTGCACCGTCGAGCGTCCCGATTGTAAGCGCTCCGTTCATCGAGAACTTCATATTGCCGGTGCCGCTTGCCTCCTTTCCTGCTGTCGAGATTTGTTCGGAAAGATCCGCTGCAGGATAGATGTTCTGTGCATTAGTAACATTGAAATCAGGGAAGAAAACAACTTTCAGCCTGTCTCTTACATCAGGATCATTATTAATCACTTCCCCCGCAGAATTTATAAGCTTGATAATCCGCTTTGCAAGATGATAACCCGGGGCAGCCTTTCCGCCGAAAACGAATGTACGCGGTGCAATATCCAGTGAAGGATCATTTTTAATCCTGAGATAAAGTGTCAGAATGTGTAATACATTAAGATGCTGACGCTTATATTCATGAATCCGTTTAACCTGGATGTCAAACATCGATGAAGGATCTACAATTACGCCTGTTCTTTCTCTTATGAGAGAGGCGAGCCGGACTTTATTGTCAAGCTTTACTTTCCTGAGTTTTTCAACAAACGAGCTATCAGCGGCAAATGCTTCAAGCTTTCGAAGCTCATCGAGCTTTGCAGGCCATGTATCACCGATTGAATCAGTGATAAGTCCTGCTAACCCGGGATTGCTCTGGACAATAAACCTGCGCGGTGTAACGCCATTTGTAACATTATGAAAATGATCAGGGCACATATCAACCCAGTCGGGCAGAACAAGTTGTTTCAGGAGCTCAGTATGCAATGCGGCAACGCCATTTATTGCATTGCTCCCGGCACAGGCAAGATTCGCCATCCTGATATATTTTCCTCCTGTTTCATCTATAATAGACATTCGAGAAATCTTTCCCGAATCACCTGGAAACTTCCTATTCACTTCCGCAAGGAATCTGAAGTTGATTTCATAAATAATCTCAAGGATGCGTGGTATCAGGTATGAAAAGAGACCGACTGACCATCTTTCAAGAGCTTCAGGCAAAAGAGTATGATTTGTGTAGCTGAATGTTTTGCAGGTAGTGCCCCAGGCTTTGTCCCAGGGTATCTCATATTCGTCAACGAGAATACGCATCAGCTCGGCAACAGCTACTGAAGGATGTGTATCGTTAAGCTGTATCGCCCATCTTTTGTGAAATTCATCGGGTTTGCCATCGAAACGGAGATGTATGTTCATCATGTCCTGCAGAGAACATGATACGAAGAAATACTGTTGCTTTAAACGCAGCTTCTTGCCTTCAAGCATTTCATCGTTCGGATAAAGAACTTTACTTATGTTCTCTGATTTTACCTTGTATTCAACAGCCTTGTAATAATCTCCGAGATTAAAAGATTTAAAATCAAAAGATTCTTCAGCTTCCGATTTCCATAATCTCAGGAAATTGCAGTTTTTCACTCTGTACCCCATTACAGGTGAATCACATGGAACGCCACGTACCATGTAGTCAGGTTTCCACCTGAAACGCGTTTGCCCGTCTGAACCTGTATATGATTCAGTATGACCGCCGAAATTCACGTTCACGGCAAGTTCAGGTCTTTCGGTCTCCCACGGATTTCCATAACGAAGCCATTTATCCGTCTTTTCAACCTGCCAGCCATCATGTATTTCCTGGTCGAATATCCCGAATTCATACCTGATGCCGTAACCTATTGCAGGAACCTGCTGAGTAGCGAGTGAATCGATGAAGCATGCAGCAAGACGCCCAAGTCCGCCGTTTCCCAGGCCAGGCTCCTCTTCCTGATCAATAATTTTGTTGAAATCAAAGCCAAGCTCTTCTACTGCCTGTTTCATTTCATCAAATATTCCCAGGGCGATCAGATTTGA
>DATALC010000020.1:0-7031 GCA_036261265.1 Bacteroidales bacterium
AAAGTGACTAAAGTGACTAAAGTGACTAAAGTTAAGGGTATAAGAAAGTTTTTCCTGGTCAAGATAAACGCTTAATGCGATTTGTTTGCTTCTTAAAGGACGAGATTGTTAATACGAGATTGTTCCCCGCTCTCTTCAGGAGCGGGGAATTCAAGGGGTGAGGCCTGGGGGCGGTTTTTACTCTGAAATCCTTTCCGTCAGAACGCTGTCACAAAGCCTGCGCTCAACCTGCCATACTTCTCGCCTGTGAGCTGATGCGTATATTCGCCTACTAGCCTTACATTTCGCCGGATGAGATAACCGCCGTGGATTGTAGCCGACGAATAATCGAGCTCGTCAAGCTCCGAGTCGACAAGATTTATCAGTCCTGTAAGATACCAGGTGCTCATATCGCCTTTCGGGGAGAAGATAAGCTCGACAAATCCCCCGCGGGTTGTTACATTGCGCCTGACTCCCAACAATGAGAAGACATCGGAGTCTTCCCTGAAAAGATACTGGAGGTTGAAAACGAACCTGTCGTCGAGGTTTATCGAGAAATCAGGACCAACCATCTGTATGCTGTTTGTAATTAATGGGGGTCCCGATTGTACTACTTCCTTACCAAGATAACCGAAAAAGCCTATGCCAACAGGTCCGGCTGCCTGGTTGATCCTCAGCATCACATTCTTGTATTTATCCTTGTCAAACTGGAGGTCCTCGACTGCTTCACTCAGACCATACCCGTTCAGAAGCTCGAAAACTACCGTGGTCCCGGTGCTGAATGCTTTACTTAGCATTATTCCCCTGTCATACTTCAGGTTAGCTGAAGAATTACCAGGCATTGCATCATATATCCTGTAAGGTTCGAGAGTATATCTGAGCTCACTCTTGAACAACGGGTCCGATGCCTGGAACTGCCCAATGTAAATATCAATGCCCGTTCTGAAAAGGTTGCTGTACATCAGAAATGCATCCTCGACGCCTGCAACTTTACCCGTTTCATTAAGCAGGAAATAGAAGTAATACGAGATCCTGTCGGAAATCTCACCGCCAGATAATATCTTCATTACGAAAGGCGCCTTGAAATCAACTGCCTTGTCATTCCTGAAATTGAATGAAGCAAATCCGTCTACTCTTATTGCAAGAGGAAGCTCCCTGAACAATGAAAGCCTGTCGTCTCCTGCAGGAATGTAATATCTCGGCGACTCATAATCTGTTAACCTGAAACCATTCTTAGCAAAGTCATCGCCGAATGTTTTAAGCCGCGGCATCGCCGGTGCATGACACACCTGGCAGCTTATCTGGTATTTCCTTGCGAATGCCGGAATTGAGTAAGTCCTGACAGGCAGGGTGGCAAGTATTGTTAACAAAATAACAATAAGAGACAATCTTCTTCTCATCGTTTTTTATTTTGAATTATTATGGAAGTACTGTGATTGAAGTAGTATGCTCGTTTACCTTAACTATTGCAGACTCATCCTCCGGGACTTTGAGCAGGTCGGCAACAGGTTTTACAAGAAGCTGGTAATTGAGTACTGCCCGTACCTTCATCTCGCCCGGCGCCACATCAAAGGGAAGCCTGAATGTGAATTTCTCAACTTTTGCCTGGCGCGGGCCAATACGGTAATCAAAACCTAGCTTCGCTGTATTCCATTGCATCATAGTCATCGCACCATCCGGATCAAAATAAGCCATCCTGAAGATCCTGTTGCCTGCAGGTATGCCGTCTCTCTGAACTCCTTTGAAACCCGGATCGCCCAACGGGATCCTTAAGTCAGTATATGCTAAGTAGTCGCCCGAGATTGTGTATTCTTCTCCTTCGAATCCTTTTTTGTCAACATTGAGATGATAGACTCTTCCCTTTGAATCTGTTGCCTCGACCTGGAGCCAGGCAATGCGATCCTCGACAGATCCTGTAGGGAATTTGTGACCTGTTTTCTGGTTAAAAAGCACAACGGTGAAAACAACTGTCTCTCCCGGTTCAGCCTCACGTATATCGGGGTTGATCCTGAGCTCTATCGCCCCTCCTACCTTCCCGGGATCGTGAGCGCCGTGGAAAAGATGAAGACGCGCGTCATCATAAGGCTTCGTCATGAGGGCATTGAGGAACGGCCCTCCCTTTGGCATGTGACAGTCCTGGCATATAACACCTTCTTTTGAATAAGGGCCTTCTTTCCATTCAAGCTGAGTGCTCTTCACCCATACTCCGAACGGATTCTTTTCATTATGACAGTCGGCGCAGAATTCAGTTGTGCGGAAGAATTCATTCGTGACTATCTTGTGCGCCGGTGATTCAACAGCAGGAGTCCTACCCGCATATTTTGTATTTCCGGGTTTAATAATATAGCTGAAATTGAACGGCGGATCGGAAGATGATCCCTGGACGAGATGGCAAACCTCGCATGATACCGACTCATTTGCCATTGTATTCTCCGCGGGCCGTGCCGGGGGCAAAGGTCCTCCCATGAATGCAAGTGGCGTATGGCAGCCATTGCACCCGTCAACAACATCCTTGAGCTCCGGCTGTGCTTTTGCATGTGCAACAGCAAGATCGAAATATTCGATTTCATCCCATGGATGAGTGTAAGCCTGCGACATCATTGCCTGTTTCCATTGCTCGTAAGTATTCGGATGACAGGTTTTGCATTTATTCACAGACTCGAAATCCTTGTACCTGTATTTCCCTCTCAGGCTCTCCTGCGACATTGTCCTGAAGGTGCAAGCGAACAGAAACAATATCATAAAAATGATAAAGCATCCAGATTTTTTCCTCATGCTGATTCCCTGATTTATTTTACTATGAAAGATAATAATTTTCAGCGTTATTAACTATGATAACCTCCATAGAAATTGACAATTACAGTTGTATCTTTGACGAAATTTTTTCAAGCGATTTATTAATGAACTTCAGGACTTATTCAGCAATTATTTTCATCATTTTATTCGACAATACAATGATGATCCGGGCCGATAACAAATCGGATATTTACTCCGCCTACGTAAGTAACAGGATGGATCTCTGGAAAAACGTCATTGACAGGATGGAAATGTCAGGCTCTGACAATAACGAATTCATTCTCGAACTGGTTAATTACCAGTATGGATATATAGGTTATTGTTTGGGCTTTGACAGGGAGAAAGAAGCACAGAAATATCTTGCTGCAGCCGAGAAGAATGTTGCCAGGCTTGAAAGGGCCGGCTATAAAATTCCTGTTCTGAATGCATACAGGTCAGCGTTTTACGCGTTTCGCATCTCTCTGAGTAAATTGTCGGCTCCGATAAACGGACCTAAGAGCCTCAACCACGCGAAGAAAGCAGTTGAGCTTGACAGCAGGAACTATTTCGGATATATACAGCTCGGAAATGCCTGTTTCTATATGCCTGCGACATTCGGAGGCTCAAAGGAGACAGCTTTTGAAAACTTCAGCAAAGCAAGGAAGCTGATGGAGAGCGATCCGTCGCTTATAAAGGGCGACTGGAATTACCTGAGCCTGCTTGTCACAATTGCACAATCTTATACTTACATGGGTGAATATGAAAAGGCAAAGGCGGAATATGAGAATCTGTTGAAGATCGAGCCCGGTTTTGTGTATGTCAAAAACGACCTGCTGCCGAAGCTTCTTGCAAAAATGAAAAAGTAAGGGCATGAACTCATCCCGGGAGAAGATAAATATATTCTGGTTCAGGCGTGATCTGAGGCTTGATGACAATACAGGACTGAATGCTGCTCTTGATTCATCCATTCCTGTTCTGCCGGTTTTCATTTTCGACAGGAACATTACAGATGATCTGCATAATGATGATGCGCGTGTCTCATTTATTTATGATGAACTGAAGAATATAAATGAAAAGCTTGCCGGATCAGGATCAGGCGTGCTTATCAAAAAAGGAACTCCACTGAAAACATGGGAGGAGCTTATCTCTGAATTTAACATCGGAGCCGTTTTCTTCAACAGGGATTATGAACCTTATTCAATCAAACGAGACGCTGAGATCACTGAGCTGCTTAAGAAAAACAGGGTTGATGTCCGCACCTTTAAAGATCAGGTGATTTTCGAGGAAAAAGAGATCCAGAAGCCTGATGGCGGGCCATATACAATGTTTACACCATATAAAAAAGCCTGGCTTAAAAAGATTGAAGCTCAGGAAATCGGAACAGGAGTTGAGAGAGGGAGAGCTCGTTGGTGCAAATTCAGGAATAATTTTCCGGCTTTAGAAGGACTTGAATTCAGAAGATCACAGATCAGGATAAAACCCTATGATCTCTCAAAGTTGAAAGATTATAACATATTCAGGGATTTTCCGGCTGAGGATTCTACTACTCATCTCGGACCACATTTACGATTCGGTACTGTAAGCATCAGGAGAATTATTCAGGTTGCCACAACTCAAAGTCAATCATTCCTTGATGAGCTTATCTGGCGTGAATTTTTTATGCAGATACTGTTCAACTTTCAGCATGTTGTTACAGGAAATTTCAGAAGCAAATATGATAATATAAACTGGAGAAATAACGAAAATGAATTCCTTCGCTGGTGCAATGGTGAAACAGGATACCCTCTGGTCGATGCAGGCATGCGGCAGCTAAATGAGACAGGATACATGCATAGCCGCGTGAGAATGATAGCGGCAGGTTTTCTTTGCAAGCATCTTCTGACAGCCTGGTGGTACGGTGAAGCATACTTTGCAGGGAAGTTAAACGATTATGAGCTTTCGTCAAATAACGGCAACTGGCAGTGGGTATCAGGAACTGGATGTGATGCAGCGCAATATTTCAGGGTTTTCAACCCGGTTTATCAGCAGACGAAATTCGATCCACATAATGAATATGTCAGGAGATGGATACCCGAATCAGGAAAAAGGTCTTATCCGAAACCCATTGTCGAGCATGCTTTTGCCAGGGAAAGAGCTATAAACGCATTCAGGAGGCAATATTGACAATTAAATGAAGCATTCATAAGATTGCTTAGCCAAACACGCTGAAAAAGTTACACAGAGGCACACAGAGAAGACACAGAGGTATACAGAGAAACTTTAATTAATTTTTCATTGCATCTGAAAACTCCCACGGTATAAGATTTTTCATAAAACCTCTGTGTAACTCCGTGTCCCGATAGCTATCGGGACTCCGGATTTCCTCTGTGTAAGTTCTTCCAAAATACGGTTTTCAAAAAAGTGTGTACATTTGGCCAATCATTTAATCAGGAAAAACCTGACCTATGCATAAAATACCAGTTTTAACCGGTGAACCCCGGAAGGTTCTGCCTTTTTACTATCCTGCAGCAGATATCAGCATGATCACATGAAAATTCACTTTCAATGATTTTGTATAAAGTAAAATGAACAAAAACCGGAAACTATTGTTTTATGAATAACCGGAACTTAATAAATTCCTCTCCGATGGAGCTGATTTCCGAACCGCTTGTTGAAATGGACGGCCGGAGGCTGTATTACACTTTCATTGCCGGCGCAAGGAAAGTCCTTGAACACCAGGTGGAGCTCAACAAGATAAATGTCTTCCCTGTAAACGACGGGGACACGGGTACAAACCTGGCATCGACTGTCAGGGCTGTTGTCGAGTCGCTTCAACCACATAAATCATATAAGATAACAGCCGACCGTATTGCAGAGGCCACCCTCGAAAATGCCCGGGGAAACTCAGGGATAATATTTGCACAGTTTCTTTACGGCATGAGCAGTGAAACAGCCAATGTGAAGACGGTTACAATAAGGGAATTTGCCGAGAGCATAAAGAATTCTGTAAAATACATCTATGATGCAGTTGCAGAGCCTGTTGAAGGCACAATGCTTACTGTAATAAAAGACTGGTCAAACTACATTTACGAAAACAGCTCAAGGATCTCTGATTTCAACCAGATGTTCATCAACTCTTTCGACGTTCTCACGAAATCTGTTTCCGAAACTCGTTCAAAGCTTGCAATACTCGCAAAAGCAAATGTTGTCGATGCCGGTGCAAGGGGCTTTGCGCTTTTTATTGAAGGAATAATTGATTTCATAACAAGGCGCGACCTGAAAGAGCTGATCAGAATAAAATCAGAAGCTGCAGTTTTCAGGAAGCTCGATGAGATAATCCCCGAAAGACCTGAGTTCAGATTCTGTACCGAGGCTTTGATAAGAAAATGCACTCTCAGATCAGATGCGCTCAGGAATATCCTGAATAAATATGGTGATTGCATTGTTATTGCCGGCTCCGACAAGATGCGAAGGCTTCATGTGCACACAAATAGTCCTGCTGCACTCTTCGACGAGCTCCGGACATCCGGAACCATTGCATTCCAGAAAGCGGACGATATGGTAAGGCAAAGCGATGCAGTTTATAACAGGAAGTACAAAATTGCGCTTGTCACGGATTCAACGTGCGACCTGCCCCAGGAGATTATTGACATGTACCAGATAAACATGCTCCCTATAAACATCAATTTCGGAGAGAACCATTATCTGGATAAGGTTACTATTCAGCCCGAACATTTTTACAACCTTCTGCTTGAGAGTCCCGATCACCCGAAAACAGCGCAGGTAAATGAAAAAGCTTTTACAAATCTCTATTCGCACCTTGCCTCACATTATGATTCAATAATAGCTATTCACCTGAGCGACAAGCTAAGCGGTACATTCAACAGCAGCCAGAAAGCCTCCCTTAACATTGCTTCTGAGTTTGGGAAGCCTGTCACAGTTCTTAATTCGAAAAACGTCTCGGGTGCGCTCGGGCTTGTAGTATTGAGAGCAGCTCAGGCAATAGAGCAGGGATGCACTCACGACCAGGTAGTTGCGATGGCTCAGAAATGGATCGATGAGCTGAGGATCTTTATCAGTGTGAAGACAATGAAATACCTTGTAAAGGGCGGAAGGGTTTCGGCATTCAAGGGAACGCTTGCGAGGCTTCTCAACATAAACCCCGTGCTTACAACAGATGAAACCGGGAAAGTTATTGTGCTTGATAAGACATTCAATAACAGGTTGAGCATGGAGAAAGTTATGAGGCATATTTCAAAGATCTCCCGCGACATCAGGATCTGGAATTACATTATCCT
>DATALC010000023.1:0-74942 GCA_036261265.1 Bacteroidales bacterium
TCTGCCATCACCAGCCTTGAATCCTGGGATCTGTGAATGTGCCACTGCAACAGTTGTAAATCCTGAATCAGAAAGACGCTCTGAAAAGGAATGTTTTTTAAAACCTTTTTCCATATATTTGTTTAGCCCTAACCCTGAAAAACTTGACTTAATTCTATCATAATGGCTACAAATGAACTCTCAGTTAACCGAAACTATCAGACTGTTACAGGTGAATTTCCTAAAATCGGCATCCGCCCTGTCATAGACGGGAGAATGCGCGGCGTAAGGGAATCGCTTGAAAACCAGACAATGAACATGGCGAAATCTGCCGCTGATCTCATCTCATCACATCTGAAATATCCTGACGGGAAGCCTGTGGAATGTGTCATCTCCGATACATGCATCGGGGGTGTTGCTGAGGCTGCCCGATGCTCTGAGAAATTCAAAAAAAACGGGGTCGGTGTAAGCCTTACTGTTACACCCTGCTGGTGCTATGGAAGCGAAACAATCGATATGGATCCCTTAATTCCCAAAGCTATCTGGGGATTTAACGGAACAGAACGCCCGGGAGCGGTTTACCTTGCCGCCGCTCTTGCCGGACATACAATGAAAGGCCTGCCTGCTTTCGGCATTTATGGCCATGATGTCCAGGATGCAGGCGACACTTCAATTCCTGCCGATGTAAGTGAGAAGATAATTCGGTTCGCAAGGACCGGAATCTCAGTAGCTTATATGAAAGAAAAATCCTATCTCTCAATGGGATCAGTTTCAATGGGAATAGCAGGCTCAATTGTAAGGGAAGATTTCTTCCAGGAATACCTGGGTATGAGGAATGAATATATCGACATGTCTGAGTTCACCAGAAGACTTAATGAGGACATATACGATAAAGTTGAGTTTGAAAAAGCGCTGGCATGGACAAAAAAATACTGCCGCGAAGGGAAAGATCTGAATGCAGTGCAAAAATCAAGGAAACAGCTTGATAAGGAATGGGAAATTGCAGTCAAAATGGCAATTATTGCACGTGATCTCATGGTCGGTAATCCCAGGCTAACAGAAGCCGGATTCGGCGAAGAAGCGAATGGACATAACGCAATACTTGCAGGATTTCAGGGACAAAGACAATGGACCGACCACATGCCAAACGGAGATTTTGCAGAGGCGATCCTGTGCTCCTCGTTCGACTGGAACGGTATACGCCCACCCTATCTGCTTGCTACCGAAAATGATTCAATGAACGGCGTTGTGATGCTTTTCGGCTACCTGCTCACAAATACGGCGCAAATGTTCTCCGACATAAGGACTTACTGGAGCCCTGATGCTATAAACAGGGTAACGGGTGTAAAACCTGATGGTCTCGCTTCAAATGGTGTAATTCATCTTATAAACTCAGGTGCATCAGCGCTCGATTTTTCAGGAAGACAGATGTGCAACGGCAAACCCTGCATAAAACCTTTCTGGGATATTACTCCGGATGATGCAGAAGCCTGCCTCAACGCAACAGAATGGCGACCGGCAAATACAGGTTATTTCAGAGGCGGAGGCTTTTCATCACAATTTGATACAAAAGGCGTTATGCCAATCACTATATCAAGAGCCAATCTTGTAAAGGGTCTTGGACCGGTACTTCAGATTGCAGAAGGATGGACTGTTGACCTTCCTGAAAAAGTTCACAGGACACTCTGTGACAGAACAGATCCTACATGGCCGACAACATGGTTTGCTCCCCGCCTCACAGGAAAAGGGCCGTTCAGTGATGTATATTCGGTAATGGCAAACTGGGGAGCTAATCACTGCTCTTCAAGCTACGGACATATAGGAGCTGATCTTATAACTCTTGCTTCAATCCTCAGGATACCTGTATGCATGCACAATGTCGATGAAGATAAAATCTTCCGCCCAAGCTCATGGAATGCATTCGGAATGGATAAGGAAGGTTCAGATTACAGGGCTTGCAAGACATACGGCCCTCTGTATCGCTAATGATTGTACAATGTTTTCTAATTAGGTGATAGAAATGCCAAAAAGTGATATAGTCATAGTTTTCGACTGCGGTGCAACAAACATCAGGGCAATTGCTGTAAATGTGAAAGGAAAGATCCTTGCTTCTGTCTCATTTCCAAATAATACACGTCCTGATCCCTCCTTACCCGCTTTCAAAATATGGGATGTGAATGAAATATGGGAAAAGATGTGTATTGCATCAAAAAAGGTTGTGACTGCAATCGGTGCAAGAAACATTGCCGGGGTAACTGTGACAACTTTCGGGGTTGACGGAACTTTCTTTGATAGTACAGGAAAGATGCTTTATCCTGTGATTTCATGGCAGTGCGAGAGAACAGCCCCAATAATGAAGAATATAGGTAAATATATCAGGCTTGAGGATCTTTATAAAGAAACCGGAGTCCTGCCATTCACTTTTAATACAATCAACAAGCTTATATGGTTTATCGAAAATAAACCCGAAATAGTCGAAAAAAGTAATATGTTCCTTTTTCTTCCCTCAATTTTCTCATATTTTCTGGGGGGCGAAATGGTGAATAATATGACTATGGCCGGGACTTCAATGCTGACAGGTCTGTCATCAAGGAGCTTTTCTGAAAATATTTGCAGATCCCTGAATTTCCCTGTTGAAAAAATGGGTACACCGGTAGAAGCAGGTACAGTCACCGGAAAAGTATCTGCAAAGGCAGCTGTTGAAACATTTCTGCCCCAGGGCATACCTATTGTCGTAACCGGACATGACACACAGTTCGCAATATTCGGGTCAGGCGCCGGGATAAACCAGCCCGTGCTGAGTTCGGGAACATGGGAGATCCTTATGGTCAGGGCTTCATCATTCAGCACCTCAAAAGCGGATATGGACTCTGGAATAACAACTGAACTTGATCCAATTCCCGGATTGTATAATATAGGAAATCAATGGGTTGCATCAGGAATGCTTGAATGGTGCAAGAAGAATCTTTATAGCGATATAAGGGAAAACATTTATGAAGTTATGATATCCGGCGCTGAAAAGGTTCCTGCAGGATGTAATGGAGTGAGAATAGTCCCTAAATTTTATGAAGAACTAAAAGGCAGACCAGGTGGACAGATACTGGGGCTCACAATGGGATCAACAAGAGATGAGATCTACAGGGCGATGCTAGAGGCTCTGTCGGAGAGACTACTCCAGGGAAAGATAGCCCTCGAGAAAGCAGGTGGATTCAAGGCAGAAAGCATACTTTGTGTCGGTGGAGGTTCGAAGAACCGGCTCTGGAATCGTTTACGCGCCAATTACACAGGTATACCGCTAAAGATTATCGACCACAAAGAGACAACTGTCCTTGGAGCTTC
Source organism: Bacteroidales bacterium (assembly GCA_036261265.1). Classification (GTDB taxonomy): domain Bacteria; phylum Bacteroidota; class Bacteroidia; order Bacteroidales; family VadinHA17; genus LD21. Next base: position 3,319 of record DATALC010000023.1, read on the forward strand.
ATTATTCGTGCAGGCTGCTGTAGGAAATGCTGCCTCTGCCGAAGAAGCAAGACAACAGGTTGTTTATACGACTGAGATTATTGAACCGGATGCCACCTCTCCTTACAAAGCTGATAATTAAAAAATAGTTCTCAGGGAACCTTGTTTTCTGCTTTTTATTATTTCATTCTTTAAGATTATTCGATTCAGGTAATGGAAATAGTATACTTCAACGGTGAGTTCATTCAAAAGGAAAATGCACATATAAGTCCTGATGACAGGGGATTCCTTTTTGCAGATGGCATCTACGAAGTTGTAAGATGGTATTGTAAGGCTTTTTACGATATGCAGGGACATCTTCAAAGACTTAAGAGGAGCCTTGGAGAACTTCAGATAAACTGGGAAACAGTGGAAGATTTTCCTGCTATATGCGAAGAGCTGATAAGGAGGAATGATCTCAGGTCGGCGCCGGCGATGATCTATCTACAGGTAACAAGAGGAGTTGCAAAAAGAAGTCATTATTTCCCTTCCAGTGATGTTCAGCCGACATCATACGCCTTTGCATTCAGCTTTAAACCTGATACTGATTCTAAAATAAACGGGATCAAAGCCATCCTCAAACCTGATATCAGGTGGAGCAGATGTGATATAAAATCAATTGCGCTACTGCCGAATACAATGTGCTTCAATGAAGCTTACATAAATGGATATAAGGAATGTATATTCGTCCGTGATGGATTGATTACCGAAGGCGCTCACTCAAATATTTTCTTTGTAAAGGATGATGTTCTCTATACACATCAGGAATCAAATCATATACTTCCGGGCATATCAAGAAAGAACACAATAAGAATGGCAAAGGAAGCCGGGATAAAAGTTGTTGAGGAAGCATTTAATGAAAAAGACCTGAAATATGCCCGTGAAGCATTCATTACAAATACATCTTCTGAAGTAGCGCCAGTAACCGAGCTTGGCGGTATAACAATAGGCTCGGGAACTCCGGGCCCTGTGACCCGTATTCTCCAGGAAAAATTCGACAGCGAAACCAGATTCCTTAAAGACTGATTTTCCCGTTTGCTAAAAATGAATTTTTCTATCTTTGCACAAATTTTTTAAAATACATGAGTAACATCAACTTAAGTGAGCAGGAACAGATCAGGAGAGATTCACTGAACAAACTGAGAGAGCTTGGTATAAATCCGTACCCTGCTGCAGAATATAAAACAAATGCATTTGCAAAAGACATACTTGAGAATTATTCGCCCGAAAAAAACAATTACAGTGATGTCTGTATAGCAGGAAGGATAATGAACCTGCGCATAATGGGAAATGCATCTTTCGCCGAACTGATGGACTCATCGGGAAGGATCCAGATCTATATCAAACGCGACGATATATGCCCGGGAGAGGATAAAACTCTCTATAATACTGTTTTCAAGCGTCTTCTTGACATCGGTGATTTCCTTGGTGTCAAAGGACATGTATTCATAACCCAGATGGGTGAGACGACCGTTCATGTTAAGGAATTCACAATACTGAGTAAATCAATTCGTCCGCTTCCTGTTGTGAAGGAAAAAGACGGAGTAATGTTTGATGCTGTTACTGATACTGAGTTACGCTACCGCCAGCGATATGTCGATCTTATTATAAATCCGCAGGTAAGGGATGTATTCAGAAAAAGAACAAAGCTTATCCAGTCAATGCGGGAGCTTTTTAACTCAAAAGGGTATCTTGAGGTGGAAACTCCCATACTTCAGCCTATTCCGGGTGGTGCAACTGCACGTCCTTTCATAACCCATCATAATGCTCTCGATATACCGTTATACCTGAGGATTGCAAACGAGCTTTATCTGAAAAGACTGATCGTGGGCGGGTATGAAGGAGTCTACGAGTTTGCAAAGGATTTCCGCAACGAAGGAATGGACAGGACACATAATCCCGAATTCACAGTGATGGAGATCTATATTGCTTATAAGGATTACAACTGGATGATGTCGTTCACTGAGGAAATAATCAAAAAGATCGCTCTTGACCTTCACGGGAAAACAGAAATAACTTACGGCGACAGGGTTATCAGCCTTGAACCCCCATTCAAAAGGATCTCGATGACTGACTCAATAAAAGAAAACACGGGGATCGACATTATGGGATTGGATGAGGATGAGCTAAGGAAGGTATGCGATAAGCTCAATGTTCCTCATGATAAAACAATGGGCAAAGCCAAGCTTATTGATGCAATTTTCAGTGAAAAATGCGAACACAGCCTCATTCAGCCAACGTTCATAATAGATTATCCTACTGAAACTTCACCTCTTACAAAAATGCACCGCAATAAACCTGGTGTTACAGAGCGTTTTGAACTATTCATAAATTCAAAGGAGATCGCAAATGCCTATTCAGAACTTAATGATCCAATTGATCAGCTCGAAAGATTCCAGGATCAGCTCAGGCTGTCTGAAAAGGGAGATGACGAAGCAATGTTCATAGATATGGATTTTGTAAGAGCGCTGGAATATGGTATGCCTCCGACATCGGGGATGGGCATGGGGATCGACAGGCTTGCAATGCTGCTTACAAATCAGCCGTCAATTCAGGACGTCCTGTTCTTTCCACAGATGAAACCGGAAGTTCAGAAATCAGTAATTACAAGCACGAACGAAGAATATCTTGCACTTGGCGTTCCTGAGGAATGGATTGATCCATTAAAAAAGCTTGGCTTCATAACTGTTGAAAAGCTGAAACAGGTTGAAAAAGCAGGAAAACTTGCAAATGATCTTAACGGATTCAATAAAAAGAACAAACTGGGCCTCCAGGGATTAAGCCCGGAAGCTGTCCAGAAATGGATTAGTCAGAGCTGAAACCAGGATAATTGAACTTCTTCTTTAAGCACTGACAGAGGAATATCTGTCAAAACGTGTAGCAGGATTAGCGATAAATTATAAATTTACTTCCGGATCGAGGTAAAAAACTTTATAATGCTCAGGAGAATTTATCTTCCCGGGATTTTTTTATTCCTGTCATTTATTAATTTAAACGGGCAACAGACGTCCGGAACAATTAAGAGATTTGGTCTCTTTGATTCAGATGAACCACTCGAGATCACTCTCCGTTGTGATGTCACTGCATACCTGAGAAAAAAAGCAGCTAAAGATTACATGAAGGCTGAGCTTGTCTTTAATCCGGACAGACCGGACTCGCTCGCAAAACAGGTACGTTTCAGATTAAGGGGCGTATTCAGGCAAAGATACTGTGCCATGGCTCCCATCGAGCTGAATTTCAAAAAAGTAAAATTCGGTTATTCCGATCTTGACAGTATAGACAAGCTTAAAATGGCAACTCAGTGTGGTTTTGGGACAGATGATGAGAGGCTTGTAATGAGGGAATTCCTTGTTTATAAAATGTTCAGCGTTTTTACAGACACAAGTTTCCGGGTGAGGCTTCTCAGAATAAATTACATAGACATCAACGGACACAGGAAACCCATGACCCAATGGGGGTTCTTCATAGAGCCGGCGAGTATGCTTGAATACAGGACAAGTACTATCCAGATCACTTCCGATAATCTTACACAAAAGCATATTTTCCCTTTTATAATGGACAGACTGGCAATTTTTAACTATATGGCGGGAAATTACGACTGGTCAGTACCTGGCCAACATAATATAAAAGTATTCAAGCCCCTTAATCAACCCTGGAATGAATATGGAATTGCAGTACCGTTCGACTTTGACTGGTCAGGCATTGTGAATGCTCCCTATGCCCAGCCTGTTGAAAGTATTGGGCTGAAATCGGTACGGGAGAGGCTTTTTCTTGGAATATGCAGGGATATAGAATCTTACAGACGTCAGTTTCAGCTATTCGAATCAAAAAAAGATAAGCTTTACAGTATTATTAACGAATTTAGTTATCTTAATTCAAGGGAAAAAGAAGATATAACAGGTTTTCTTGATTCTTTTTTTATACAACTTAAAGGAAATCAAAACAAAATACTTATTGACTTAAAAACCAATTGTAAAAATTTCTGATGCTTCCACAACCTGCAAAACATAAAAGCCATGTTCGATAAAATGCTCGATCTGACAAATCCTTATTTCACGGAGATAATGATCATGTTTGTTGTGAATATGATCTTCCAGTTTATACTTATACGGTTAGTCTATTTCAGGTATTCCGGAAAGGAAGCATATATGTTCGCTTTTTTTCTTATTGGATTGATCGTCTTTTTCATAGGATGCCTTCTTAATTACATTCAGATTCAGATGGAGCTGGCAGTCGGCCTTGTTGCAATTTTTACAATACTCAGGCTGAGAACCCGGTCTGTTACAATGAAGGATATGGCATACATCTTTGCCGTTATAGGCATTTCTGTAATTAATTCACTCCACCTTGTTGCATTTCCACTCCTGGGAAGACTCATCATCAACTGCATTATTATATTGATAACATTTATTATGGAGCAGTATATTACAAGAGACAAATTCAAATCATATAACATAATCTATGAGAACATAGAATTACTTAAGCCCGAAAGAAAAGAGGATCTCCTTGCCGATCTTTCACTTATTTCAGGCAGGAAAATTTGCAAAGTAAGAATTGACGAGCTCGATTATAAAAAGAAATCAGCCAAAATAACTGTCTACTATGCAGATATAAAAACTGAATAATTATTCTGGTTTATTACTTTTTTATCAAAACAATTTCTCATTAACTTTATATTATTCATCTGACTTGATATCGGGATCTTCATATAATTAATTTAAAACGAACAGAATCAATGAAAAAAGGATATCTGCTATTGTTAAGTTTAATCGCTGTAATTCCAATTTCCGCAGCGAACAAGCAGGATGAGAGGAAACTCCTGCTCAGAGATAACTGGGCAATTCAGTCCTCAAAAGAAATCAGAACCCCTGGAAATGAGATTTCAACTACTGCTTATAAACCTGAAAAGTGGTATCCTGCCACTGTGCCTTCAACAGTATTTGGTACTCTGGTAGGTAATAAAGTCTACCCGGATCCATATTTTGGAACCAATATAGAATCAATTCCAGGTTACTCCAAAGACCGTAACAAGACGCCGTCTGACAGCCCCTTCATTGTACCCTGGTGGTACCGTACAGTATTTTCACTGCCGGAAGAAATGTCAGGTAAGAATATCTGGATAAAATTCCATAGCATTAATTATAAGGCCAATATATGGCTTAATGGTAATCTTGTTGCTGATACTGCCGCAATAGAAGGAGCTTACAGGCTTTACAACCTTAATATTACAGAGTTTGCAAAACCGGGTCAGCAGAATTGCCTGGCTCTCGAGATATTTCCCCCGAAAGGAACAGACCTGACTATTACATGGGTTGACTGGAACCCAACTCCTCCCGACAGGGGAATGGGTATCTGGTATGATGTATCAGTCCAGGCCACAGGAGCTGTCGCACTCGAAGACACAAGAGTTATTACAAAGCTCAACCTGCCTTCAACAAACCTGGCAAAGCTGACTATCTCAACAAATGTGTCCAATGCATCTTCAAAGCCGGTAAAAGGAACGCTAAAAGGGAAAATCGGGAATATAGATTTTTCAACTGAAGTCAGCCTGGATCCTTCCGAGACAAAAACAATCACATTTAATCCTGATGAATACAAGCAATTACAGATAAGTGACCCTCTGTTATGGTGGCCTCATACGGTTGGAACGCCAAACATGTATGATCTGTCGCTTTCGTTTACAACAGATAATAAGGTATCTGATATTGACAATGTGAGATTCGGTATAAGGGAGATAACATCATGGATGAATAAGTTCGACGGAAAATACACCCGTGTTTTCCAGGTGAACGGTAAAAATATTGTCATCAGGGGTGGAGGTTATGTTGAAGATATGATGCTGAGGCCTTCAGATAAAAGAATAGATTATGATATAATGTATGCCAAGCACATGGGACTGAATGCACTCAGGATGGAGGCGCCAAGGGGTTCAGATTACATGTTCCAGAAATGTGACGAGGAGGGTATTTTGCTCATAGTCGGATGGTGCTGTTGCAGCTCGTGGGAAAGATGGAAAACCTGGACTCCCCATGTCGCAGATATTGCGGAGCTTAGCTGGAGAGATCAGATAGTTCATTTGCGAAACAGGCCGTCTGTGTTCAACTGGTTATATGGAAGCGACGGGCCGCCACCTGCCAATATCGAAAAAAGATATATAAAGATCCTTGATGCTTATGATGGTACACGCCCATACCAGTCTTCGGCTACTGCCGATTCAAGCGATATTGACGGGTATACAGGACTGTATATGGGTCCATTCCCCAAGGTCTACGCTTATGAAGTCCCATCCTACTGGTACACAAAGCTCGAATTCAATACTGAAGCCGGCCCTTCCGGAGAACAGATCCCTCCGGTAGAGACAATGAGGAAGATGATGCCTGAAAATGAGCTATGGCCGATAAGCGATTCATGGAATATAAGACTTCATAAAAGTTTCTACCCTGAAGCAAGAAAGGCGCTTGAATCAAGGTACGGCAAACCGGGCAATCTTGAGGAATACAGCATGAAATCGCAGGTTCTTCAATACGAAGCCACGAGAGCGATGTTTGAAGCTTTTGCAGGCAATAAGTACAAATCTAGCGGCATTATTTACTGGATGTACAATTCAGCATGGCCCTCTCTTTACTGGCAGTTGTATGATTATTTCTACGGGCCAAACGGATCATTCTATGGTACAAAAAAAGCCTGTGAAACACTTCATATCCAATATGCCTATGATGACGGTTCCGTACAGGTCGTCAACAGTAAATATCAGGATTTCAAGAACCTGAAAGCAGTTGCAAAAATCTATAACTCTTCAATGCAGGAGATCTGGTCAAAAGAGGCACAGACAGACATTAAGGCTGATGAAAGCATTAAAGTGATAAAGACAGAAGCCCCGGCGAATGCAGGAAAAGTATATTTTCTCAAATTATCACTCAGTGATGCTTCAGGAAAGGAAGTTTCTTCAAATTTCTACTGGCTGTCCCCGAAGGGTGATGAGAAGGCTGATTTTACTTCGCTTAACGAACTCCCTGATGTTTCATTGAATTGTTCGGTCTCATCCCTGCAGAAAAAAGATGGCAAATATTCAGCTACTGTGACAATTGAGAACAACTCTTCATCACTTGCTTTTTCAGTGAATCCGAAGATAATAGGAAAGTCTTCTAAAGACCTTATCCTTCCTGTATTATGGGACGATAACTATTTTGCCCTTCTTCCAAAGGAAAAGAAAACTCTTAAGGTTGAATTTGCAGAAGAAGATCTTAAAGGCGAATTGCCTGTTTTTGCAGTAGACGGATGGAATGTAAATTATATTGAAAAGGAGCTGAAATAAAGGGTATAACAAAGTCTGAAATTCATTCCTGAGGATAAACAATTATCTTTGGGTGTACTTTTTATATATATATTCTCATGCTTCATCTTCTGAAACATCCGCTTCTCACACACAAGCTTTCTATTCTCCGGGATAAAGAAACAGGCACAAAAGAATTCAGGCACACGCTGAAGGAAATATCGGGCCTGATGGCGTATGAAATCACCCGTGATCTGCCTGTTAAAAAAATAACAATAGAGACCCCTATTGGAAAATGCGATACCCAGGAGCTTGCAAAAGATGTCGTACTGGTGCCTGTACTCAGAGCCGGACTTGGTATGGCCGATGGCATTTCGAACCTGATTTCATCTGCAAGGATTGGCCATATCGGAATGTATCGCGATCATGTTACCCTCACACCAATGACATACTACTCGAAACTTCCCGATAATCTTCCCAACGCTGTCGTGATGGTGCTTGATCCTATGCTTGCAACAGGCGGAAGCGCATCTGATGCTATCACAATTCTGAAAAATAACGGAGCAACAGTAATAAAGCTTGTTTGTGTTGTTGGAGTACCCGAGGGAGTAGCCCGGATTGAAAAGGATCATCCCGATGTTCAGATATATCTTGCGGCTCTCGATGAAAAGCTTAATGAAGTGGGATATATTGTTCCGGGCCTTGGTGATGCCGGCGACAGGCTATTCGGAACAAAGTAATAAAACATCTGTTTAGTTTAAAAACATTGACCATAATGTCTGACAGCTTTGTAATTGAAGTAAAAGATGTTTGGAAATCCTTTAAAACAGTTCAGGCTGTAAGAGGCATCAATCTCAGGATACCAAAGGGACAGTTCATTGCTTTACTCGGGCCAAACGGAGCCGGAAAGACGACTCTGGTTGAAATGATAGAGGGGATACAGAAACCGGATAGCGGTGAGATCACAATAATGGGCAGACACTGGAAAGGGAACGAGGATGAGCTTCACAGGATTATAGGATTATCTCTTCAGGAAACAAGATTCATTGATAAGCTGCGTGTTACCGAGACACTCAGGTTATTCGCTTCATTCTTTAACCTTGGTAACAACAGAGTAGATGAAATCATCAATATTGTCGGACTTGAAGAGAAGAGGAAGTCTTATGTTGTTAATCTGTCAGGTGGCCAGAGGCAAAGGCTGGCGATCGGGATCGCACTTATAAATAATCCGGCAATATTGCTTCTCGATGAACCTACAACAGGGCTCGACCCCAATGCAAGGCGTGAGATATGGGATATCCTCGGAAGCCTTAAAGAAAAATCGCAGACATCCATGATCCTCACAACCCACTACATGGAGGAGGCCGAGACGCTTTGCGATTATATTGTCATAATCGATAATGGAACAATACTCAGAGAAGGAACATTACAGCAACTTCTTGAGGAAGACACAACCGAAAAGGTTGTTGAATTCACAAGCGCCACACCAATTGACTTCGATTCACATGATCTTACTTCATCTTCATTCAGGATCAGGCAGGGAGAAAATAATGACAGAGGAACAGTAATATTACGGGATTTCGATACCGAGCTTCCTTCATTCATGTCATTCATGAAGTCAAAAGGTATAGCACTGAAGAATATGGAATGCCGCCGCAGAACCCTCGATGATCTTTTTGTAACGCTCACAGGGAGAAAGATAAATGAATAGCGTTGTTAAAATAAAGCAATTGTGGCAACTGATCCTCTCACAGTCGAGGGAGATAATCCGCGAACCCGGTGTGCTGTTCTGGGGTATCGTATTTCCTATACTGATGTCACTTGGTCTTGGTCTTGCATTCACAAAGAAGGGTGAAATAATAAGGAAGGTTGCTGTAATCACAGATACACAGGTCATTAACAACCCGGTAATCAGCTCATTTCTGAACGAAAGATGTGAGAAAAATGAAACGACAGGAAATAAAAACTGGAGATTCAGATATAAAATTAATGATGATAAACTTGGCAATTCTGTCTTTCTGTTTTATGAGATGAAATGGGAAGATGCTGTAAGATTGCTGAAAAGAGGAACAATGAATGTTCTTATCTCGGCTACGTCCGATTCTGTCGAATATCATTTCGATCCAATGAACTCGGATGCTGAGCTGACATATATGAAGCTCAGCAGCATCATAAGCTATGGAGTGGCTCAGGAATCTATACCGGGAGCAGTCATAAGACCCCTTACAACAACAGGTACAAGGTATATTGACTTCCTCGTACCCGGGCTCATAACAATGGGCGTTATGATGTCGTGCATGTGGGGTATAAGCTACGGTATAATAGAAAAAAGATCTAAAAAGCTTCTTCGAAGACTCGTTGCCACCCCGATGAGGAAATCTCATTTTCTCATAGCTCTTATAACAGTAAGGATTATAATGAATATTATTGAATCCCTGGCATTGCTGATCTTTGCAATTATTGTCTTCAAAATGCGGATACAGGGAGATATCACCTCACTGATTCTTGTTTATATCGCTGGTAATATTGCATTTGCAGGCCTGGCAGTTTTTGTTTCGTCACACACATCAAGCACTGAAGTTGGAAATGGTCTTATAAATTTTGTTGTAATGCCGATGATGGTGCTTTCAGGTATCTTTTTCAGCTATCAGAACTTTCCCGACTGGAGCCATGGATTCATTAAAGCACTGCCCCTGACTATGATGACAGACAATTTCCGGAGCATAATCAATGAAGGTTCAGGAATTGCGGATGCTGCATTGCCGGTTGTTATTCTTACCGGTATCGGTTTTGCTCTTTTTGCTTCCGGGCTTAAGATATTCAAGTGGCACTAACTTCCAACAGGTCAAAGATTGATCTAAAGCCACTTTTAACCCCAGGGAGGGCAGAGAATAAATACGCGGAGAAAGCAGAAACAAATTAAACATCTTTAACCGGGGAGGTGCATGGAGTTTTTTCTGTCTGTTACATAGATGACGACGGAGTCGTCAAATTCCAATAACCACAGTAATGTCTGTGGTAAATATGCGGATGTGTGACAACACCGGAGGTGTTGAAATCCAATTATAAGATTGCAACTAATACTAAAGTACCGGGAGAATTTCTGGTGGCTTATTCAACCCCATTTCGGGGTTGATATTTCAATATATACGTTTACCATGGATGTGACCATGGCTATTGGAATTCAATGCTTTCAGCATTGTTTCTTCTTCAAAGTATGTTTTTCCAGTTTTTTTAAGCTCCCATGCAGCTTTTTCATCTTTCTCCTGTCTTTAGTTCAAATAATTAATCAAATCATTATGAAGAATCTGAAACTTTTCACAGCAATCACCTCTTTTCTGTTGATCTCAGCGCTTTCGAATGCGCAGTTCTGGGAATCAGTGAGAGGTAACGGGCATGTTGTTTCAAAAGAGAGAAAAACCGATTCATTTACAGGCATAAGAGTAAGCTCAGGCGTTGACGTTTACCTTAAGCAGGGAAATAATATTTCGGTTACGCTTGAGGCAGATGAAAACCTCCATGAATACATTATTACAGAAGTTAAAAATGATGTTCTGCATGTATATGTAGATGACATCAATATAAGAAGCGCCGAAAGGAAAAGAGTATATGTTACAATGAAAGAGATAAATTCAATCAGGACAAGCAGCGCAGGCGACGTATATGGTGAAAGCCCGATCAAAGCGGGAGATTTGAAACTGTCGGCAAGCAGCGCAGGAAATATCTCTCTTGAAGTCACTGCTGACGATGTTGAAGTAGATATAAGCAGTTCCGGAGATATTACTCTTAGCGGTGACGCGGATATTCTTGATGCAAACCTCAGCAGCGCAGGCGATCTGAATGCTTACAAGCTGAAGGTAAGGGAAGCCGATATTTCGGTTTCAAGCGCGGGTGATGCTGATATAAATGTATCTGAAAGACTCACTGCAAGAGCTTCGAGCGCCGGTGATATTAACTATATGGGCGAGCCAAAGTACATCGATGCCCATTCATCCAGTGCAGGCGGAATCCACAGAAGGGACTAATCTATTGATCATTCTCAGATATTAGCGGCCGGCGGTATATCCCGCCGGTTTTTTTTTCATTAACTTTGAATTTTTAAAAAAAGAAATAATGGAAAACCTAAGTATCAGTCTCAAAAATTGCACAGGATTTATATCAGTTGAAGAAATAATGGCTTTTGCCAAACAATCAGCAAGGCATATTGGCACTCTGAATGAAGGTACAGGGCCGGGTAATGATTTCCTGGGATGGCTCTCTCTTCCCGACGATGTTCTGCCTCAGATAGAAAGAATAAATAAAGTGGCAAAACATCTTCAGTCAGTATCGGATACTACTGTAGTAATCGGGATCGGGGGATCATACCTCGGGGCAAGAGCTGTTATTGAGGCTCTCTCTCATACATTCAACCAGATTGATAAAACAAAACATCACGATATTATTTTTGCCGGCCAGAATATTGATGAGGACTATCTTGCAGATCTCATAGATATTCTCGATAACAGGAATTATTCGATAGTTGTAATTTCGAAATCCGGAACCACAACTGAACCTGCCATTGCTTTCAGGATACTGAAAGATCATCTTGAGAAGAAAATTGGAAAACCTAAGGCAGCCGATCGTATTATAGCAATCACTGATGAGAAAAAGGGAGCCCTGAGAATAATGGCTGATAAGAATGGCTATGATACTTTCATCATCCCGGATAATGTTGGAGGAAGGTTCTCCGTGCTTACACCCGTGGGCTTACTCCCGATAGCTCTTGCCGGTATAGATATAATGAAGCTTGTTAAAGGTGCAAAAACTATTGAAGAAGTGACAAGGAAAAACCTTGATGCGACCACTAATCCATCACTTCTTTATGCAGCAGCAAGAAATCTTCTCCTGCAGAGCGGAAAGCAGATAGAGATTATGGTCGGATTCACCCCAAAACTGCATTTTATGTCAGAATGGTGGAAACAGCTTTATGGTGAGAGCGAAGGAAAAGACGGAAAAGGTATTTATCCTGCTTCAGTTGACCTGACTACCGACCTTCATTCAATGGGTCAATATATTCAGGATGGTCAAAGGATATTATTTGAAACAATTATATCTGTAAAATCTGCAGGAAGAAAGCTGCTGGTACCTGAAGAAAACGACAATTCTGATCAGTTAAACTATCTGGCCGGAAAACGTCTTTCGGAAGTTAACCACAACGCTGAGGCCGGAACCATACTGGCTCATAATGATGGCGGAGTTCCAATAATAGTCATAAATGTCCCTGCGCTGAATGAGCATTATATTGGTCAGCTTATCTATTTCTTTGAGATGGCATGCGGCATAAGCGGGTATATTCTTGATGTTAACCCATTTGATCAGCCTGGTGTTGAAGCATATAAGAAAAACATGTTTGCTCTTCTTAATAAACCGGGATTTGAAGCTGAAGGAAAGAAGCTGAGGGAACGATTGTAAACCTGATCCTTTACACCTCAGGGTGTTTGGGGCCTGAATTATAAACCTAACCTTATCATCATGAAAATCAAATTACTATCAATCCTTCTGGCTATTGCTGTCTTTGCAGGAGCCTGCAAGAAATGGACGGAGACCTCAAATGGTTCAGTCAGAATCGTAACAAATAAAGAAGGGCGTACAATTGCCTACGACTCCTCATCTGGTGTGAAATTATTAACAGTAAAAGGCCTCGCGTTTAAAGACCTGAATAAGAATGGGGAGCTTGATGCTTACGAAGACTGGCGTCTCTCAATTGACGAAAGGGCAAAAGATCTTGCTTCAAAAATGTCGGTCGAGCAGATTGCAGGGCTTATGCTTTACAGCGCCCACCAGGCAATTCCTGCAGGAAGCACAAGATTCGGAGGAAGTACATATAACGGGAAACCTTATGCAGAGAGCGGTGCAAAACCTTATGACCTGAGCGATCAGCAGAAGAAATTCCTCACAGAAGATAATCTTCGTCATGTGCTTGTAACAACAGTCGAGAGTCCAGAAGTTGCTGCAAGATGGAATAATAACGTCCAGACTCTTTGCGAAGGCCTCGGTCTTGGTATTCCCGCAAACAACAGCTCTGATCCAAGGCACAGGGCAGCTTCAAATGTTGAATATAATGTCGGATCAGCAGGTCAGATATCAATGTGGCCCGGCTCTCTCGGCCTGGCAGCAACCTTTGATCCTGAAGTTGTAAGAAGTTTTGGTGATGTTGCTTCAAGAGAATACAGGGCGCTTGGTATAACAACAGCCTTGTCGCCTCAGATAGACATTTCAACCGAACCACGGTGGTCAAGGGTAAATGGTACATTCGGCGAAAACCCGCAGCTTTCGGCCGATATGGCACGTGCATATACAGACGGATTTCAGACATCAGAAGGCGAACAGGAAATTGAAGGCGGCTGGGGTTACAAGAGTGTGAATGCAATGATCAAACACTGGCCGGGAGGAGGCTCCGGGGAAGCAGGCCGCGACGCTCATTTCGCTTTTGGAAAATATGCCGTATACCCGGGTAACAACTTTGATCAGCACATGATTCCTTTCCTCGAGGGCGGAATGAAACTCAATGGTCCGACTGGAATGGCTTCAGCAGTTATGCCTTATTACACGATTTCATATAATATCGATAAGGTGAATAATGAAAATGTCGGTAATTCTTACAGCAGGTATCTGATAACCGATCTTCTCAGGAGCAAATATGGTTTTGAAGGAGTCGTTTGTACTGACTGGGGGATCACGAAGGATGAAAATGCTGTAGATGGTTTTGGTACAACCCCATGGGGAGCCGAGACATTAAGTGTTGCTGAAAGGCATTATAAGATTATTATGGCAGGTGTCGACCAGTTTGGCGGTAACAACGATAAAGGACCCGTTATTGAAGCATACAATATGGGTGTAAAAGAACACGGGGAAGAATTCATGAGAAACAGGATGGAGCAGTCGGCAATTAGACTCCTTAAAAACATCTTCAGGACAGGCCTCTTCGAAAATCCCTATCTCAATGTCGGTGAGACCAAAGCTATTGCCGGAAATGCTGAATTCATGAAAAAGGGATATGATGCACAGCTTAAATCAGTTGTCCTCCTTAAAAACAGGAACAAAGTCCTGCCTGTTGAAAAACAGAAGACTGTCTATATACCAAAAAGAAGATCAGGTGGTACAGCTTCGTTCTTTGGCCCTCCTCAGCCTGTCAGAATAGATTATCCAATTAACACTGAAATCGTCAGCAAATATTTTAAGGTAACCGACAATCCTGCTGAAGCTGACTTCGCACTTGTTGTTATAAGAAGTCCGGAATCGGGAAGCGGCTATGATGCAGCAGATGCAAAGAAAGGTGGAAACGGTTATGTCCCAATAAGCCTTCAGTATAAACCTTACAAAGCTGTCGATGCGCGCGCTGTCAGTATCGCCGGAGGCGATCCTCTTGAAAAATTCACTAACAGGACTTACAGGAATAAAACTGTTACAGCGTCGAACACAGAGGATATTGATATTGTACTGAATGCAAGGAAAGCAATGAAGGATAAGCCAGTAATAGTATCAATAGAGATGTCTAAACCGATGGTATTTAATGAATTTGAGAAATCCGCAGACGCTATTCTTGCAACTTTTGAAATCCAGGCACAGGCGCTGCTTGATATCGTTACAGGTACAGCAGAACCATCCGGGTTACTACCATTACAGATGCCTGCAAACATGAAAACAGTCGAATTACAATCCGAAGATGTTCCTTTTGACATGGAATGTCATGTGGATTCCGAAGGTAATAAGTATGATTTTGGGTTCGGACTGAACTGGAGTGGCGTAATCAGCGATTCAAGAACACAGAAATATCAGAAAAAATAAGAGATATAGGATATTATAAAAAAAGGCGCCCATCTGGGCGCCTTTTACTTTTTATTTCTGCAATTTGAATTTCTTTACAAAATCGTCCAGTACCTGTGTGAGATCCGGGTCGCCGATTTCCTGCAGATCATAATATACTCTAGTTGATGGTTTATTGATCTTTATGATCCTGTTCAGATCGATAGGTGTTGCTATAACAACACTGTCACAATCAGTATTATTGATTGTCTTCTCAAGATCACTCAACTGCTCATCGCCATACCCCATTGCTGGTAAAAGTGTACCAATACCAGGGTAGATCCTGAAAGTATCTGAAAGCTTTCCTACCGTAAACGGTCTTGGATCTACAAGTTCAGCAGCGCCGAATTTCCTGGCTGCTACAATACCTGCGCCGATCTTCATCTCTCCGTGAGTAAGTGTAGGACCATCTTCAACAACAAGGACTCTTTTGCCCCTTATCAGAGCGGGATTATCAACACTGATTGGTGAAGCGCCGTCGATAACAATAGCTGACGGGTTGACTTTTTCAATGCTTTCCCTGACTTCCTGGATTGATCCGGGAGCTGAAGTATCTATTTTGTTTATTACAACAACATCGGCTAATCTCAATGTAACCTCACCTGGATAATACCTGAGTTCGTGACCCGCCCTGTGCGGGTCTGTAACTGTGATCATCAGGTCTGTTTTATAGAAAGGAAAATCGTTATTCCCGCCATCCCATAGAATAACATCACACCCTGAAGGATCCTTCTCTGCCTGGCGAAGGATAGCTTCATAGTCAACGCCTGCATAAATTACGTTACCTCTTACAACATGAGGTTCATATTCTTCCATCTCTTCAACAGTGCATTTATGCTTCTTAAGATCCTCGACAGTTGCAAAACGCTGAACTTTTTGTTCATTAAGATCACCATAAGGCATCGGGTGTCTTATTGCAACAACTTTCAGGCCTTTTTCCATAAGGATTTCGATTACCCTTCTTGAAGTCTGGCTCTTCCCGCAACCTGTTCTTATTGCGCCGACAGCAATGAGAGGTTTTGTACTCTTTATCATTGTATCATTCGGTCCGAGCAGAACAAAGTTTGCACCGGCGGCATTTACAATTGCACTTACAGACATCACCTTCTGGTAAGTGACATCACTATATGAAAAAACGCATTCATTGACATTCAGTTTTTTAATGAGATCAGGAAGATCTGCTTCATTATAGATAGGTATTCCGGCCGGATACAGCTTGCCTGCAAGCTCTTTCGGGTACTTTCTTCCTGAAATGTCAGGTATCTGTGCAGCCGTGAAGGCTACAACATTATAGAGCTCATTATCCCTGTAATAGGTATTGAAATTATGAAAATCGCGGCCAGCCGCACCTATAATAATGACGTTTTTCCTGGACATAAATGCCTCCTGTTTAATAATAATTTGTGAATGATTTTTCTCTTTAAAATAAAACATCAAATTTATAATTTGCATGTCGGAATTCCACACATTTTCTGGCAAATTCTTTGTACTATTATATCAGTTTATGAATGTATTGGCTCACATATATCTTTCAGGCGATTCTGACAAGATAATCATTGGCAATTACATAGGTGATTATGTTAAGGGCCGTGATTATCTTAAGTATCCTGAACCGATACGAAAGGGCATCATTCTGCATCGTCACATCGATGCATTTACAGACAGGCATCCTGTTGTGCACAGGAGCAAAATCTTCTTTTCTAAAAAATATCACAAGTATTCAGGGGTCATCACAGATATTTTATATGATCATTTTCTTACTAAAGAATGGGATTTCTTCTCAAGGCGCCCCCTTGAAAGCGTAACTTACAACTTCTACAGGGCACTTGTAAATAATTATGAGATAATGCCCGAAAATGTAAGGGAGATGATGCCATTCTTCATAATTAATAACTGGATCGAATCTTATCAGACTATCAACGGCATAAGGCATGTGCTCAGGACACTCAGCAAAAGATCCACTCTTCCAAACGAGACGCGCTTTGCAATCCGTGCCTTAAAAAAGAACTACTACTCGCTCCAGGATGATTTCATGGAGTTTTTTCCACAGCTAATTGATTATGTTGAAAAAGATTTCGGCGTCGAAATCTCACACAGGATAACTATTCCTTTTTAAGTGCCTAGAGTGCCTAGAGTGCACTAAAGTATTTAGAGTTCAATTCTCATTCTCAGATTCAGGAAAATAAACGGAAATCAGCAACTTTAGTCACTTTAGTCACACTAGTCACTTTAGTCACTTCCTAAATGAGATACTCCGACCTGCTTGCATCAAGTCGCAGGAACACGAAAAGAAGTATTGTAAATCCCCACAATGAGCTTCCTCCGTAGCTCAGGAACGGAAGTGGTATTCCGATAACGGGCACAATCCCGATAGCCATTCCTATATTTATAAATACGTGAATGAACAATATCGAAGCAACGCAATATCCATAAATCCTTGAAAAGGCAGATCGCTGCCGCTCGGCAAGGAAAATGAGCCTGAGCATCAGTGTAAGATATAGTCCGATAACGATGAACGACCCTATGAATCCCCACTCCTCTCCTACAGTGCAGAAGATGAAATCTGAGCTCTGTTTGGGAACAAATTTGAATTTTGTCTGGGTACCCTGAAGAAAGCCTTTTCCTGAGAATCCCCCTGACCCTATTGAAATAAGAGACTGATTCAGGTTATACCCGGTGCCGTGAAGATCACTTTTCATACCAAGTATAATATCTATCCTCTCTTTCTGATGAGGCTTCAGCAGATTATTAAATGTAAAATCAACAGTATTAATAAACAGTACACTCCCCACAAGAAAAAGATATACTACAAGCAGATTCTTTGTTTTCTTTTTATAGAAATAAAAAGCAAATGCAGTTCCCGACAACAACACAGAGAGAAGTACAATCCTGTCGTTATCCACACTGCCGACAACGTACCTGTTAAAAATATAAAGAATTCCTGTCAGAACAGAAATTACAAGAGCGGCGCTGATAGTTAGTTTCCATTTCCTCGAAATGAACCACACAAGTAAAAGCGCAACCATCACGAGAGCTGCAGAAAGATTTGTACTGCCGATTATAAGGGTCAGAAAGAAGAACAATATTGCAAGCAATCCCGATACAAAAATGTAAGGACTCATACCCTCCCTGAATAATACGAGGAAGAATGCAGCAAACACAATTGCCGATCCCATGTCTGGCTGAAGCAGGATCAGTATTGCCGGAATGGCAATAATGCTTAAAGCGGGTACAAGTACCCGTATCTTTGTAAGATCCTGGCGTTTGTTGTTAAGATAAGCTGCAAGAGCAAGTGATGTGGCAAATTTTGCAAATTCAGAAGGCTGAAGCGCAATTCCTCCAAGATCAAACCAGGAACGAGCTCCATATATCACTGTTCCAATCACAAGAACGAGAATTAGCATCAGGATGACTCCCCCATAAATGAACCATGAGAAAAAGAAGTAGAACCTGATATCGATCATAACAACAATAACTGCGGTGAACAATGCGAAAATAATCCAGACGAACTGCTTTCCGTATCGTTGTGAGAAATCAAAAATATCGCTTGCTTCCTCATTATAAACTGCGGCATAAATGTTAAACCAGCCTATTACTGCCAGTAAGAGGAAAAGGAAAATTGAAAATTTATCTATCCCGCTCCAGATGTTAATTGTTCTCTTCACGCGCTATAAGATTCGGCACTTTTGGTTTTACAGGTTGTTTGTTCTCAAGATTCAGCTCAAGTATCCTTTTTTCCTGGGCTTTGTTTGTAATTTCTCCGCGGATGTATTTCTCCATCATGAGACTTGCAATAGGAGCTGCATAAGTAGCCCCGTAGCCTGCGTTCTCGACAAGAACAGCAATTGCTATCTTTGGATCGTCCTTAGGTGCAAAAGCAATGAATACTGAGTGTTCCTTACCGTGTGGATTCTGAGCTGTACCGGTCTTTCCGCATACTGCAATATCTTTAATTGCGGCGGGAGCTCCTGTTCCTCTTAGTATTACACCCTCAAGCCCTTCAATAATTGTTTCAAAATTCTCTCTTGGGATATTTATATTATGAGGCTCCTTAAAACGCGGTTCAAAATTTGTGTCATTCCCGATTGCTTTAACAATATGAGGCGTAAAATAATAACCTCTGTTTGCTATTGCAGCAGTATAATTTGCAAGTTGTAAGGGAGTGGTTCCCACTTCACCCTGCCCAATGGCCAGAGAAATGATATTCAGCGCTTTAAGTTTATTTTCACCAAAATACTTATTGTAGTATGATATGTTCGGTATAAATCCCTGCAATTCATTCAGAAAGTCAGTTCCAAGTTTGTTCCCGAACCCGAACTGGGTTATGTACTCGCGCCATTTCACATAAGCTTCGGAAGGATTTTTATATTTTGGATTTTCGAGCACTCTTCTGAAAGTCTGGCAGAAATATGAATTACACGAGGTTTCAATCGCTCCGACAAGGTTACGGGGAGATGAGTGTGAGTGGCATGCAACAAACAGGTATCCATTATGACATTCAAATAATGTCTGGGGATTAATTACACCTTCTGCAAGCCCTATTATACCGTTTACAGGTTTAAAAGTGGAACCCGGAGGATATGAAGCCATAAGCGCCCTGTTGAAAAGAGGGTTCATTGTGTCGGCAAGAAGCTTTGAATAATTCTCGGATCTCACCCTGCCTACAAGAAGACCGGGATCATAATTGGGAGCAGAGACAAGAGCCAGCACCTCACCTGTTTTTGGTTCGAGAGCCACAATGCTGCCACGCTTATTCATCATGAGCTGTTCGCCGTATGCCTGGAGATCAAGGTCGATTGAAGAAATAATATTCTGTCCCTGTACTGCTACTGTGTCAAAGGCGCCTTCGGCATACGATCCTTTTATCCTGCTGAATACATCTACAAGAAGTATCTTCACTCCTTTCCTGCCCCTGAGAATTTCTTCATATTTTTCTTCGATACCCGACTTCCCTATGTAGTCGCCGGCTTTATAGTAGGGATTCCTCTTTACCGTGCCGTCGTCAACCTCACTCACATATCCAAGCAGATGCGCGCCTACAGGTAATGTGTACTTCCTGAGTGTTCGTGGTTGACCATAAAATCCCGGGAAATGGAACATTTTTTCCTGGAAGCCAGCATATGTTGCATCTGAAATCTGCTTCAGGAAAACAGAAGGTGCACGCCATGAATAGTTTGTTACAGCCTTCATTCTTTCCTTGTAGGTCTTATTGTCAATGTTCAAAAGCCGGCAGAAAGCAGCGGTATCCATGTCAGCGGGAACCTGTGATGGAATGACCATAAGGTCGTAAGCTGCCATATTAGTAACAATCTGCTTCCCTTTCCTGTCATAGATGAGCCCGCGTGCAGGATACTGTGTCACATAACGAAGCACATTATTATCGGCTGAAAGCCTGTACGAATCTTCTACAACCTGCAGAAAAAACAGCTTCGTCAGCAAGCCTCCGCAAGCCAGAATTATGAGTGTCATCAACACATATTTCCTGCCGATGAACATATCCTTCATACCCTACTTCCCCCTTCTGTAATATTCAATTAGAAGAATAAACATTATCGAAAAAAAAGAACTCAGTATTACCCTGAGGAGTGTCCTGAAAAAATCTGCAAACCTGAAAACTTCGATGTAAAACAAGGCAGTGTGATGGATCAATACCATTATAGTGGTATATATGAGGAACCATCTGAATCCGTATGAATGCATTGAAAGACTTGACCCGGGCTCATATCCTTCTCGCACGTTGACTACCTGCAGTACTGCCGGACGTACAAAACCAGCCAGTACACATGCAGATGAATGCATGCCGGGTGAACCAGAAAATACATCAATTACGGCTCCTGTGGCAAACGAAATCAGGAGGAGAAGCCATGTTGGAATCTCCACAGGCAGAAGCAGAATGAACAGGAAATATATGTACGGATTTATATAACCGCTGAACTGGATATTATTGAAAAGCAATACCTGTAACAGTACAAGCAAAACGAAAATTCCTCCAAATCTTAGAACCGAATTGATCATTGGAACTGATTTTGAAGATCAAGCTGCTCTTTCTTCCGGATATTGCCGATTATATCAACATATCTCAACTTCCGGAAATCTGTAGATAACTGAACCCTAATGTTATAAAAATCTCCTCCCTGTTTCTCGAATTCGCTCACTGTTCCGACCATAATGCCTTCAGGGAATATTGCCGAATATCCTGTCGTTTCTATTGTGTCTCCGATATTGATAATAACATGCTGCGGAATTTCATTCAGTCGTGCGTACCTGTAATTCCTTCCATCCCAGTTAAGAGAACCGAAGTACCCTGAATTTTTCAACCGTGCACTCAGCCTGAAGTCAAGATTCAGAACCGACATTGCTATTGAGTAATTCTCAGTCACACCCACAATCACACCTGCGACTCCCTCAACTGAGACAACCGACATATCTTTACTTATTCCCTGCCTTATTCCTTTGTTCACAGTGAAAAAGTTCTTCTGGCGGTTTGTTGAATTTTCGATCACCTCAGCAGAGTTATGCGTATAATGCTGGTTATAAAGGCTGTCAGTAACTGAATGAAATCTTGATGTATCAACTTTTGACAACTGCTGCAATGAATTCTTCAGAGCAATGTTTTGTGCTGCAAGGTTTTCATTCATTTCCTTGAGACTCAGGTAAGTACGTGCGTCATTTATTCTCACCTCAAAACCCTGTATGAGACCACGAAGAGCAAACATCACCCGTGTATTATGATAATTATTCCTTGAAGCCAGGTAGTAGAAAGATATCCCTTCCAGAATAAGAAAAACTATCAGATGGTTATATCTTGCCAGAAAATTAAGCAGGCTTCTCATTCATCCCCCCATGCTTATCTCATCAGGAACGGGAATTTATCCACGTTCTTCAGTGCAACACCTGTACCACGGGCAACAGCATGCAAAGGATCCTCAACAACATTGAAATGTATGTTGATCTTGTCGGAGAGTCTTTTGTCAAGTCCTCTCAGCAAAGCTCCTCCTCCTGCAAGATATACTCCCCTGTTTACTATATCGGCATAAAGTTCAGGCGGTGTCTGTTCGAGAACGCTCAACAGCGCAGCTTCAACTTTTGAAAGCGATTTATCAAGGCAGTATGCAATCTCCTGATATGATATTGGAATCTCGATCGGGAGCGCAGTCATAATGTTAGGCCCTCTGACGATAAAGTCGGGTGGAGGATTATCGATGTCGGGAAGCGCTGCTCCGACAGCTATCTTGATATCTTCAGCTGTTCTTTCACCGATTTTTATATTATGCTGATGCCTCATGTAAGCCTGGATATCAGCCGTAAAACCGTCACCTGCTATCCTGATTGATTTGTTGCAAACGATCCCGCCGAGAGCAATTACTGCGATCTCAGTTGTACCGCCTCCGATATCAATAACCATGCATCCTTCAGGACCCTGTACATCCAATCCTATCCCTATTGCTGCAGCCATTGGCTCATAGATCATGTATACATCGCGTCCGCCTGCATGCTCGGAAGAATCGCGTACTGCACGTATCTCCACTTCAGTACTGCCCGAAGGGATACAAACGACCATTTTGAGAGAGGGAGTGAAGAGCTTTGGGCCCTTGTTTATCATTTTGATCATCCCTCTTATCATCAGCTCGGCGGCATTGAAATCGGCAATCACACCATCCCGCAATGGTCTGATTGTCTTGATGTTCTCATGAGTTTTTCCATGCATCTGCCTCGCCTCTTCACCAATCGCAATCAGCTTTCCGGTATTCTTGTCAATAGCCACTATTGAAGGTTCATCAACAACAATTTTGTCATTGTTGATAATGATTGTGTTGGCTGTTCCCAGATCAATTGCAATCTCCTGTGTTAGAAATGAAAATAAACCCATTATCTGAAAAATTATTCTTAATATTTAGTGTTTAAAATGTCTTACTCCTGTAAATACCATTGCCATACCGTTTGCCGAACAATAATTAATTGAATCACTGTCGCGTATTGATCCTCCCGGTTGCACAACCGCCTTTATCCCGGCTTTATTTGCAAGTTCCACACTGTCGGCAAAAGGGAAGTATGCATCGCTTGCCATAACGGCGCCATTGAGATCAAAGCCGAAAGATCCCGCTTTTTCAATTGCCTGCTTAAGTGCATCAACACGCGATGTCTGTCCTATACCGCTGGCACAAAGCTGATTGTTCTT
This sequence comes from Bacteroidales bacterium, assembly GCA_036261265.1. Classification (GTDB taxonomy): domain Bacteria; phylum Bacteroidota; class Bacteroidia; order Bacteroidales; family VadinHA17; genus LD21. The sequence continues at coordinate 26,634 of DATALC010000023.1, forward strand.
TGCGAGGACAATTGCGTTCGATTTACTATGCTTAACTATTTTATTGGCAAAAATGAGATCTTCAGTTTCCTGTGATGAAGGAATTCTTTGTGTAACAGGTTTCATCTGAGAGGCGCCTTCAGTACTGCTATCACGTTCCTGCCAGAGAACTCCATTGAGCACGGACCTGTAAACGTACTGCCTTGGGGCAGTAGCTCTCCTCACAAGTATGATCCTGTTTTTCTTCTGACTGAGAATACTTATTGCTTCCTTTGTATAAGAGGGAGCTATTATGATCTCGAAAAAGAGCTTGTCAATCTCAGAAGCTATTGTTTCATTGATAGCCACATTGGTTGTAATAACACCTCCATAAGCAGAAACAGTATCACAGGCAAGGGCATCTTTCCATGCTTCAACAGGATCCTGTCTCGACGCCACGCCGCACGCATTATTATGCTTGATTATTACAAAAGTTGTTTTGTCAAACTCGTCGATAAGGTTCAGGGCTGAATCTATATCTAAAAGGTTATTATATGAAATTTCTTTGCCATGAAGCTTTTCAAATATCTGATCAGGATCACCGAAATAGATTCCTTTCTGATGAGGATTTTCGCCATACCTGAGAGGATATGAATTGTTTATGCTTTCCCTGAAAACCGGTATTTGCGCCTTTCGGTTAAAATAGCCGAAAATGGCAGTATCGTAATGCGATGATGTCTGAAATGCAATTGCTGCAAACTTCCTTCTGTCATCAATTGATGTTGAGCAGTTTTTCTCCTTTAACAGGCTTATCAGAACCGGGTACTGCTCCCTTCCTGAAACTATAAGAACATCATTGTAATTCTTTGCAGCGGCCCTGATAAGAGAGATTCCGCCTATATCTATCTTTTCGATTATTTCGGATTCATCTCCGGTTGATCTCAAAGTTTCTTCAAACGGGTAAAGATCAACAATGACGAGATCTATTTCCGGAATTTTGAATTTCTTTAATTGCTCAAGATCACCCTGGTTTTCTCTCCTTGCCAGAATACCTCCGAAAACTGAAGGATGAAGAGTCTTTACCCTGCCACCGAGAATTGATGGATATGTTGTAAGATCCTCTACTTTTTCTGCAGCAATTCCAAGTTCAGTGATAAAACTGTAAGTGCCCCCGGTTGAAAAAATCCTTACGTCCATTTCATGGAGTAACCTGACAATTTCTTCCAGTCCTTCTTTATAGAATACTGAAATCAGAGCACTCTTAATTCTTTTGTCACTCATTATATGATAGTTAAGATCGATCGAGGATGCCCGTCAGGGCGCTCTAAAAGTAGATATTTTTTTATTAACCCCAACAATTTTAAAAATATATGATATTAAGTAACAAAAATTTATCTGTTGTCATTTGTTAATAACTTTTAAAAATTCAGACATCGACAATATCTTTAACGGGAAATCAGGAATTTATTGCCCGGTAATAACATAGTGTGTGTGATTTGTTTCAGTAGTTACAATGAAGGGCCTAAACCAAAGAATTTCGTTATATTTGACCTCTTTAATAAAAAATAATGTTCCTCAGGCTTCTTAAAGAAAGTTTTCTATTTGCGGTTAAATCAGTACTGGTTAACAGGCTAAGGACATTCCTGTCTCTTTTCGGAATAAGCATCGGCATATTCTCTATTATATCTGTCTTCACAGTTCTTGACTGGATGGAAAAATCAATTCGCGACAGTATCTCGACGCTCGGAGACAATGTTATTTATGTACAGAAGATGCCCTGGTCGTTTGACCCGAATCTTGCCTGGTGGGATATTATAAGATGGCCGCCTCCCGACAAGGATGATTATGAAGCTATCCTCCGGAAATCGGAAAAATCAGAAGCAGCATGCCTGCTTGTTTACCAGCGCACACCCATGAAGTATAAGAACAATTCAACCAATATAACAACATTAATTGTAACTGAGAATTTTGAAAAAGTAAGGTCGTTCGAAGTTGAGAAAGGCAGGTATTATTCCCCTTTTGAAATCTCAACTGGTAAAAATGTAATTATCCTTGGGGCTGAAGTTGCAAAGAGATTATTCGAAGACAGAAACCCGATTGGTCAGAACATCACAGTTTCCGGGTTTCGAACAACCGTAATCGGAGTTCTTAAGCGGGAAGGCACAGGTGGAATCAGTGACAGCGGGCTTGATGAAACAGCACTGATCCCTTATAATTTCGGTAAGACTTTCATCAACGTACGTAACAGGTACATGGAATCCCAGTTGATGATCAAAGGTAAGGACGATGTAAAAATACAGGAACTGTCAGATGAAGCTGTCTCAATTCTCAGAGCTTCGAGAAGACTTAAACCTGGTGAAGAGAATAACTTTTCAGTTAACCAGGCAAGCCTTTTGTCACAGGGATTCGATGCCGTTTTTGCAGGTATTAACCTCGGAGGCTGGGTAATAGGAGGTTTTGCAATCTTAGTCGGCGGTTTTGGGATTGCAAATATTATGTTCGTCTCTGTAAGGGAAAGAACGAATATTATCGGGATTCAGAAAGCGCTTGGTGCAAAAAGATCATTTATACTTCAACAGTTCCTGATTGAATCAATGCTGCTCTCAATTGCCGGCGGATTGATCGGTCTCCTGCTCATATATATAGGAACCCTGGGGATTAATTATTTCTATGAACTTAACATGTATCTGACTGTCGGGAATTTCATCCTTGCCATTTTTATCTCCGGTGCCATCGGGATTGTTGCCGGTTATGCACCAGCATATTCAGCCGCAAAGATGGATCCTGTTGAAGCTATAGGGTATTCATTCTGAGAGACTGTTTTCAGAAATCCATACAGTAAGCTCAACAAACTGGTCAACCGACATCTGCTCTGGCCTGAGATTGAAATTATGAAAATCATCCCTCTTTAACAGGAATGCTGATCTAATTGAATTTCTCAGAGTTTTCCTTCTTTGATTAAATGCTGCTTTGATCACCCTGAAGAAAAGCTTCTCATCGCATTTCAGCTTCAAAGTGTCATTTCTTTTCAGTCTTATAACACCAGACTTCACCTTAGGAGGCGGTGAAAACACATGTTCTGGTACTGTAAACAGATATTCCGGGTTATAATATGCCTGAAGCAAAACACTAAGGATCCCGTAAGTCTTTGAACCTGGGCCGGCACAGATCCGTTCTGCAACCTCCTTCTGGAGCATACCGGCCACTTCAATCACCTTGTCACGATATTCCAGAACCCTGAAAAATATCTGTGATGAAATATTGTATGGAAAATTCCCGATTATTGCCAGTTTCCCAATGGGAAAAGAATTCAGATCCATCGTCAGAAAATCACCACATATTATATCAAGATCCGGAAAATGTTCTTTAAGATAATGAACTGATTCATTGTCTATTTCAATAACACTGAAATTTCTGAAACCTCTCTGAAGTAAAAAGCCTGTGAGCATACCCATCCCCGGACCTATCTCAAGCACAGTATCGTATCCTTCTCCGGAAAGAGTTCCTGCGATCCTGCCTGCAATGTTGGAGTCTTTCAGAAAATGTTGTCCGAGGCTTTTTTTAGGTTGAACCTTCATTTTATTCGTTTGAATCAATTAACTGTTAAATAATTAACAGAACTAATATTAAATATCAGGATATCAGAACGGCAGAAACTCCCTTCCGAATTTCTTGAGTATGGGGATGTTCAAAGACTCCAGGAACCTTATGAATCTCTTCAGTACATTATAGTACAAAGTAACAAATAAGATGAGGGTCATGAACCAGATTGCAGCAATATCGAATATAAGCGTGTCGATCCTGAGGCTTCCAATTTGTTTATATGGTGCAAAAAAATGAGCCCTCCCGTACTTTGAACCGGGCCGCATGAAGACAGGATCAGCTTTCTGTATCAGCCTGTCGCCGGCATCGTATATTTTATTTGTGCTTAGCCGGTTAAGAACTATATCAGCGAGATTCTCATTATAATTATCTGAGCGGAGGTCAACAAAACGTTCATTTCCCATTCTTTCAGTTATCACCCTGTAAAGAGAATCTTTACTTAGGGTTTTCTCCCTGCTTTTCCTGCGGAATACAGTCTTCAGACTGTCGAGAAACAACTTCACTTCGGACGATGTATATTCATTATAATCATCATAGTTTAACTTGCTAAACCATGTTCCCGGTTTTAACCCTGAGTATTCTGATAATTCTTCGATATGATACTCAAGCTTCCTGAAGTTATTGTCGGTATACTCCGAATTATCTCCGGCATTTTTTGCCTTCAGATTCTCATCTGCAACAACTTTCAGGTTAGGAATCAGAAAAGCTGAATACCAGTCATCCTGGCTTATTTCCATATCAAACCTGAAAAATGGCTTCTCAAATTTATTCCTTCTGAACTGTTCTACAGCAAGCGCTTCATAGGCCCACCTTGTGGCCATGATGTCGCCGGCAACCGGTACATATACTTTTCTTGTGATTGACTTATGGAGATCATCGAACTTGATCATTGCTCCTCCGAGTAGTAACTGAGGTACAAGAATAAGCGGTATAAGAATATAAATGCTTACGGCAGTTCGCATACCCGCTGAGATATTGAGACCAAGCATATTCCCGAAACATGCGGTTGAAAAGAGTATGATCCATTGCTGAAACAACATCCCGCGTACCTCAAGAATAAGATTTGATACTATTACAAACGCCAATGTCTGTAATGCCGACAGTGCAAAAAGAAAATTTATTTTTGAAACAAGGTAGCTGAGACGGCTAAGGTTAAGGAATTTCTCGCGTTCAAGCAGCTTGCGATCCCTGAAGATCTCTTCAGCGCTCACAGTCAGGCCCATAAACAATGCAACAACAATCGACATAAACAGGAAAACGGCGTAGCTCTTGTTCTGCTCGAATGAGTAGACCCCGTTTTCAGTGTACTTTGAGATATATCCCAGAATAAATGCAAGCAAAGGTGCTTCGAGAAGGTTAATAAACATGTATTGTTTATCAGCAAGTTTCCTCGTAATGTTCCTTTTAATAAAAATCTTTATCTGCTCAATTCTTTCAGGCACTCTGAAATTACTCGGTGGAACATTGGTTTTATCAGGGATCTTTTTGAATGCAGGCATCATCTTCTTACGGTATTTATCATACCATTCTTTCGGACTGACCTGCCTGTCTTTACCCGGGTACCCGGAATTATCGATTACTTTTACTTCAAGTATATGAAGGATATTATCGGTTTCAACATTTCCGCAATTAGGACATTCGCTTTCGGCGGCATTGGCCTGGGATGTTTCTGTTTTAAAATAAACAAGTGCCTCAACAGGGTCGCCGTCATAAACCATGAATCCGCCTTTGTCAAGCAGCCAGAGCCTGTCGAACATCTTAATAATATCTGATGAGGGCTGGTGGATGTTGCAGAAGACAAGTTTGCCGCTAAGTGCAAGCCCCCTGAGGATGCTCATTACTTTTTCAGAGTCAAATGATGAAAGCCCTGAAGTAGGTTCATCAACAAACAGAACAGATGGTTCCCTCATCAGCTCAAGACCTATATTAAGTCTCTTCCTCTGGCCGCCGCTTACTTTTTTGTTAAGGATGTCCCCTACCTGCAAATCCCTTATCTCATACAGGTCAAGTTTCTGAAGGACACTCTCAACGGTTGCTTTTACCTGTTCTTCTGTATAATCGCCAAAACACAACCTTGCATTGAAATACATATTCTGGTAAACTGTCAGCTCCTCAATGAGCATATCATCCTGAGGAACGAAGCCTATCAGACCGTTCAGAGCCTCCGACTCGGAATGGATGTTATAACCATTAATATAAAGGTTTCCCGATGTTGGTTTCAGTTTCCCATGAAGCAGGTTAATCATCGTTGTTTTCCCGACACCGCTGCCTCCCATTATACCTATCAGGTTACCAGATTCTACCCTGAAATTCATCTTCTGAACTCCATTTCCCGAGTTTTTAAAGAGATATTCAACATCGTGACCTTCAAAAACCACTTTCTGTGGAAATCCTGCCGATACGAACTTCTTGTAAATCCTTGAATAATATATAGGATCAATACCCTGACCCTTGATGTTCACCCCCCTGTCAAGAAGATATGGCCTGAAAGCTATAATATCACGGCCTTTGAAATAAAGCACCAGGGGGCCATCATAGATAAAAAGAAGAGTTCCCGTGCTTTCGATATGAAGAACTGCAAGATTACCTTTGAATCCCTTAATCTGCATGTGCCTCCACTTATCATAATTCTGGTAGGTACCCTGCACTGAATACTGCGGATCATCTCCTTCAACCATCAGAACGCAATCGGGTGATACTTCATCATACGACCTGCCTATCATGAAAGCTGTCGCATTATCGTATTCCTTCCTTGAGATATTGAAAGTTCTTGAAACAATGTCTATGATCGTTTTTTCCTGCTGAGACATCATCCCATCTTCGAAAGCGAATTCGATCAATTGAAGGAAGACTATCATGCGTTCTTCAAGGAACAATCCTTTCTTTATCTGGCGGCAAATATTTGTGATCTGGAATGAGATTAAAGAATCTTCATCCGAGAGTTCTGTTTTATCGACACTCCTGAGCTCGTTTGAATAAAATTCAAGGTTGTTTTCGAAAAGTGAGAAATACTCCTCTTCGAGTTCACGGTTCAGATAACGCCTGAGATAGCTTCGCAGGATCTTCCTCCCTCGCGATGAAATACCGGCAGGGTTTACTGTCGAAACAATAGCAAAAATGTGGATCAGGGCAAGTAGAACGGATTCCCTCATTAAGTCACCTGTAAAAAAAAGACCGCAAAGCTTCTGTAAATCTTTGCGGCCTCCTGTTCATTAAATAATTATTGTACCATTTGTGTTCTGATACCTTCAATAGCTTTTTTGATATCAGCAATATCTTTATCATTCAGGCTCGTGCTCAATCCTGCATAAACGTTTTTGACAGGTTCAAGCATCTTTACAAACTCACTCACTCCGGGATCTGACATATATGGCTCAGTAATTTCGATATATCTTTCGAAAGATTTTTTCTGTTCAAGCAATACACCTGATATAGTCGAAACATTATAAGCAGCTTCAGAAATGCCGGTAGTAAGATACATTCCTTCTACCCATGCACCACCGACAACAAGGAGAGCCAGTGATTGCTGATTATTATCACTCAGGTATTTGTATGTGTCATTGAATGTCCCTGTAAGAATATCTACAAGCTTTTCCTTATTATCTTCATTTGCCTTGATGCTGTCATAAATCTGCTCATTGTAAATCTTAGCCATATTCAGCTCATTCGTGAGTGACCTGATGGCATTAAGATAATCTATAACTTCCTGAGGCATATTGTAAAGAGTTACATAGCTAAGGTCTGCACCGTATGTGCCTAGGTTTATTGCCCTTCTCTGACTGCTGAAATATTTCTTCACATTGTCCACAGGATTTGTAATTCCAATCTGATATCCTACTTCAAGATCAGTAAGAAGCTTAATTATCTGCGCAGAAGTCGGCAAAGGATAAACATTCTCCTGGATTTCGCTTGATATCTGATTAACCTGTTGTTCTTCGGTTGCCTTCTGGGCTTTATCAACCCTGTTGCGGCAGGAAGTCAGACCGGCAACGCCTGTGATTAGTAATGTAACAATAAAACCTGCAAAAACCTTTTTCATTGTCAGTCAGTTTAAGAAAATTATTACGAGTTTAAAATTAGCCTATAAAAGTAAACAATTTAATTAAATAATATATGCTTTTAAGCTATTTTGAATAAACAGAGTAAACAGTATTAAGTTGAGATTTCAGTGTTTCAAGATTTCAAAGCTCAAGTTCCATCGGGTTCAGGCTTTCCTACAAAAACTTTAGTCATCTGCAAATCTAGTCACTTTAGTCACTTCTCAATAAAAAGCTAACATGCAGATATACTCCATTTTTTATATCTTTGCCAACTTGAAAACAGATAATTCTTCAATGAATCCGGATTTTGACGAACATGTTGCAAGGGAAGGCACTTATTGTGTAAAATATGATCTCCGGCAGGAAGTTTTTGGCAAAGAAAATATTATCCCGATGTGGGTTGCCGATATGGACTTCAAAACTCCTGACTTTGTTACATCAGCGCTTAAGAACAGGGTCGAACATGAAATCTTTGGTTATTCAATCCGTCCACATCAGTACTATTCATCTATAATTGACTGGATTCAAGAAAGACATGGCTGGAAAATAGAAAAGGATTGGATCTGCTTTACACCCGGGGTTGTTCCTGCATTGAATTTCTGTACTCTTGCTTTTACAAATCCGGGCGATAGCATAATAGTTCAGCCTCCGGTTTACTTCCCTTTCTTCTCTGCTGTTGAATCACATGGACGGAAACTGATATACAACAGGTTGAAAGAGAATAATGGCAGATGGGAAATGGACTTTGATAACCTTGAATCAGTTATTAAACCTGATACAAGGATGATAATCATCTCCAATCCTCATAATCCCATTGGAAGAGTATGGCGAAAAGAAGAACTTGAAAAGCTCGCCAATCTGTGTCTTAAAAACAATATAATAATTGTATCTGATGAAATTCATTGCGACCTCGTGCTTCCCGGGTACAGGCATACCCCGTTAGCCTCGCTGTCTCCTGATATTTCATCTTTAACTGTAACTTTAACGGCTCCAAGTAAAACATTCAACCTTGCCGGCCTCTCCACTTCATCGGTAATAATTGAGAGTAAGAAGCTCAGGCAATCCTTTACCAATGTAACAGAAAAGCTGCATACAGGATATGGTAACCTGTTTGGTACAATAGCATCAATTGCCGCTTACAGTTATGGTCATGAATGGCTTGACTCATTATTGTTTTACCTTCAGGAGAACATAAACATGGTTGAGCGTTTCTGCATGGATAATCTTCCGGAGATCAGACCGGTTCATCCTGAAGCAACATATATGATCTGGCTTGATTGCAGAAAATCAGGCATTGATGAAAAAAAACTGCATGATTTCTTCATCTCAAAAGCGTCAGTCGGAATGAATGAAGGTTCAACTTTCGGTCCCGGTGGAGAAGGATTCATGAGAATGAATATCGGAACTCAAAGATCGATAGTATTGAAAGCTTTGAACCAGATAAAAACTGCATTTTCTGAAACAATGAAAAACAATGAGAGAAACAATAAAGGTTAAGCTCACTCTTGAAGACGGTACCGTTTTCTACGGGAAATCATTTGGCGCCACGACACCTGTCGGCGGCGAGGTCGTGTTTAATACTGCCATGACAGGTTACCCTGAAAGTCTGACTGATCCGTCTTACAGGGGACAGATTCTGTGTCTTACATACCCCCTTGTAGGCAACTATGGCGCACCGGCAAAAGCCGAGGAGAATGATCTTTACAGGTTCTATGAATCATCATCCATACATATAGCAGGATTAATCGTTTCCGATTATTCATTTGAATACAGCCACTGGAATGCAACTGAAAGTCTTCATGAATGGCTTAAGAGGAACAACACACCAGGTGTCTACGGAATCGATACTCGCGCCCTGACAAAAAGAATCCGTGAAAAAGGTGCAATGCTCGGGAAACTCGAACCTGAAGGGACATCAACTGATTTTTATGATCCGAACAAGGTGAATCTTGTGGCTGAAGTCAGTACAGGTGATAAGAAAATTTACGGAGAAGGGAAATACAGGATCCTTCTTGTTGATTGTGGCGTGAAATATAATATTATCAGAAATCTGCTTAAACGCGATACAACAATAATAAGGGTGCCCTGGAACTATGACTATAATAAGGAGGAGTTCGACGGTCTTTTTCTTACAAACGGACCCGGCGATCCCAAGATGTGCGACACAACTATCCGGAACATCAGCCGGTCAATCACAGATAATAAACCTATCTTCGGAATATGCCTTGGTAACCAATTGATGGCGCTTGCAGCCGGAGCAAACACTTATAAACTTAAGTACGGACACAGGAGCCATAATCAGCCAGTGCTCCGCTGCGGATCAGATAATGCCTACATAACATCCCAGAATCATGGTTTTGCAGTTGATAACAAAACCCTGCCCTCAGGCTGGGAACCTCTGTTTATAAATATAAATGATGATACAAATGAAGGAATGAAGCATGCAAGCAAGCCATTCTTTTCAACCCAGTTTCATCCTGAAGCATCGGGCGGCCCTACTGACACTGATTTTCTATTCGACATATTTATAGATAACATCAGGAAATCAATGGAGTGAATTCAACTTACAACAGCTATCGGCGCTGTCACCCGTTGATATACTTCATCATTTTGTCGGCCAGCTCTGCAGCGGAGGTATTTTTAAAGCCCGCCATCCTCTTTTCAAATATCTCTGCGATTTCCCTGTTGCAAAGGTTTCCTATAGATCCCTCGTGAACATAATCGGCAAGGGTAGTTTTTGAAAAAGATGAATTGCGCACCATCCCCGAAACTGCCTTATATGCATCGCGGAACGGGATTCCCTGTTTCACAAGGCGGTTTACTTCTTCTGTGCTGAAGATATTATTATAAAGCGGATTCTCAGTAATATTCTTTCTTACCTTTATATTATTGAGCATCATTATCATTATCTCTATGCATTCATGGATCTCTGCAAAAGCATCAAAAACAAGCTGTTTCAATTGTTGAAGATCCCTGTTGTATCCGGAAGGAAGATTGCTTGTAAGCATAGCCACCTGGCCGGGAAGCATCTGTACAACGTTAGATCTTGCCCGAATAAGCTCAAATACGTCAGGGTTCCTTTTCTGAGGCATTATGCTCGATCCTGTAACATATTCATCGGGAAAATCGACAAACCTGAACTCTGCGCTCATATAAAGGCAGATATCCATCGAAAATCTTGAAAGAGACTGTGCTACAGAAGCCAACGCTGATGCAGCCGCCATTTCAACTTTCCCGCGGCTAAGGCTTGCATACGCAGAATTATAAAGGAGATCATCGAATTCAAGAAGCTCGGAAGTAAGGCGACGATTTATAGGCAATGTTGTACCGTAACCGGCTGCAGTGCCAAGAGGATTCTGATTATTCAGCGTTCTTGCACCTGCAAGCAGAAGAAGATCGTCGGCAAGGCATTCGGCATAAGCGCCAAACCAGAGGCCGAACGATGAGACCATTCCGGGTTGCATGTGAGTATACCCTGGTAATAATACCTCCTTGTGTTGTTCACTGAGATTCTGAAGCTTTTCAAACAACCGTTTTATCTGAAAAGCCAGCCTGTCAATTTCTTCTCTTGTATAAAGCCTGATATCGACAAGAACCTGATCATTACGTGAACGGCCCGTATGTATCTTCTTACCTGTTGTGCCCAGAATAGACGACATTTCCTTCTCAATCTGTGAATGAATATCCTCCATATCGTCTTCGATCTTCAGGTTTCCGCCTTCATCGAGGATGAACAATGAATGCAATCCTTTGATGAGATCGTTTCTTTCACTTTCGGAAATCAATCCTACATTGTGAAGCATTATGACATGGGCCATTGATCCGACGATATCCCATTTTGTGAGTGCAACATCGGTCTCCCTGTCCTTACCGGCCGTAAATTCAATTATTGCAGGTTCGGGATTGATCCCTTTCTCCCAGAGTTTCATAATAATTAACTGAAGTTTTCCTGATTTTTGTGTCACGGGGACAATTCCCCCGTGACAAAGAAACTACTTTTCCTATAACCTTCTAACTTTTTTCCTATTTATTAGCTTCAACAATAGCTCTGTGAGCCATAAGCCTTATTGCGTTTATTCTTATAAATCCCTTGCTGTCGGTCTGATCAAATCCACCCTCGATATCCATGCTTGAAAGCTTACTGTTGTAAAGTGATGAAGGTGATTCCCGGCCCTCAATAAGAACATTGCCTTTGTAGAGACAAAGGTGGACGCTTCCGTCAATCAGTTCCTGGCTTTTTTTAATTGCAGCCATCAGGAAATCCATTTCAGGGCTGAACCAGAATCCATAATATATTATTTCGGAGAATTTTGGTGTTAACATATTAACAAGTCTCATAACTTCCCTGTCCATTGCAATACCCTCAATATCCTTGTGCGCAATATGAAGAACAGTGGCAGCAGGAGTCTCGTAAACACCTCTCGATTTAATTCCCACAAACCTGTTCTCAACCATATCAAGAAGACCTATGCCATTTTTACCGGCTAACTCATTAAGATAAACATACAGGTCATACGGATCTTCTTTAACAGTGCCGTCATCTTTATTAACAACCTTTACGGGAATGCCGTTCCTGAAGTGTATAACTATCTTTGTCTCTTTATCAGGAGCATCCTGCGGCAAAACCATCTTTTCAAGCATGTTTTTATTCAGGCTGTACATTGGATCCTCAAGAATTCCTGCTTCATGACTGATATGCATGAGATTATCGTCCTCGCTGTATGGCTTGTCAATACTTGCCTTAACCGGGATCTTCTTCTCAGCTGCATATTTCAGAAGATCAGTCCTGCCTTTAAATGCTGAGAGAAACTCCCTGTCTTTCCAGGGTGAAATTACCTTCACGCCGGGCATGAGAGCATAATAGCACAGCTCGAAACGAACCTGGTCATTGCCTTTCCCTGTTGCACCATGTGCGACTGCAGTAGCGCCTTCAGCTTTTGCAACCTCGATCTGCTTCTTTGCAATAAGGGGCCTTGCAAGAGCAGTTCCGAGAAGGTACCTGTTTTCATAAACAGCGTTACCCATTATTGCCTTGAAAACATAATCTACAACAAATTCCCTTTTAAGGTCGGATATTATCACTTTTGAGGCGCCAAGCTGGATAGCTTTGTTTCTGCATGCTTCAAAGTCTTCAGTCTGTCCGACATCGGCAATGAAAGCAATTACTTCATAACCTTTTTCAATTAACCATTTCAGGATCACTGATGTATCCAGACCTCCGCTGTAAGCCAGCACTACTTTTTCTTTCATTTTATTAATTTTTATTTTATACCGGGAATTGTCTGTTCCGTAAACAGTTATCGCTTCCCCTTCTCTTTAATGTGTTCATGCAAACCTGGCAGGATCATTTCAAGGCAGGAGTGCGCCTGTGTAACTGTAACACCTGTCCGCGGAATTACAAGGATTGTATCGTCACCGGCGATTGTCCCTGCAATTTCATATCTTGATGCGATGTCAATAAACGAAGCCGTATTGCTTGCATTTCCCGGCAATGTTCTTATAACAAGCAGATCTTTTGCATCAATAATATCCTGTATTACAGGAATAAGACTTATACCGATCCGGGGACTGGCATTATTTCTTGCCGTTTCAGGCAGCATGTATCTGTATCCCCCCGATCCGTCGGCAATCCTGCCGACGCCAAGTTGCCGTAAATCGCGTGAAAGAGTCGCCTGGGTGCATGACAGTCCTTTCCCTTTCAGCTTTTTCAGAAGCTCCTCCTGGGAAGAGATATACTCACCTGAGATTATTTTTTCAATAACAAGCAACCTCTTTGTCTTTTGCATATTTATGCATTTTTGATGCAAATATATTCATTTTTTAATAAAAACAAATCCCAATGAAAAATTTATGTTATTTTCGCGACAAATTGCTCAAATGGAAAACGCTGTAAGGAAAGTTATTATACTGGGATCGGGAGCTCTCAAGATTGGTGAAGCCGGCGAATTCGACTATTCAGGTTCACAGGCACTTAAAGCATTAAAAGAAGAGAATGTTGAGACTGTTCTTATTAATCCTAATATTGCAACAGTACAAACATCAGAAGATCTGGCAGACAGGATTTATTTCCTTCCTGTAACCCCGTATTTTGTTGAAAAAGTTATTGCCCGGGAAAAACCAGATGGGATACTTCTTTCATTCGGTGGCCAGACGGCTTTGAATTGCGGTACTGAACTTTTCAAATCAGGTGTTTTTGAGAAATATAATGTAAAAGTACTTGGCACTCCTGTTACGGCCATAATGGATACCGAGGACCGTGAGCTCTTTGTTAACAAGCTGAATGAAATCGATGTGAAGACACCAAGCAGCATTGCGGCATTGAGTGTTGATCAGGCAATAGATGCAGCAGGAAGGCTCGGGTATCCGGTTATAATAAGGGCAGCATATACACTTGGGGGACAGGGAAGCGGTTTTGCATCTAATCCTGCCGAGCTTCAGATACTTGCTCAGAAAGCTTTCTCCTATACAAATCAGATACTTGTGGAGGAATCGCTTAAAGGGTGGAAAGAAGTTGAATATGAAGTTGTGCGCGACAGGTTCGATAATTGCATTACTGTCTGCAATATGGAAAACTTCGATCCGCTTGGTATACACACAGGTGAAAGCATCGTTGTCGCTCCCTCACAGACTCTTACAAACAGCGAATATCACAAGCTTCGTGAGCTTGCAATTAAAATTATAAGACATATCGGTATCGTCGGTGAATGCAATGTACAGTACGCTCTTTCACCTGACTCAGAAGATTACCGGGTTATTGAAGTTAATGCAAGGCTTTCCAGGTCGAGCGCTCTTGCATCGAAGGCTACGGGTTATCCGCTTGCCTTTATTGCCGCCAAGCTCGGACTTGGATATGGGCTTCATCAGCTGAAGAACTCGGTTACAAAGAACACAACTGCATGCTTCGAACCTGCTCTCGATTATATAGTCTGTAAAATCCCGCGCTGGGACCTGAACAAGTTCCACGGAGTATCTCATACTATTGGAAGCAGTATGAAAAGCGTGGGTGAAGTGATGGCAATCGGAAGGACTTTCGAGGAAGTCATCCAGAAAGGGCTGAGGATGATCGGCCAGGGCATGCATGGATTTACTGGAAACAGGGAGATAATCTTCTCCGATATTGAGAAGGAGCTTGCTGAACCCACAGATATGAGGATCTTCTCAATCGCTGAAGCTCTCGAGAGAGGGATGACTGTAGATAAGATCCATAAGCTTACAAAAATTGACAAGTGGTTTCTCTACAAGCTTAAGAACATAATTAATATAAAGGATCAGCTCAGCGAATACACATCACTTGAATCTGTTCCGGCCGAACTGCTTCTTCACTCGAAAATCAACGGGTTCAGTGATTTTCAGATAGCAAGGCACGTTATGAAATCGCGGCCTTCGACAATTCAGGATGATCTCATGAAAGTGCGCGAGCACAGAAAATCGCTTGGCATTGTTCCCGGCATAAAACAGATAGACACGCTGGCTGCAGAATACCCCGCACAGACAAATTACCTGTATCTCTCATACAGCGGTACTGAAAATGATGTTACATGTGAGAACGACAATAAATCAGTTATCGTCCTCGGCTCAGGCGCATACAGGATTGGGTCAAGTGTTGAATTCGACTGGTGCTCTGTTAATGCAATCGAAACAATCAGAAAGGAAGGTTTCAGATCTGTTATGATCAACTACAATCCTGAAACTGTCAGCACTGATTATGATACATGCGACAGGCTTTATTTCGACGAGCTTACATTTGAGAGAGTTCTCGATATTATTGAGTTCGAGAAACCAATGGGAGTGATAGTATCTGTGGGAGGGCAGATACCGAACAACCTTGCAATGCGTCTTCATCAGGCAAACATTCCTGTACTTGGTTCATCGCCCGTATCAATAGACAGGGCGGAGAACAGGCACAAATTCTCAGAGATGCTCGATATTCTCGGTGTTGATCAGCCAGGATGGAAAGAGCTTTCATCGATAGAAGATATAAATGAATTCGTTGATCGTATAGGATTTCCGGTTCTAATCCGGCCTTCTTACGTGTTATCGGGAGCAGCAATGAATGTTGTTTCGAACAAGACCGAGCTGACACACTATCTTGAGCTCGCTGCAAAAGTATCAAAACAATATCCCGTTGTTGTGTCGGAATTTATCGAGAATGCAAAGGAGATTGAGATAGATGCTGTCGGAAAAGATGGTGAGCTTCTCGTTTATGCAATCAGCGAACATGTTGAATTTGCCGGAGTACATTCAGGCGATGCTACAATTGTTTTCCCGGCTCAGAAAATATACTTTGAAACTGCAAGAAGGATAAAACGAATATCGAGACTGATAGCTAAGGAGCTCAATATCTCAGGTCCTTTCAATATTCAATTCCTTGCAAAAGATAACGACATAAAGGTCATAGAATGTAATCTGAGAGCAAGCCGGAGCATGCCGTTTGTATCGAAGGTTCTGAAAACAAACCTGATAGAGCTTGCAACAAAAGTGATGCTTGGTCTGCCTGCCGAAAAACCTGAGAAACACCTTTTCGATCTTGATTATGTCGGGGTAAAGGCACCTCAATTCAGTTTTTCACGTCTTGCTAAAGCCGACCCCGTACTTGGTGTTGATATGGCATCGACCGGCGAAGTCGGCTGTATCGGGGAAGGTTTTTATGAAGCTATACTCAAAGCTATGTTCTCAGTCGGTTACAGGGTCCCGAAAGGAAGCATTCTTCTCTCAACAGGCCCTGCCCGCTCAAAAGTTGAACTACTTAACAGCGCCCGTGCACTAACTGAAAAGGGTCATAAGCTTTATGCAACAAGAGGTACAAGGCAGTTCCTGCAAAATGCAGGTGTCGAAGCCGAGATAGCTTACTGGCCCGATGAAGACAAATCGCCGAATACAATAGAGCTCATTAAGTCGCGTGAAGTAGGTCTTGTTGTAAATATCCCGAAAGACCTGAGTCCAAATGAGCTTAATAATGATTATATGATCAGAAGAAGCGCAGTCGATTTCAATGTGCCTCTGATAACAAATGCAAGGCTTGCAAGCGCCTTTATTCTTGCTTTCTGTAAACTCGACATCAATGATTTAGCTATCAAAAGCTGGGAGGAATACAAATAACATATCTAAACAACAGGTAAAATCTACCTGACGACATAAAACCAGCCCCCTTTCAGAGGGTTTGGGGGTGTTCATGCAATGAATAACCTCAAGAATAAAACCAAGCCCGCTTTCAGGGTTTGGGGGTGCAGTCCACATAAAACATCCCACTTTATAAATCAGATCATAATTGTATCGAACAATTATTTTCTATTTTCGTTAAAAAAATGATTATACAGAAAAAATGATCACAATACGCAGAGCTAAACTATCAGATGCCGAAACAATTATCGATTTCCAGCAGAGAATGGCATGGGAAACCGAACGGCTCACACTCGATCCCGATGTCCTGAGGCAGGGTGTCAATTCAGTGTTCACAAATGTAAACTGCGGTCAGTACTGGGTTGCTGAAGCCGATGGTCTGGTAATAGCTTCATTATTGATAACGTATGAATGGAGCGACTGGAGGAATTCAAATGTATGGTGGTTCCAGTCTGTTTATGTCTTGCCGCCACTCAGGAGGAAAGGCATCTTCAGGGCAATGTTCGTGAGGATTAAGGCCGAAGCTGAAAAGCAGGGTGTTGCGGGACTCAGGCTTTATGTCGAGACATCCAACTACACCGCCCAGCAGACATACGAGGCTATGGGAATGGAGTCAAAGCATTACAAGATGTATGAATGGCTGAAATAAAGATATCAGAGTTCATGACTTTTTGAAATTAAACTGTCTGATGTGAACTATCTCTTGATACTTCCAATAGTCATTTTTCCATATATCGTTCTCATATTATGGTTATATAAATATCTTGTTCGGATAAAACCTTTTAATTCATCTGCTGATCAGCCTGTTTTTGTATCTGTCGTAATCGCATGCAGGAATGAGCAGGATAACATTCCCGGTCTTCTGCACTCTTTATCTCAGCAGAAATATCCGTTTAATCTTTTTGAAGTGATCCTTGTTGATGACAATTCAACCGATAAGACTGTTGCTGCAGCTCAGAGTTACGCATACAATCTGAATTTAAAAGTTCTTGCCAATGAGGGGACAGGTAAGAAAACGGCCCTCAAAACCGGGATCAGGGCTGCCATGGGAAATTTAATACTAACAACAGATGCAGATTGTTTTCCATGTGACAGATGGATAACAACAATCGTTTCATTTTACTCAGAGTACAACCCTGACCTCATAATAGCTCCTGTAAAGCTGAGTCGTGGAATGAATTTCTTTGGCAGATTCCAGGAACTTGAGTTTTTAAGTCTCCAGGGAATAACAGCAGCGACAGCTGAAGGAGGGATTCCGGTAATGTGTAACGGTGCAAATCTGGCATTTACGAAATCAGTATATCTGAGCAATATTGAACATCTGAGATTCGATATAGCAACAGGCGATGATATTTTTCTTCTTCACAGTTTGAAGAAGAATAAATCGAATATCCTGTGGCTTGAGTCAGCTGGGGCTATTGTTGAAACTGCAGCCGTTCCGGATCTGAAGTCCTTCCTGAAACAAAGGAAGAGATGGGCTTCAAAAAGCACAGCCTACCGGGATTTTGCATCTGTCTATATCGGAATTGTAACATTTGTTACAAATCTGGCGATTGTTGTTTTTCTGATGGCTTCTTTTTTCGACAATGAAATGTTAATTGCCTTCATCACATCTCTCTTAATAAAATCCATTCCTGATTATCTTATCCTGCGGAACACAACAGGAAGATACGGTAATAAAGAGCTCATGAAAAGCTTTCTGCAATGCCAGATGATTTACCCGTTTTATGTTATGATTGTGACAGGATTCGCGTTTATCGATATGTTCAGAATGAAAAAAATGCCGGCAATCAGTTCCCCATCTCTGAAAGGAATTTGATTCTCATAAGCCTGATTTCTTCCTCTTCAAATTCATTTCCGAGTTCGCTTATTGCCTCTTCGAGTGAATCAGTTTCGGCTTCCTCCCTGAAATAAGAGTAAATATCATGCTGACGTTCCTCATCAATTACATTGTTGATATAATAATCAATATTTATCCTTGTCCCGGAGTTTACAATCGCTTCTATTTCGGATATCAGCTCATCCATCTCAAGCCCTTTTGCCTCTGCAATATCTTCAAAAGTCCTTTTCATGTCAATGCTCTGAATGATGTAAACCTTTATACCCGATTTATTTACAACTGATTTAACAACCATGTCAAGTGGCCGGATTATTTCTTTTTCTTCGACATATTTCTTTATTACATCGATGAATTCCTGGCCGTATCTCTGAGCTTTCCCTGCGCCGACACCGGATATATTCTGAAGTTCGTCAATTGTGATAGGATACTGAATAGCCATATCCTCAAGTGATGGATCCTGGAAAATCACAAATGGCGGTACATTTTTAGTCTTTGAAAGTTTTTTACGAAGATCTTTCAGGATGCTGAATAGTTCCTCATCAACTGCAGCTGTCTTTGCGCCGAATGCATTTTCCTCATCGTCGGGTTCAGCGTAATCATGATCTTCAGCAAGCATGAACGATGTTGGTTTCTCAAGGAATTCCTGACCTTTTTGAGTTACTTTCAGCAAACCATAGTTCTCTATATCTTTCACAAGAAGCTTTGCAATGAGAGCCTGCCTGATTACCATGTTCCAGAATTTCTCATCCTTTTCTTCCCCGGCGCCGAAATACTCAAGCTTGTGATGCCTGTATGACTTGATTGCTGAGGTCACCTTTCCGGCGATGATGTTCGAAATATGATCGGCTTTAAACTTTTCCTTGACAGCAAGTATTGTTTCAATAACTGTTACAACTGCGTCGCTTCCTTCGAATTGTGCTTTAGGATGCAGGCAGTTATCGCATGCTTCACAATTTTCCTTCGGATATTCCTCACCAAAATAATGAAGAAGAAGCTTCCTCCTGCACACTGAAGATTCTGCATAAGACACAGTTTCAAGAAGGAGCTGCTTGCCGATTTCCTGCTCTGCAATCGGTTTCCCCTGCATGAACTTCTCAAGCTTCACTATATCATTATAACTATAATAAGCAATGCAGTTTCCCTCTCCCCCATCGCGGCCGGCCCGACCTGTTTCCTGGTAGTATCCTTCAAGGCTTTTGGGAATATCATAGTGAATAACAAATCTCACATCGGGTTTATCTATTCCCATTCCAAATGCTATCGTCGCAACAATAATATCCACTTCCTCCATCAGGAACTTATCCTGGTTGGAGGTACGTGTTCCCGAATCCATGCCGGCATGATATGGCAATGCCTTTATTCCATTAACTTTAAGAAGCTCAGCGATCTCCTCAACTTTTTTTCTGCTGAGACAATATATTATTCCTGATTTACCCGGATTGTTTTTTATGTATTTTATAATCTCCTTTGAAACATCCTGCTTTGATTTCACCTCGTAATAGAGGTTTGGGCGGTTAAATGAAGACTTGAACTCATCAGCATCAAGAATTCCGAGGTTCTTTTGTATATCGTGCTGCACTTTCGGAGTTGCAGTCGCAGTAAGTGCAATTATGGGTGATCTTCCTATTGTGTCAATAATTGGCCTGATCCTCCTGTACTCAGGTCTGAAGTCATGACCCCATTCAGAAATACAATGTGCCTCATCGACTGCATAGAAAGATATCTCAATACTCTTTAGAAACTCGATATTTTCCTCCTTTGTAAGAGATTCGGGAGCAACATACAGCAGTTTTGTTTTCCCTGTAACAACGTCATTCTTTACACGCGCTATTTCAGTCTTTGTAAGAGAAGAATTAAGGAAATGAGCCACATCATCTTCTGTACTGAAGTTGCGCATTGCATCAACCTGGTTCTTCATAAGAGCAATAAGCGGTGAAATTACAATTGCTGTTCCGCTTTTCATTACAGCAGGAAGCTGGTAACAAAGAGATTTGCCACCTCCGGTTGGCATAAGAACAAAAGTATCCCTCCCGGCAAGAACATTTTTTATTATCGGTTCCTGATTACCCTTAAAAGTATCAAAACCGAAATACTTTTTAAGATAATCATGTATAGTAGAATCATTCAACATAATATTGTCCTTCAACAATGAATTCATTTACAGTTTATATATAAAGTTAATAAAACATAGTTACATAACGGTCAAGTTTCTTGTTAAAAAAAGTGGCGATTCCAATAAAATTAATGAATTCAAGCCTTTATTGTTCTGACCGTTTTTGTCAGGTTGAACCCTGCTTTTCAAAAGCCATGCCAGTATTACAATATACTTTCTGAAATTCTTTCGGTGTACAGGTGTGTTATTTCTAACGGAATAAGATTAATATTGTTTTGCAAAATAAGATTTATCATCTTTACAGCCGCATTTTCAAAATATTTTTTACAATACCATCATGGCAAAAATCTGGAACAAAGGATCAAAGGACGGTGAGAAGGAGATGTCATTTCTCGAGCATCTTGAAGAGCTGAGATGGCATATTATTCGTTCCATACTGGCCATTGTCATTTTCATGATAATCGCCTTTATTTTCAAAAGTTTTATTTTCGGAACGGTTATACTTGGTCCTCAAAGGCCCGATTTTTTTACAAACAGGTTATTATGTCATTTTGCCGATCTTCTTAATGCGCCAGGACTCTGCATAAACCAGAACCCTGTTCAGCTTATCAATATCAAGATGTCGGGGCAGATCACAACTCATATTACAGCCGCTATAGTTGCCGGATTAATACTTGCTTTCCCGGTTATCTTATGGGAATTCTGGCAGTTTTTCAAACCGGCCCTTAAAGCAAGTGAAGCAAGATATGCAAAAGGAGCTGTTGTAGCCGCATCATTACTTTTCTTTACGGGAGTTATGTTTGGATATTTTGTCCTGGCTCCTCTCTCAATTCACTTTCTCAGCACGTATGAAATCGATCCTTCAGTGCTTAACCAGATTAACGTCAGATCTTATATTGGCACCCTGACATCAATCTGTCTTGCAACCGGACTTGTATTCGAGCTTCCCATAATCGCGTTCTTCCTTACAAAAATAGGCATCATCACTCCCGCTTTCATGCGTAAGTATCGAAAACATTCAATAGTTGTAATCTTCATTATCGCTGCTATTATTACTCCGCCTGATGTCTTTTCACAGACACTTGTCGCAATACCACTGTTGCTGCTCTATGAGATAAGTATCCTTATCTCTGCAAGGGTAATGAAACAGAAAGATAAAGAGTATAAAGAATTCATGAAGGATGATAATTCACAATCGGCATATACTGACTGATGAAACTGTATACTGAAAATCTTGTAAAGAAATATCGCAGCAGGACTGTTGTCGATCATGTTTCAGTTGAAGTTGAACAGGGCGAGATTGTGGGGCTCCTTGGACCAAACGGAGCCGGGAAGACTACTTCATTTTACATGATTGTAGGCCTTATAAGACCCGGGGAAGGAAAAATATTCCTCGACAATGAAGAAATAACAACATTACCTGTTTACAAACGGGCGAGAAGAGGTATAGGTTACCTCGCACAGGAAGCCTCGGTGTTCAGGAACATGTCAGTTGAAGATAACATCAGGGCCGTTCTTGAGATGTCAGATTTTCCGAAAACCGAGCAACTTGAACGGCTTGAAAACCTGTTGAACGAATTCGGGTTGCAGAAAATAAGAAAAAGCAAGGGAATACAGCTTTCCGGCGGGGAAAGAAGACGTACTGAAATAGCCAGGGCTCTTGCTCTCAAACCTAAATTCATCCTTCTCGATGAGCCTTTTGCAGGCGTCGACCCTATTGCAGTGGAAGATATCCAGGAAATAGTTTCAAAGCTGAAGAAAAAGAACATCGGTATACTCATCACCGATCACAATGTACATGAAACATTATCAATAACCGACAGGGCATACCTCCTGTTCGAGGGTAAGATACTGAAGTCAGGTACCGCCGCTCAACTTGCTGAGGATGAACATGTAAGAAAAGTATATCTTGGAAAAAACTTCGAATTGCGCAAGTAATGGTTTCCTGTTTGTTTTGATCATAAATAATCTTACCTTTGCGGGAATTTTTCACGCGGATGTGTCGTAATTGGTAGCCGAGCAAGACTTAGGATCTTGTGCCTTCGTGGCGTGGGGGTTCGAGTCCCTTCATCCGCACTATTAAACAATACGGACAAATGAATATTACGAGAGAAAACATCGACGACCTTAATGCTGTGCTTACCGTAAAAATTGATAAACCTGACTATGAAGACAAGGTTGAAACAGTGTTGAAAGATTACAGGAAAAAGGCAAACATTAAAGGTTTCCGTCCCGGGATGGTTCCGATTGGCCTCATAAAAAAAATCTATGGAAAGGCTGTTCGCATTGATGAGATTAATAAAGTTGTTGCAGAAAATATACAGAAGTACATCACTGACGAAAAACTCGAGATCCTCGGTGATCCTATTCCAAAGCCCGATGAAAGTGAACTTGCAGATTTCGATACACGTGAGGATTTTACTTTCTCGTTCGAGCTCGGATTATCTCCGTCAATAGATCTCGAAATCTCTGAAAATGATGTTGTTCCTCATTACGATATAACTATCGATGAAAAAATGAGAAACGATTATATCGATAATTACAGGCGTCGACACGGAGAGCTTAAGCAGGAAGAAAAAACAGATGCTAAAGACGTGCTTAAAGGTTCAATCCAGGCAATAGATGAAGAAGGAAACCTGAAAGCTGACGGTCCTTTTGTTGAAGATACTTCACTTGGAATCGACCTTATTAAGGAACAGGAGATAAAAGATACTTTTATTGGCAAAGCTGCAGGCGATGCAATTGATTTCGATATAAGGAAAGCCTTCCCTAACGATACAGAAATAGCAGGGATCCTCAGAATGAAAAGGGATGATGTTTCAGGTATTAACGGGAATTTCAGATTCATTGTCAGGGAAATAAGCCGCTTTTATCCTGCTGAAGTTAATCAGGAGCTTTACGATAAGATCTACGGCGAAGGCATTATTAAGAGTGATGATGAATTTACTACCAAAATTGACGAGGAAATCTCTTCGAACCTCCGGAAAGAAACAGAATACAAGCTTATGCTCGATCTGAAAAGCCTTGTAATGGCAAAAACAGATAATATAAAACTTCCTGAAGAATTCCTTAAGAGATGGCTCCTGAGAGTTAATGAAAAAACAACCTCCGGGCAGATTGAAGAAGAATTTGACAGTTTCAGGAAGGACCTCAGATGGCAGCTTATAAAAAACAAGGTTGCACGAGAAAATGAAATTAAGATAAGCGAAGAGGAATTATTAAAGGAAGCTGTAAATATTACAAGATACCAGTTCCAGTCGTACGGACTATACTATGCAACAGACGAGCAGATAGAGAATTATGCAAAAGAAACCCTTAAAAGGGAAGATGATGCAAAAAGGGTTGCCGATAAAATTCTTGAAGATAAAGTGATTGCAATACTTAAAACCAGGGTTAAGCTTGAAGAAAAAAAGATTACAGCAGAAGAATTCAATAAGTTATTTGAATAATTTTTCCCACTGACTCTTTGTCGTGTTCATTCCGGCTTCTGACACTTTGACCTGAATATCGTCTGACTCTAAGTACTTTAGGCACTCTAGTCACTCCAGGCACTTATTTTGTTATCTTTGTAGATTAAATCTAAAAAACCAGAAAATTATGGCCATACAAGACGATTTTGGAAAATATGCCAGAAGTAAAAAAGGAATTAGCAGCCTGAATCTTCATCGTTATACATCTGTTGTCAATAGTTATATATCTCCTACTATCATTGAGGAAAGACAGCTTAATGTAGCGTCGATGGACGTTTTCTCACGACTGATGATGGACAGGATCATCTTCCTTGGTCTGCCAATCGATGATTATGCTGCTAATATAATCCAGGCGCAGTTATTATACCTCGACTCAGCAGATCCCACAAGGGATATCCAGATCTATTTTAATACACCCGGGGGGTCAGTTAATGCCGGACTTGGAATTTATGATACAATGCAGTATATTACGGCAAATATTGCAACAATTTGCACAGGGATGGCAGCTTCGATGGGAGCCGTTCTGCTTACTGCAGGAACCAAAGGAAAGAGATCTGCCCTGAAGCATTCAAGAATAATGATCCACCAGCCTATGGGAGGCGCAGAAGGACAGGCTTCAGACATTGAAATAACAGTAAGAGAAATACTTAAGCTTAAAAGAGAACTTTACGAAATAATCGCATTACACTCCGGAAACCCCGTTGAAAAAGTCGAAAAAGATTCAGACAGGGATTACTGGATGACTTCGATCGAGGCGAAGGAATACGGAATGATCGATGAAGTCCTCATAAAAAATGAAAAAGGAGCCTGATGGATAAATGCTCATTTTGCGGACGAACAAAGAAAGAAGCTAATATTCTGATAGCAGGCCTCGAAGGCCATATATGCGATCATTGTATTGAGCAGGCTCATGCAATAATGAATGAGGAGCTCGGAAGTAAGAAAAATCCTGCCTTTGACAAAATCAATCTGCTCAAACCTGTCGAGATCAAGAAATTCCTTGACCAGTATGTGATTGGCCAGGACAGCGCGAAAAAAATCCTTTCGGTTGCCGTTTACAATCACTATAAAAGGCTGATGCAGAAAACTGATGCCGAGGATATTGAAATTGAAAAATCGAATATTATTCTTGTTGGTGAAACCGGTACAGGAAAAACTCTTCTTGCGAGGACAATAGCTAAAATGCTTCACGTGCCGTTTACAATTGTTGATGCAACTGTGCTTACTGAAGCCGGTTATGTGGGCGAAGACATTGAGAGCCTTCTCACACGGCTGTTGCAGAATGCAGATTACGATGTAAAGGCAGCTGAAAAAGGTATAGTTTTTATCGATGAAATAGATAAAATTGCCCGAAAAGGCGATAATCCTTCAATAACACGTGATGTTTCAGGTGAAGGTGTTCAGCAGGGATTATTAAAACTGCTTGAAGGATCGATTGTTAATGTTCCTCCCCAGGGCGGAAGAAAACATCCGGAACAGAAAATGATCCCCGTAGATACAAAAAACATTCTCTTTATCTGCGGAGGCGCCTTCGAGGGAATACAGAAGAGAATAGCGCAGCGCCTGAATACACAGGTTGTTGGGTATGGCAGCACAAAGAACCGTCAGAAAATCGACAGGAACAATCTGCTCCAATACATTGCTCCACAGGACCTGAGGGCATACGGAATGATCCCTGAAATAATAGGCCGTCTCCCTGTCCTTACTCATCTTCATGCGCTCGACAGGGATGCACTCAGGGCAATACTGACTGAACCTAAAAACTCACTCGTGAAGCAGTACATCAAGCTTTTCAGGATGGACGGAATTGAACTAAGCTTCAGTACAGATGTACTTGACTATATAGTTGACAAAGCTGTTGAATATAAGCTTGGCGCAAGAGGATTGAGATCTATCTGTGAGACAATCATGCTCGATGCCATGTTCGAAATGCCATCAAAGAAATCTGATCAGCTTGAGATAACAGTTGAATATGCATCTGCAAAACTCGAGAAAGTAGATCTGCAGGTATTAAAGGCATCTTAACCAGTGCGGGAATGAATTAAAAATACCCATCGGTGATCCGGTGGGTATTTTTATTTTCGCTCGTATATAGTATACGTATAAGCCGGAACACTCCCCTGCGCCTGAAATTCTTGTTTTTCAGTTATTCTCCATGTATTCATGTCTATCTCCGGGAAATAAATGTCTGCAGGCGCTTTACTGTGAACATGTGTAATATTCAGTTGATCGGCTATCAACATGAACTGCCTGTATATGCTTCCTCCTCCGATTATAAATGCCTGACCGTTCTTTTCACATTTAGCAACAGCATCCTCAATCGAAAATGCAGTTACAGCTCCTTCTATCTGCTCCCCTGGTATGTCGGTAATCACAATATTCTTTCTTCCGGGCAAGGGTTTCGATGGTAAGGATTCCCATGTTTTCTTCCCCATAATCACCGTGTTGCCTGTTGTAAGTTTTTTGAACCTTTTCAGATCGTCCGGGATTTTCCATAGAAGATCATTATTCCTTCCAATACCATTGTCATCTGACAGGGCTGCTATTATAGATATCATCTCAGTAATTTTTTATTTTAAACTGCAATATCACCCTTAATATGCGGATGAGATTCATATCCGACAAGGGCAAAATCCTCATACCTGAAGCTGAAAATATCCTTCACGTCAGGATTGATTTTCATCTGCGGAAGCTTTAGCGGGTTTCTTGTAAGCTGAAGTCTTACCTGTTCAATGTGATTATTATAAATGTGAGCATCCCCCAGTGTATGAATGAATTCTCCGGGTGCTAAACCACACACCTGAGCTATCATCATCGTTAACAGGGAGTATGAAGTTATGTTGAAGGGGACCCCGATGAAAATATCTGCGCTTCGCTGGTACAACTGGCAGGAAAGCTTTCCGTCTGCAACATAAAACTGGAATATTACATGACATGGGGGAAGAGCCATCTTATCGAGCTCTCCAACATTCCAGGCGCTTACAATATGTCTCCTGGAGTCAGGATTATTCCTGATTGAATCAACTACAGCAGCAAGCTGGTCAATTTTCCGGCCATCGGTTGCCGGCCATGATCGCCACTGGTAACCATAAACAGGACCAAGGTTTCCATCTGCATCGGCCCACTCATTCCATATACTTACGCCCTTTTCTGTCAGGTACCTGATGTTTGTCTCACCTGAAATAAACCAGAGTAGTTCATGAATAATTGACTTAAGATGTAACTTCTTTGTCGTAAGAACCGGAAAACCTTCGGCAAGATCGAATCTCATCTGGTAACCGAATACGCTCAGTGTTCCCGTGCCTGTTCTGTCGGATTTTGAAGTTCCGTTTTTAAGTACATGATCGAGCAGATCAAGATATTGTTTCATGTTTCCTGTCTATTTTTCTGGTGTAAGTCTGGCAGCCCAGCCTCCTCCGGGGGCCATGTGCACTCTTAACCTTCCACCGGATTTTATCGTGCTGTCTATGATTTTGTAATCGCCTGCATAACTGTCGGCATTGATCCCATCCTGGTAAATCTTCACATTGTAATTTCCTGCAGGCAAAAACGAGAAATCGATATCTATTGTACGTTCCGTCCAGTCCGTCATTGCGCCAACAAACCAATCCTTGCCGGAACGACGGGCCAGAACAATAAAGTCACCAACCTTACCGTCGAGGCATGCAATATCATCCCATACAACAGGAATATTACTTATGAAATCAGTTGTTTCCTGCTCCTTCATGTAATTCGATGGACTGTCTGACAGCATCTGAAGCGGGCTTTCATAAATAACATACATTGCAACCTGGTGTGCACGTGTTCCAAGACTTTGCGGACGAGTGAATGCAGGTGAAAAATTCGTTCTATCCATATTTACCATCGCTCCAGGAGTATAATCCATTGGCCCGGCAACCATCCTTGTATATGGAAGAGTAACATCATGTTCAGGATTGGCATCGCGGCTCCATTTGCTGTTTTCCATTCCCTTTACACCTTCACGTGTAAGAAGATTTGGCCATGTGCGCATCATTCCGTCAGGTTTATAGGCGCCATGAAAGTCAACAAGCATCTGGTGTTCCGCAGCGTTCCGTGCAGTTTCGAGGTAAAAATCAACCATCTTCTGATCGTCTCTCTGCATGAAATCAATTTTAAGACCCTTCACACCCCATTTCTGATAAAGATCAAAAGCTTCATCCATCTTGTCCTGGAATGACTTCCAGACAACCCAAAGAATTACCCCCACATTCTTTTTTGCTGCATACTCGCACAATTCATAGACATTTATCCCCGGAACTTCTTTAGTAACATTCCCAAGCACATACCAGCCTTCATCGAGGATAATATATTCAAGCCCGTTGGCAGCCGCAAAGTCTATATAGTATTTGTATGTTTCGTTATTAATCCCTGCCCTGAAGTCAACGCCGTAAATATTATTTGCATTCCACCAGTCCCATGCTACCTGACCTGGCTTTATCCAGTCAGTATTCTTCAGAGTTGTTGGCCTTGCCAGCCTGTAAACAAGATCATTATCAAGAAGAGAGATATCATTTTCTGCAATAATAAACACTCTCCACGGATATGTTCTGGAGCCTTTTGTTTCGGCTATATACCCTTTTGTGGCAGTTACAAATTCGTTGCGATCGCCCCTCAGTTCCTCGGTTTCAGGGTATTTAGGCCATATAGCCGACATCTTCCCCGAATTCCGTCCTGTAAGCCACATCCCCGGGTAATCTGTTATGTCGGATTCTGTTATAAGAACGTTCATTTTATCAATCTGAAATAAAGCAGGAAGACTTGCAAGATGATCCTTCCCTATTGTATCAAGAGACGAATAAATAAAGGTTCTTTCATTATGTGACATAAAGCTTTCTTCAAGGGGATACCATGAATGCGAACCTTCAGAAAAACAAAAATCAAGTATCTCATTCCTGATTATAAGCTCATCATCCATTTTTGTTTTAAACCTGTATGCGATGCCATCGTTATACGCCCTGAACTCAACTGAAAAATTCGATTTGAATGAGAGCTCAAGAATATTACAGTTGTTTTGTATCAAAGCTTTCTTGTAAGGTATCACAGGAGTTATTGTCTCATTGATTTTTTTGAAATCGGCTTTCAAAACTTTTTCATTGTCGCCAAGAATTTTGCCACTTTTGAGCTCCAGTCCAATCCTTGAGGCTTTTACAAGTTCATTGTTATTATAAGTTGCTGACCATTTGATTTCTGATCCTGCATTGACATTGATTTCAGTTTTTCCATCAGGTGATTTTAACGAATAATTCTTTCCTGAAATAAATGCACAAAACAATAATGCAAGAAATGATAATAAAAGCTTCTTCATAGGGCAGGTTAATTTAAGTACCTTAATCTCAGAAAACTGATTTTTAAAATAAGGTCTAAAGTAACAAAAAAGGAAGCTGAAGATGAAAACTGAATTGGATATTTTAAACAGAGAGGCCAGGATGTGTCACTTCTTTTTTTTCTTCCGTTTTTCAAGTTCGTCTCTAACTGCGGCAGCACGTTCATAATCCTCCGATCTTACTGATTCGTCGATTATTTTTGTAAGTTCTTCATCAGAATAAGTGTCAAACCTGTTGCCTGGCTGGCCGGGTAGTTCTTCATCTGAAGTCTGTGAAACGTCCGAATCAGCCTGGCTTATTGTGATACCGGCCTTATCGAGGATCTCTTCAGTTATAAATATCGGGCATCCGAATCTGAGAGCAAGAGCTACTGCATCTGATGTACGGCTGTCAATTGAATACTCTTTTTCTCCGTTATTACATACAAGCTTTGAGAAGAAAACTCCTTCTTCAAGTTTATAGATCATCACCTCGGTAACATAAATGCCGAACTCATCTGCAAATTTCTTGAACAAATCATGCGTAAGCGGCCTTGGAGGATCGAGGTTCTCGAGTTTAATAACAATAGCCTGGGCTTCAAATCCACCGATTATAATCGGAATACGTCTGTCACCGTTTTCTTCCAGCAAAATCAACGCGTAAGCACCTGATTGTGTCTGACTATAAGAAATCCCCATCACCTTAAGCTTCACTCTCTTCATAATCGATATAACTTTCCGGGTAGTTATCAGGTCTATTTAAAACAAAGATAGAGATATTAGGGGTAACAGACTGATGCACCAGATTGTTTTTTTTTCAACAAACATTTTTTAATCACATATTATTCATTTTTCCCGTTATTTTCACATCGCTAATTTGCAAATAATCTAATTTTTATATCTTTGCAGTCCGAAATTGAAATTAATCCGCCGGGGCTTTTAAAAGAGAGCTTTGATTTAAAGATCCGCCTCACGGAGAAACATAAACAAAATTGAAATGTACGCAATCGTAGAAATTGGCGGCCAGCAGTTTAAAGTTGAGGAAGGAAAAAAGATCTTTGTCAACCGTCTGGATGCAGGAGAAGGAAATGAAATCAAATTCGACAAAGTGCTTCTTCTTGATGATGACGGGAAGGTAACAATCGGGGAACCGGTTATCAAAGACGCTATTATTGAAGGCAAGATTATCGATCATGTACGTGGTGATAAGAAAATTGTTTTCAAAAAGAAAAGGAAAAAGGGTTACAGGGTTAAAAACGGCCATCGCCAGGACCTTACACAGGTAGAAATTGTAAGTATTAACGGTAAATCGTCCGGTAAAAAAGCAAAAAAAGAAGCAGCAGCCGATAAAGGCGGCGAAGCCGGAGAAAAGAAAACCGTGAAGAAAGCATCAACCCATAAAAAGACAGACGAAAAACCGTCAGAAGAATAGAATTTTAAAAATTAAAAACATTTAAGCCATGGCACATAAGAAAGGAGCAGGTAGTTCGCGTAACGGTCGTGAATCCGAAAGCAAAAGGCTTGGAGTTAAACTCTTCGGCGGCCAGACAGCAAAGGCTGGTAATATTATTGTCCGTCAGAGAGGAACAAAGCACAACCCGGGTCTGAATGTCGGTATCGGAAAAGATCATACACTTTTTGCACTTATCGACGGAGAAATCGAATTCTCAAAGAAGAAAGACAACAAAACCTACGTTTCGGTTAAACCTGTAAGCGAATAAATCCCCGATTCTTTTCCCTCCACAGGAAAAAATAGCAGGATTTTTAATAAATTTACGGCAGGCTAATCAAGCCTGCCTTTTTTATTAAACAAATCTCAGACAATGCTGACAATTAATCTTCTCAGAGAGAAAAAGGACTTCGTGATCGATCGTCTAAAGGTTAAGAATTTTAACGCCGCTGAAATAGTTGAAAAAATACTGGAGCTAGACTCTTCCCGCCGCGAAATACAATCAAAGGCAAATCAGTTTGAAGCTGAAATGAACAGGATCTCGAAGGAGATCGGCAGCCTGATGAAAGCCGGGAAAAAAGAGGAAGCCGAGGCAGCAAAAGCAAGAACTTACAATCTGAAAGAAGAGATCAAAAGCCTTCTTGACAAGCTTGGCCCAATTGAAGAGCAACAGAAGACTGAAATTGTGAAGCTCCCGAATCTTCCACACGAATCTGTGCCACCGGGCCACAGCGCTGACGACAATGTAAAGGTTCGTGAAGGTGGAACAATTCCCGCCCTCGATGAGAAGGCATTACCACACTGGGAACTTATCAAAAAGTACAATATAATTGACTTTGACCTTGGAACGAAGCTCACAGGAGCAGGTTTCCCTGTTTATACAGGAAAAGGCGCAAAACTTGAAAGAGCGCTTATCAACTTCTTCCTTGATGAAGGAGAAAAAGCCGGTTACCTCGAAATAATGCCGCCTATAATGGTGAATGAGGATTCGGGCTTCGGCACAGGTCAGCTCCCCGATAAGGAGGGCCAGATGTATCATGCCGGGCTCGATAATTTCTACCTCATACCAACAGCAGAGGTGCCGGTCACAAACATTTACAGAGATGTGATACTGAATGCCGATGATCTGCCAGTAAAAAATATGGCATATACACCCTGTTTCAGGAGAGAAGCCGGATCATGGGGCGCCCATGTAAGAGGGCTCAACAGGCTTCACCAGTTTGACAAGGTTGAAATTGTAAGGATAGCTCACCCTGATAATTCGTATGCCTCTCTTGATGAAATGGTAAGCCATGTTGAAGGGCTTGTGAAAAAGCTTGAACTACCATACAGGATACTTAGATTATGCGGGGGCGATATGTCATTCACATCTGCCCTCACATACGATTTTGAAGTCTGGTCGGCAGCGCAGAAACGCTGGCTTGAAGTAAGCTCTGTGTCTAATTTTGAATCTTTCCAGGCCAACAGGCTGAAATGCAGATTTAAGGAGAAAGGGGAAAAACAGACAAAGCTTGTTCACACGCTTAATGGCAGTGCACTTGCACTTCCAAGGATTGTAGCATCTATCCTCGAGAATAATCAGACACCTGAGGGAATACATATCCCCGGGGTTCTTGTCAAATACACGGGATTCGATCTTATAAACTAAAAAGAAAATCATTTTTAAACGGGTTTCCAACCTGTCTGACCAAATCATCACTGATGAATCCAGCCCGGAAATCCTATACATACGCTTTTATTGCCATCCTTTTCTGGGCGACTGTACCAACTGCATTTAAGGTAAGCCTGGGTGAGCTGAGCATAATACAGATGCTCACAATAGCATCTGTAACATCAACAACAGCATTATTCATAGTAACAATTATTTCCCGTAAAACACTTACTGTTAAAAAAATAACAGTAAATGATATTGCAAGCTCGGCTCTAATGGGCTTCATAAATCCCTTCATCTATTATATAATATTACTTAATGCTTATTCTCTGCTTCCTGCACAGGTAGCACAGCCCGTGAACATGATATGGCCTATTGTCCTTGCTTTTCTGTCTGTGCCCCTTCTTAAACAAAAAATACCCGTAAAAAACTTCATCGCCCTTTTCATAAGCTTTGCAGGCATTTATATTATTTCTTCGCAGGGAAGTTTATTCAGCCCCGGCCATGCCAGTTTTAAAGGGATCGTGCTCGCAGCCGGAAGTTCGTTTTTCTGGGCTATTTACTTTATAATGAATATGAGAGATAAGCGAGATGAATCCGTGAAGTTGTTTTTTAACTTCATGTTCGGCTCCCTATACCTCATAATAGCGCTGATGTTTAAAGGCGAGCCCCTGGGAACGATCAACATTAAAGGAATAGCTGCTTCTGTTTATATCGGCCTATTTGAAATGGGTATCACATTTCTCTTCTGGCTTAAAGCGCTGCAAGCTGCTGAAACAACAGATAAAGTGAGCAAACTGGTTTACCTCTCTCCTTTCCTGTCACTTATATTTGTTCACTTTTTCTTACATGAACGTATTTTTTTTACAACAGTGGCAGGATTATTGCTCATTATTACCGGAATTTTGATCGGTAACCTCAAACAAACCTCAGACTAAACGGTTATATTTATATTTGTCTAATTTTTTACATTACAATGTTTTATTAAATGAAAAAACTGATTCTGTTTTTTATAGTAACCTTCACACTTGTATATTCATGCAAGAAGGAGGATACCCCGCCTAACGAGAAGGAAAGCGTCGATACTGCTGCTTTTGCCAGGGATACTCTGTATTACATCATGAAAGAATGGTATCTCTGGTATGATAAAATGCCGGCAGTAACAAAAGAAAACTACAGCGATCCCTACAAATTACTTGAAGCAATGCGTTACAAGGAACTGGATCGCTGGAGCTTTGTAGCTGATTACTATGAATTTATGAAGGAAATGGAAGGAGAATTTGTCGGTCATGGATTCAGGATTGGTGTGGACAATGCAGGCAAGGCAAGGATTGCTATGATCTATAATAAAGCTCCTTTATATGCTCAGGGCGTAAGAAGAGGATGGATAGTAAAGACAATTAATGGCATTGACATTGCCAGCGTTCTTATATCTGGTAATTCAACAGCCTACAACAATGCGCTCGGTCCTTCAACCGCCGGGGTGACAAACAATTTTGTATTTACTAAACCAGACGGAACTGATGTTTCAATCTCCTCAGCAAAAGCCGGCTTTAATGTCAATACTGTGCTGCTCTACGATACGCTTCATCTTAAAACCGGAACAACAGCAGGGCATATTGTTTTTGAGCAGTTCATTTTACCATCAAGTGATGAACTCGCAACTGCTTTTGCTTATTTCAAGCAAAACAATGTGACTGATCTTATACTCGATCTTAGGTATAATGGAGGAGGGTACCTCGATATTGCAAGGGATCTTGCAAGCTATATTGGAGGTGATGCACTGACAGGAAAAACTTTTACAAAATTCCAGTACAATACAAAACATGCAGATGATGCAAACATAAATACTCCATATCCATATAAAACAATACCAAATTCACTGGGCTTGCAAAGGCTTGTTGTGATTACATCACGGAATACTGCTTCAGCCAGTGAAGCAGTGATGAATGGTCTCAGTCCTTTCCTCACAGTTGTAAGTGTGGGTGATACAACTCACGGTAAGCCTACCGGCATGAATGGTTGGAGAATAGCCCTCAAATACATAACATATCCGGTAACTTTCAAAACTGTGAATTCACTAGGACAGGGAGAATACTTCAGTGGTATCGCTCCAAACAAGCTTGCATCTGATGATATCACGCACGATTTCAACGACCGTCAGGAGGCATGTCTTAAAGAAGCTATAAGGTATCTTGAAAATGGCAGCTTCACGACAAAAAGCTTTGGCATATTCAAAAACGGTCCGCGAATCTCAGAGAAACCCGACTGGATGAATAATGCATTCGTGAAACCACAATAAAGCTGGGTGCTGGGTACTGGGTGCTGGGTTTAGAAAGGAGGAAGGCAGAAGGCGGAAAAGCAGAAGGAAAAACAATCGAGGTTTATCCTTCAGCTTCTCCACCTTCAGCCTGCAACTTTAGTCACTCGTAACTTTAGTCACTTTAGTCACTTCTCCCAAAAAGGTGTATATTTAACCTCATTGATTAGGATACACTTTGAAAGAGAAGGCCAGAGAGAGAATAATACTCGGTATTGATCCCGGAACCACTATAACAGGTTATGCTGTAATAAAATGCTGCACGGGTAATCCTGAGCTTATAACTATCGGAGCCATCGACCTTTCGAAGTTCGGAGATCATTATCTCAAGCTGAAGCATATTTTCGAAAGGACTTCAGGGATTATTGATGAGTATCATCCTGATGAGCTTGCAATAGAGGCGCCTTTTTACGGGAAGAACGTGCAATCGATGTTGAAGCTGGGAAGAGCGCAGGGAGCTGCAATTGCCGCCGCTCTCTCCCGGTCGGTTCCGATTTTTGAATATGCCCCGAGAAAGATCAAGATGT
Organism: Bacteroidales bacterium; assembly: GCA_036261265.1. Classification (GTDB taxonomy): domain Bacteria; phylum Bacteroidota; class Bacteroidia; order Bacteroidales; family VadinHA17; genus LD21. The sequence goes on from DATALC010000023.1 coordinate 62,049, forward strand.
CAATCACCGGGCAGGGGGCTGCCTCAAAAGAACAGGTTGCAAGCATGCTAATGAGCATCCTTAAGTTCTCGCTCACTGATTTCAAGCTCGATGCAACAGACGGGCTCGCTGCAGCTGTCTGTCATTATTACCAGACAAACAGACCCGCAGGTGAAAAGAAGTTCAACAGCTGGAAAGATTTTATGAATAAAAATCCCGGCAGGATAAAACAGAACTGAGTTTTACATGACAGCACATGCAAGTGCCGTAACACTTACTCTTACTCCATCAACTTTCAGGAGCTCATTCACACATGCTTCAAGTGTAGATCCCGTTGTTATAACATCATCAACAAGCAGAATATGTTTTCCTGCTATCCTGTCTTCAAATCCGACCCGGAATATTCCTTCCACATTTGTCCATCTGTCGTACCTTGATTTTTTTGTCTGTGTGCTTGTCCTGACCGGTCGTGTAAGTACATCATTCACAATTTCAATTCCTGAAGCTGATGAAATACCTTTGCAGATAACAAGGCTCTGGTTGAATCCCCGGCTCCGCTCTTTTGAAGGATGAAGAGGCACAGGCATGAGAAGGTCGATGTCATTAAGAAAGCCCGATGATTTCAGTGAAGCTCCATAGATATTACCAAGCTCGGTGCCAATTTCTTCAATGCCGTTATACTTGAGGTTATGGATAAGCTTCCTTATTCTGCTTCCACGGCTGTAGAAAGAGAAAGCCGAAGCCCTTGTAATCATGCATCTTCCCCAGAAGAGCTGCTCAACAGGATTTCCGCGAGTCTCATGGTATCCGGTCCGTGGAATTACAATCCGGCACTCGGTGCAGATTACCTTTTCATTCCTCAAAAGGTGATTGCCGCAACCATAACACATCCTGGGGAAAAGAAGACCCAGGAAGTCATCAACCAGGTCGTAAAGAGCTTTCATGCAGTGTAATGGGAAAATAAATATAGGAAAATATGTAATTGTTTTTAATAAAAATATTCGTAGGGGATGATGAATGATGAATGAATGAATGATTAAATGAATGAATGAATGATTGAATGATTGAATGATTGAATGATTGAATGATTGAATGATTGAATAAATCAAAAAAATATTCCATTTCCCCGTAGGGATGAATGATTGAATGATTGATTGACAGAATGATTGAATAAATCAAAAAAATATTCAATTTCCCCGTAGGGGATGAATGAATGAATGAATGATTGATTGATTGATAGAATGATTGAATAAATCAAAAAAATAATCAATTTCCCCGTAGGGGATCAATCATTGTAGAATGGGCGAGAGATTAAACAACAAATTCAATTTCCCCGGAGGGGATCAATCATTGTAAATGGCCGGTAATATTTGCGGCAATTTCGCGGAATTCTTCGGCTGTGAATTTCAATTTGGGGTTCTTAAAATTCAGATCGTTGAGACCATCAATAGGCACGAGATGGATGTGTGCATGCGGAACCTCGAGCCCGAGAACAGCTATTCCAACCCTGTTACATGGATATGCAGCTTTAATTGCAGCTGCCACTTTCTTAGAAAATAACCACATTCCCGCGAGTGTCTTGTCATCTATATCAAAGATGTAATCTACCTCCTTCTTCGGCACAACAAGCGTATGGCCCTTCTTCAGTGGGTTGATGTCGAGGAAAGCAAAATAGTTTTCATCCTCAGTAACCTTATAACAAGGTATTTCACCATTTATGATCTTTGTGAATATGCTTGCCATGACCGAAATGAATTATTATAAAGAAATTGAGACAATTTCAAACGGAATTACTCCTGAAGGTACTTTTATATCAACAGTTTCACCAACTTTCTTGCCAATCAATCCCTGTGCTATCGGTGAATTTACAGCGATCTTGCCCTGCTTGAAGTTGGCTTCACTCTCAGGTACGAGCTGGTATTCCATAACCGAATTATTCGCTTTATTCCTGATTTTTACCCTGCTAAGAATACGTATTGTCAGGGTGTCGATCTTTGATTCATCGATTATCCTTGAACGTGCAACCATATCCTCAAGCTTGCTGATCTTCATCTCAAGCATACCCTGAGCCTCCTTGGCTGCTGCATATTCGGCATTTTCGCTCAGGTCCCCCTTGTCGCGCGCTTCAGCTATCTGCCTGGATATCAAAGGCCGCTCAATAGTTCTCAACTGATCGAGCTCATCTTTCAGCTTCTGAAGGCCTTCCTCTGTGACATAAATAACCTCGGACATTTCTTATCTGTTATAGAAAAAAAAAGTGAAGAATACCGGTTTTCCGGAACTCTTCATTAAAACAAATATATGATCTCAATTACAAATTTACAAGAAAAAAATTAAAAAGACAGTAAATAATGTACTTTTTATATTGCTGTATTTTAATCACTTTTATCTGAATCTCTCAGCACGGTTCTTTGAATCCGCTCTTGTTTTCTTTTTTTTCTCTTTCTCTCTTTGTGTAAGTTGAGATTCATTCTGCTTCATCCTTTCCTTTACATCAGGTGATTGTATTTCGTAGGATCTTTTACGTGATCTGCTCACATGTTTCCTGTATTCCTTCTTTAATTTGGCCTGGTTTCGTTCCTGTCCCTTTTTTGCAAGACGTACCTTTCGTGATTCTCTTACTTTGTTACCTGACCTGTGCGGCCCTGCCATCTGACGCTCTGCTTTTCTTGCGGCAGCTTTTGCAGAAAAAGAACTGCAAGAGCCTGAAATAAGACAGGCGACAATCAGTAAAACAATCAATCTTACATGTAAACACTTCATTTTCAATGGAGGAATATAATTATTGGAATAACAGTTAAAATCAATCGTATTATTATTTTTGCAAATATCTTGTATAAGGATGAATATCTCAAAATTAAAGCTTTTTCCCGTTTTCTGCATACTGTACCTTTTAACAGGTTCATGTCATAAAAAGAACGAAGTAATACCTGATGTTACTGTTGATTTCTATCTTGATATTAACGATGTAAGATTTATCGACCTGAACTCGATTGGCGGAAGTGTTCTTATAAATAACTCAACAAATAACGATCGTTATGCTGCAGGCTTTTCAGGCAATGGAATTATTGTGACAAGAGGAGTCGATGAATTCTTTGCTTATGATCGTACCTGTCCCCACGATTATGCACTCGACGGAACTATCACAAGAATTGACCTCGACCCTTCCGGATTTGCCAAAGCCGTGTGCCCGGTGTGTAAAACTGCTTATGAGCTTCTTTCTTTCGGGACTCCTTCATCAGGTGTTGGCAACTACCAGCTTAAGCGATATCATACAGATTTCGACGGAAGATATATCAGAGTCTGGAATGATTAAAAAAATAAAGCGTAACCGCAGGAAGGACAACTGAATCTTTGATATGCTTTACTCATAAAAAAACCTCCCTGAAGTAGCGGGAGGTTTTTTGAATATTGTATTTCAGGAATCTAGTACCTGTAATGTTCGGCTTTGAAAGGACCTTCTGCAGGAACACCGATATAATCAGCCTGTGATTTCGTAAGCTTTGTCAGCTTTACTCCAAGCTGATCAAGATGCAGCCGTGCAACTTCTTCATCAAGGTACTTCGGCAGACGGTAAACGCCAATTTCATATTTCTTTGTCCAGAGATCGATCTGTGCAAGCGTCTGGTTACTGAATGAGTTGCTCATTACGAATGAAGGATGTCCTGTGGCACAACCAAGATTTACAAGACGACCCTCAGCCAGGATGAAGATTGAATGTCCGTCAGGGAATTGATATTTATCAACCTGTGGCTTGATATTAATCAATTTTATTCCGGGCATATCGTTAAGCTTATCCATCTGGATCTCATTATCAAAATGGCCGATATTACAGACGATAGCCTGATCTTTCATTTTCTTCATGTGTTCGAGGGTGATAATGTCCATGTTCCCTGTTGCAGTAACAAAAATGTTCCCCTCGGCAAGCGAATCTTCAACAGTTTTTACTTCAAAGCCCTCCATTGCAGCCTGTAATGCGCAGATCGGATCGATCTCGGTGATTATCACCCTTGCACCATAAGACCTCATTGATTTGGCACAGCCTTTACCAACATCACCGTAACCGCATACGACAACAACTTTGCCGGCAATCATAACGTCGGTGGCCCTTTTAATACCATCGGCAAGAGATTCGCGACAACCGTAGAGATTGTCGAACTTTGATTTTGTTACAGAATCGTTGACATTAATAGCAGGAACAAGAAGCTCGCCATTCTCCATCATCTGGTATAATCTGTGAACACCTGTTGTGGTCTCTTCTGATATACCCTTGAGATCTTTCACTGCTGCCTGCCATTTTCCGGGCTCTTCTGAAAGGATCTTTTTTAGTGTATCGAGTATAATAGATTCTTCTTTGCTTGATGCTTTTCTGTTCAGAATCTCAGGATTTTTTTCGGCTTTATAGCCAAGATGAACCAACAACGATGCATCTCCGCCATCGTCAACAATAAGGTTCGGACCTTTCCCACCCGGAAACGAAAGAGCCTGTGCAGTGCACCACCAGTATTCCTCAAGAGTTTCGCCTTTCCAGGCAAAAACAGGTATTCCGGCTGCGGCTATTGCGGCGGCGGCATGATCCTGTGTTGAAAAGATATTGCAGCTTGCCCAGCGAACATCGGCGCCAAGCTCTGCAAGAGTTTCAATCAGGACAGCTGTTTGAATTGTCATGTGAAGGGATCCTGTTATCCTTGCTCCTTTCAGTGGTCTGGAAGATGAGTATTTCTTCCTTATCGAGAGAAGACCGGGCATCTCTTTTTCTGCAATTTCAATTTCCTTCCTGCCAAAATCGGCAAGAGACATGTCTTTCACCTTATACTGAATGGTCTTTGCGTTTACGCTCATTTTTCAAGTTTTAAGTCTGCAAATATATTAAAATTAACCAAAGAGATTTAGTGTATCAAGCTTATCCTTTTCCATTTGCCGTGTCAATGCATCAGTATTCAGAAATTTCCTTTCATCTCTTAATTTTTTTACGAACCGAAGAGAAATTTTCTTTCCATAAATATCCTCATCAAAACCGATTATATGAACCTCAATGCTGCGCTTTAAAGAATGAGGATTAATAGTCGGGTTTGTACCGATGCTCAGCATTCCGGGAAATTCTTTATAATTGACAACTGCTTTTACTGCATAAACACCTTTTGCAGGAACAAGTTTGTCCGGGTCAGTCCGGATATTTGCCGTTGGGAAACCAAATGACCTCCCTATCATTCGTCCGGTGATAACCTTTCCGCTCAGTTCGTATTCATATCCAAGCAATTCATTTGCGATGTCAACATTTCCGAGAAGCAGTGCATCTCTGACTGCAGATGAGCTGATTGCAACTTCACCTGAAAAAACACCGCTTGCCTGCTCCACAACAAGATTTCCGAGATCGCTGCATTGTCTTATTGTATTGAAATCCCCCTCTCCTTCCCTGCCTATCCTGTGGTCGTAACCGAATACAAGATACTTCGCTCCTATTTTTGCTTTTATCACATTTTTTACAAAATCGCATGCGGCTGTTCCGGCAAACTCCGCATTAAAATCTGCAATAAGTAAATGATCGATATCAAGATGTTCAAGCAAACCGATTTTCTCAGAAAGTGTTGTAAGAAGCATTAGCCCGTGCTGGTCTTTCTCCAGTATACTGCGCGGATGTACAGAAAAAGTCATAACAACAGACTCACCGCCTATTGCGGCAGCTTTTGAAGTTACTGCTTTTAACAGCGCTCTGTGACCCCTGTGAACCCCATCGAAAACCCCTACTGTAACAACAGGATTGACAGGGTGAAATCCTTCATATCCCCGGTGAACAATCATCGTCTTGAATTATGCCTGCAAAATTAGCAAAGACGGTTAAAACTAACCTGATTATGAATTAGTTTTTGTACTTTTATGAAATATTTTTTTCCCATGAATCCTGCGCCTTTTTACAATTCAGATCCCTGGCTGGATCCATTCAGAAATGCCATTGATGCAAGGATTGAAAAATGCTCTGCCAGGGAAAAAGAGCTAATTGGTAATGATTCTCTTTCAGGATTTGCAATGGGACATCATTATTATGGCCTTCATCGTACAAATGAAGGCTGGGTGTTCAGGGAATGGGCTCCAAATGCAACAAAGATCTATATCACGGGAAATTTCACTCTATGGAAAGACCAGGATGAATATCTCCTGACGAAAATAAACTCAAATGGCGACTGGGAAATTCATCTTCCATATAATGCTTTGAAACATGGTGATATGTATAAGCTTTCAGTATACTGGCAGGGAGGAAAGGGTGAACGGATACCGTCATACGCAAACCGTGTCGTACAGGACGAGTCAACTAAGATCTTTTCAGCCCAGGTCTGGTATCCCGAAGAGCAATATAACTGGAAAATTGCACAATTCAGATCCGAATGGCTTTCACCGGTTATCTATGAGGCCCATGTAGGAATGGCAACTGAGGATTGGAGGACAGGCACATACAGGGAATTCACCGAAAAAGTTTTACCAAGGGTTATTGAAGCCGGCTATAACACTGTTCAGCTGATGGCAATACAGGAGCACCCATTTTATGGATCCTTCGGTTACCATGTGTCCAACTTCTTTGCAGCTTCTTCAAGGTTCGGAACTCCCGGGGAGCTAAAGGAGCTTGTAGATACTGCGCATCAGGCTGGTGTCAGGGTGATAATGGACCTTGTTCATTCACATTCAGTGAGGAATGTAAATGAAGGTCTCGGCCTGTTTGACGGTTCACCTGGACAGTACTTTCATACTGGCGAAAGACGTCTGCATAAAGCCTGGGATTCACTATGTTTCGATTACGGGAAGGGAAATGTAATTCATTTCCTTCTTTCGAATTGCCGTTACTGGCTTGAAGAATATAAGTTCGATGGTTTCAGGTTCGATGGAGTGACAAGCATGATCTATTATGATCACGGGCTCGAGAAGAATTTCAGCGCTTACGGTGAATATTTTGACGGCAACCAGGACCAGGATGCTCTAACTTACCTGTGGCTTGCCAACAAGCTTATACATGAATTCAAACCAGGCGCCCTTACAATTGCAGAGGAAATGAGCGGTATGCCGGGTATGGCCTCCGAGACATCCCGGAAAGGATACGGTTTCGATTACAGGCTGTCGATGGGTGTTCCGGATTACTGGATAAAGCTCGTAAAAGATACGCCTGACGAGAGCTGGGATATGGGTAAGCTGATGTATGAATTATCGCAACACAGGCCCGAAGAAAAGGTTGTTTCTTATTGCGAGTCACACGATCAGGCGCTCGTAGGCGATAAGACGTTGATATTCAGGATGCTTGATGCCGAAATGTATTCAGGCATGCACATATCCACGCATACATTCAGCATCGACAGGGGAATAGCGCTTCACAAGATGATAAGGCTGATCACATTTGGGACAGCAGGAGGCGGATACCTGAATTTCATGGGAAATGAATTCGGGCACCCGGAATGGATCGATTTCCCAAGGGAAGGTAACAACTGGAGTTTTAAGTATGCAAGACGTCAATGGCATCTCTCTGATGATCGCAACCTGAAGTATTTTTACCTCGGGCAGTTCGACAGAGCCATGGTGGATCTGCAGAAACAGTTCAGAGCTCTGGATAATCTATGGATCGACAGGATCTACGAAAACAGCAATGATAAGGTCATTGCTTTCACAAGAGGTGAGCTGCTGTTCGTCTTTAATTTCAATCCGGTTACGTCGTTTCCTGATTACGGCATACCTGTCCAGGGACGATTCAGGGTAGTACTTGATACTGACGATCCGCTCTTCGGAGGCTTCGACAGGATAGACAGAAGCAGGCTCTATCTGTCGATTAAAAAGGCGGACAGGAACCTTATAAATGCGCCATTGTATCTTTATCTCTATCTTCCTTCGCGCACAGCAATTGTGCTTAAAAGAGAGCCGGTAAGAAGAGCAACGGACATCTGATTCGCTCAGAGCGCAGAGTGAAGAGCATAGGGGGAATCCAGCGTAAAGCGTAGAGACATTTCAAGATTTCAGATCTCCTTCCGGCGAAGGGCTCAGAGCGAAGAGCTCAGGTAAATCCGATAATAACCATCAAAAAAAACAGAATTCCTTTTACGCAGATACAAAACGCGGAACAAAAAACGCGAAACAAAATATTCAGCGTTTAGCATTTATCTCTAACTTTCTTTTTGCAGAAAAAGAAAGTTACAAAGAAAAGCTGCCCCAAAATTCAACCGGATGGACTCTGTTTTCGCACATGCTAACTCTGCTGGGGGCCCAAAGCCATCCGGTTCGCACATTTGCCTTACATTTTCACATATTCCAGTACTTGTTGTTTAAAATCGGCGAGCTCGCTTTGTAAACTCATTCAGAAAAGAAAACTTTCGATTCGCTCGGTTTGGGGTCTTGCCATCGCACTTTTCAAAACCAGATCCTCTCCTTTTACGCTGACGCGAAACGCGAAACAAAAAACTCGAAACAAAAACATTCAGCGTTAATCGTTTAGCGTGATATGAAAAAACTATCTTATGCCAATAACTCTAGACACTCCAGGCACTTTAGGCACTCCAGGCACTTTCTACTTAACTTTAGTCACTCGTAACTTTAGTCACTTTAGTCACTTGTTATTCCACTTTCTTTTCCTAACTTGAATTGTCATATTTTCTGCAAATACTGAATAACACTCTGGCACACAATTCAGTATCGCTTTGTTGGTCTGTGACTGACGGGATGGGAGTTTGGGTGAAGGCATGAAAAAAAGAAAATATGAAACCGGAATTCGAAGAAATAAACTGCAGGTTTTATAAACTGAGACACTTTTGTATAGAAAAAACAAACAACAACAAAAGATGTACAATAATTCCTAAACCAGAGGTTTATATTCACCTTTATGGAACATATAAAACGTTGGCAGCAAGCCTAAAAAGACGACTACTAACAAATTAAATTTTGAATAAAATGAACAAGAAAATTGAAATTTCAAGAATCCTAATTGCATTAGCAACCAAAAAGGGAATTACAACAAGATTGACTGAGTCAAAAATTAATACTATTGCGGAAACTTTAAGCAATCTAAAAACTGCCAATAGACAGACTGTCAAAGATTATATAGGTTTTGGAGATACTATTATCAAAGAAGCTATTGACTTCTCAGACACGGATCAATTGATAGATATGATAGTAGACATAATTAACAATGACTAATGACAGACTTAAGCGGTAATGAAAAGATTCTGAAGGCTAAAGCTGAGCTTGACCAAACACTTGCTGAGTTTGTTACAAGCTATAAAAATTGCAATGGTAAAAAAATTTGTATTTCTCAACTTATAGGACAGATTTCATCTAAGCACACTAACACTTTAAATACTGTCAATCAGGTTTTGGCAGAGATTCATGAAGAATACGATTTCTTTGAAAATAAAAATCTGCAATACGATTATGTTGCAACAGTTGAAAACTTCATTCCGACCTCATTAAAGATAGTCGATGGCATAAATGTTATTGCTAAAAAGAATGGAATCAAAGAATTATCAGTTTCACCTAAATCTTATAGCACACTTCAAAGATTTGTTAATACATTTTCGGATAAAAAGACAATTGATGATTTAAAATCAAAATTTCTGGAGAAGAATATATCTACAAGCGGATTTAGTCAAAAATTTCAGAAGACGATGAAAATAAAATTTATTAAACTACAACTTTGGCTTGGAGTACCACTTTTACTTTTATGTGGCTCAACAATATTATTTGGAGAAAAAATATTTGGGAATAGCTATAATGGCATACAATTGATTTTTCTTAAGGCTTTTATGGCATTAACAGTTTCAATTGTTGCGTCTTCATTGATTGAAGGAAATGCTACTGTAAAGTGGACATTGCAAAAGGGTTTAGCAATAAGAGCTGTAGGCTGGGTTGCTGTTTTTTTATTACTTTATTTTTTAAATCCAGCATCGCCAGGAGATGTACATTAAAAAGGCCAGCTGCCAACATGCGGTATAGCCAATAAGGGTTTCAGTGATATGCGAAGCTGTTCACCCGCATCAAACTTGGTGTATCTTGAAAGGTTATTGCTCGCAACCCTTACTGGCCATACCGCCGATCGTTAGCAGCCAGCCAGAGCCTTACCGATATGAGCAGCAGACAAAAAGATAGTTTTGAATTAGGTTATTAGAATTAAACCTATTATATTTGCAACTTAACTTATAAGTGAAGCGAGAAATAGTTATAGAGCCCTTTGAAGAATTTGGAGCTGTAAATTATTATGTAATCCGATTTAAGGATGAAGAAGATAGCGAGTTCGACAAATTCTTTAGCAAATTCGATGGCGATGAGACATTCGGAGAAAGCTTTAACGTTATAATAGAGTGGCTTAATAAAATTGGAGAGGAAGGAGGCGTTGATGAGCATCTACGACGGGAAGGTGGAAATTTGAAAGCCATCCCAATAGTTGCAAGTAAATTAAGATTGTATTGTTTTCGAATAAATGAATGTATCATAATACTTGGTAATGGGGGGCATAAACCAAAACACATTAGAGCTTATCAGGATGATCCTGAATTAAACAAGTATGTATCAGACTTAAGAGAGGCTGGGAGACACTTAATAAATCGCATCAATAATAGTGAAAGAGCCAGCATCTATCAGTGTAAATTATACGGTGATCTAGAATTCAACATTGAGACTACTTAAAATCAAATGAACAAACATAGCATAAAAGAGAGATCAAAGACAGTGCCTGCCGATATTAAATTATTGGTAAAGAAATCCATGGCAACTGCAAAGCAAATAATTAAAATACTTGAAAGTCAAGGCAAAACGCAAAGAGACCTTGCTGTCTTATTAGGAAAAAAGGAATCTGAGATTAGCAAATGGTTACAAGGGACGCATAATTTTACATATAAAACTATCTGCAAAATAGAAGTTGCTCTTGGTGAACCAATAATCTTTACTGCTGACCAAGCAGTTCAAAATATATCCTTTTATAGAGCAATCATTTCCTCAAAAACTAGTCAAAAAATCTGCATTGAGGATAAAAAGAAAACATTATCTACTTATAATAAACAGAAACCTACAGTCACTAGTAAATCCATAAGTAATCAAGGTTCAAATAAAGTTTCAATTTCTTTACTTGAAAGTTGTTTCAATAATTAAGAGATGAAAGATAAACTCTTGCAGGAGATAAGTTTGACATTTAAAGTCATGGATCTTAAGTTAATAGATTTCCATGCACAAACTAGTCTGCCAGAAAAACTTAAGAAAAAAGGATTGAATAAAGATAATATTCAATTTGAATTCAATTTGGGGATTCATGTTAACCCAAGTAAAAAATTAATTCGTATTGATCTCAATACAAATTTCTACGCCGACTCTGAAAAATCAATTCTTCTTGGTGATTTAAGTAGCTCAGGAGAATTCGAAATCTTCAATCTTGAAGATATTCTAAAAGATTTTGAAGGGAAAATTCCCAATGTAATTATTGCAAATCTCATTGGAATTGTTATTTCAACAACAAGAGGTTTTTTTATATTAAAAACTATCGGGACAGTGCTAGATGGCGTGATGATGCCGATTATAAATACGGATATTTTTTTCCCAAAAGAAGTGGATAAAAAATAAAACAGCCAGCTGCTAATACATAGGGCTTCATACGGTGCGCAGCACCCGGTAATGAAGCCCACGTTGAACTAAATCCCTTGTCCTATGGGATTTTAATACGTTTTCTTAATGATTATAAAAGTATTTGCTTTATTAATGAGGGTAAAACTCCTTAAGAATTTTATAAGCCGGCCACTTTTTAACTTGCTTTTACGCCTGCAATTACCCGGATTTTGGTAAAACTGATGATTCAGGGTAATAGAATTTCACCTCTGCATGAAAACTTCAAAGGAAGCAGTTAAGTAAGGAGCGATAATGAAATTATGCTATTATAGTCAGGGGAGCGGCTCCGGGGAATGACTTCCACAGGAACAAGGCTTCCTTTCCTGCACCCGGGACAAAGTATGACTTTATTCCAGGCAGACGATTAATACGTTCCGATGTGAAAAACACTTCTTCAGCGAGTGCGGTGGAAAACGCCAAAAAGGTGCGAACCAGATGTCTTTGGGCCCCATGTGGCGATTGCAAAAAGAAAGAAAAAAAATAAGCATATAATTTCCTGTGGATTGGTAATATTGTAACATTAAATATGCTTAAAGAGTATCTGAGGATACTTATGTCGGCTTTTTTGGCTGTTTTTGCTTCCATACGAGCCACTATGAGCTATTCAAGGTATGAGATGATAATCCAACCGGCACTCTTCCAAAACCGGCCAGGAATCCGGGAAACGCAACTTTGCAGCGCTGCGTGCTTACGTCACAAGAATAATTACTTATTGCTTTTTTTTACTTTTGCAGCCATTTTATTATACTTTCCAGATGATGAATATCGATATCAAATCAGTTCTTTCTTTTATAATAATTAATAATATATTCATCATCTTATTATTTTCCTATTTCATACTCAACAAAAAGCTAAGGCAATGGTTTCTCATTTATTATCTGATAGGATTTCTTTTTCAAACGTTGGCTCTGGTTGGGATAATTTTTCGCCAACAGATATCTCAGGAAATATCCATTCATGGCAGTCATTTACTTTTAATGACAGGGTGTGCCTTACGAACTTTTTCTATCATAAGTTACGACTCCAGATTCCGTATTAAAACTTTTTGGGTGTTTGTGTTGGCTGTTTTAATTTTTGGTGGATTGATTTTGACTTTTGCCAACAAAAACTATTATCTAACGTTAATTCAAACCATTGCAAGTGTGTTTTTTTATGGGACAGGAGCTATAATTTTACTCATACGAAAAGAAAAATACAACTTTTTATATTTGTTAGCTATCACCCAATTGCTATTTGCAGTTTTTCAAATTTTCAGGTTAATTGCAGTTTATAAAACCGGAGTCGATTATGATTTTT
>DATALC010000045.1:0-57608 GCA_036261265.1 Bacteroidales bacterium
AGATACTCTGCAAGCTTTAACTTATAAGCAGATTTCGCATCAGCAAGAGTGTTTTTAGCCTGTTCCAATAATGACTGCGCCTGAAGCATTTCAGATACGTTAACTATGCCTGATCTGTAATTATCCGCATTAATTTTCAGATTCTCCTCTGCCTGGCTCACAGTTTCTTCGGCGACTTCGATCTCCAGATAAGCTTCCTGCAGTGAATTCATGCTTTTACGGATTTGAAGGAGCAGAAGTTCGGATTTTTCAGAATAATCATTCTTTGCTATCTCTTCCCTGTATTTCCTCTCCTTAAGCTCATGCGAAGCTCCCCACCATCCTGAAAGAGGAACACTGACTGTTGCAAAAACTGCCGGGTTAAATGTTCCCTTATCAGGAATATCATAATACATAACAGAACCTCCTATCCCTATGCCCGGCAGATATTCGCCTAATGTCATCCTCGTCTTCAGCTCTTCTGCCCTTACATTTTTTTCAAGTAACCTGTATTCTTCTCTATCCTTCAATGCCTGTTCGGGTTCGATATAAACATCTGAAGGCACCTCTGATATTGTAACTGAATCAGTGAAAATTATATTTTCATCGTATTGAATTCCTATATGCTGGCAAAGAGACATTGATGCCAGCCTGATACCATTTTCAAGTTTCAGTCTCGAAGATTTTAATTCACTTTTCTTCATTGCCACTTTCAGTACTTCATTTTTGTTTATCAGTCCTGCTTTTGAAGCAGCATCTGCATCATGGTACAAAGTATCAACAAGCCGGCTTACCAGTGTAAGAGTGCTGAGCTTTTCACGGAGAGAAACTATCTGCCAGAATTTCTCTTCTGTTTGCAGCAATACTTCACTGGCAGCCAGCCTGGATTTTCCCGTACTCGCCTCAACGCCGACCCTTGCAAGCTTGTTTCCGGCAATTATCCGGCCACCTGCAAAAACGGGCTGAACAGCAGTCAACGCTCCCATATTCCCTTTGTCAATTGACGGGAGCGAAAAACCTGGGAAATATGCAAACTGAACCGGTGTCCTGAGATTGACGGGATTGCCATCGTAAACAGGCAGATTTCCACCGGGTATATCAAGATCAATTATCGACTTCTTTAATCTGAAGGACATGCCTTCTGCGCTTATCGAAGGAAAGTATTTTGTGAAAGCTTCTTTCTTCATCTGTTGCGATGCTTGTACTTCAAGCCCTGCATTCTTTATTCGTGTGTTGTTTTCAAGTGCAAGTGTTCTGCATTGTTCGAGCGAGTATGAATTTTGTGAAAATGCTGAAGCAGCCGGCAACATTAAAAGAACAATTAGCATTGAACCCTTCACCCCGTTCAACCTTGCATTCCTTTTATCGGCAACATTGAAAACTCTCCAGTATGCGACAGGAAGAATAAAAACAAGAAGTATCATTGCAGTGAGTGTACCGAAACATATAACTGCTCCCATCGGACTCCAGAGAGGGTTCGAGCTTATTATCATCGGGATAACCCCGACAGATGCTGCTGCAGAAGTAAGGAATATCGGGCGCATACGCCTTTTCCCGGCTTCAATTGCAGCTTCTTTGACTGATAGTCCTTTCTTCCTCAGCTCTTCAGCATAATCAAGCATTATAATTCCATTTCTGACGAGTATTCCAATCAGACTTACGATACCAAGAATAGATGTAATACCGAATTCGACACCTGTCAGTAAAACCCCTGTAAATGCACCGGGAAGGCTTAAAGCTGAAGACACAAGTACAAGAATTGCAAGATTGATCTTCCTGAAATGTAAAACAAGTATCATGAAAATCATAAAGATGCTTATGAACAAACCCTTCATAACGCCTGGGATTGTTTCACTGTCCTTTTCGAAGGCCCCGCCGTAAGAGATTGTGAATCCTTCAGGAAGATTGAAACTTTCTGCGATTGATCTTACAGAAGGAAAAACATTGTTAACGTTACTACCCCTTTTAATATCTGCAAGAATCGAGATTGTCGGAATGCCTGTTCGCCTTACAACCTGACCCTGTAACCAGTCTGGGTTAACAGTTGCGATCTGTCTTAACGGAACCGAGACTCCGGGTATAAGCGAATGAACATATTCATCATTCAACTCATCAACCGACCCGGTTTCTTTCGCAGTCATAAGCCTCACTTCGACGGGATAATCATTCTCCCATATTGTTGTAACCGGCAATCCGCTGAAATCAGCTGCAAGGCTTGTACTTACAATTGTTTTATCGATCCCTATCCTGTTGGCTTCAATTGCATTGATATCTATGCGGGCTGATGGCATCATTTCTCCAAAATCGCTGTGCACCCAGGTTATGCCCTCAACAGATCTGATGAGCGGTATCAGTGAATCGGCAACAGTCCTAAGTGATACTATATCATTACCTGATATCCTTATCTCGACAGGCGCTGATACAGGTTGATAATCAATTTGTTTAAAACGCACATGAGCTTCAGGGAAGTAATCGGAGTATTCCGGGGTCAGTTCATTTAAAAGATCTTCAGTGTTTCTGGCCGATGTTGTATTTACAATAAACTGAGCATAATTCTTTGCAGGCAGATTCGGAGCATAAGTCGCATGGAACCTTGGTGAACTTGTTCCTATGAATTCAGTGACAGATGTAATCCTGCTGTCCTTCTTCAGCATGTTTTTAAGGCTGTCGGCAACAATTGCAGTTCTGTCCAGAGAACTTCCCTGCGGCAGATATATCTCAACAGCAAATTGATTTCTTTCAGCAGCAGGCAATAGTCTCAGTGGTATTGACCTGAAAATAAATGCTGCAAGTACAATTGACAGAATTCCTATTGTAATAGTCAGTCGAGGCTTGTTAAATGCTTTTTCAAGATATTTCTCATAAGTTGATTGTATGAGATTCAGCATATTAAATCTCTTCACTTCTTCATTCTTTGCAAAGCCTGTTCTGATAAAA
This sequence comes from Bacteroidales bacterium, assembly GCA_036261265.1. Lineage (GTDB taxonomy): Bacteria > Bacteroidota > Bacteroidia > Bacteroidales > VadinHA17 > LD21. The sequence continues at coordinate 2,917 of DATALC010000045.1, forward strand.
TATTTCTGAACAAACGGGATCACATAAACAGCAATAAGAAGCGAGATTCCAAGCGTCAATGTGACTGTCCAGGGAAATTTTTCGACAAAGTCAAGGAATGTACCTGAAAGAGTGAACAGGAATGGAAAGAAAGTGATACTGATTGCAAGCGTAGCTGAGAAAATTGCTTTAATATAACCATTTGCACTCGTCACAGATGCATCCCACGCGGACATTCCGTTATCGAGATTTACCATATAGCTGTCTACAATAACAACTGAATTATCGACAATCATTCCGAGCACAACAATCAGGGCAGCAAGAGTTACAGTATTTATTTCAATGCCAAAAATATACATCAATCCAAGCGAAATGAAAATTGTGACAGGGATCGACGATGCTGCAACAGAAGCCACCCTGAGCGGGAGAAGCAGCATAGTAACAAGGATCACTGAAAGAATAGCAAAAAGAAGCTCGAACAGGAAAGTCGTGACAGATTTTTTAACCACTTCAGGTTGATCTGCTATTCTGCTGATAGTGACATCGGCAGGAAGTTGCTTCCTGAAATCAGAAAGGACAGTATTTACCTGTTCCCCAAATTCAACAATATTATTTCCCTCAAGCATTTCCATTGAGATCAGAAGCGCTTTCTTTGAATTATTCATTATATAGCTGTCAGGATCAGGATATTCCCTCACAATTGTTGCGACATCCTTTAGCCGGACAATATTTCCATTCGGATCATAATATATAATCTGTCGTCCCAGGTCCTCTTCAGTGCTGTAAACAGATGAGACATGCACAGGAGCATCGAAAACACCATTATCGATTGATCCGCCCGCTGCAGTAAGGCCGTGCGTAAACAGGCTGGCTGAAAGCAGTGGTGCAGTTATTCCATATTTGCCGAGCCTGTCTTTGTCAAGATAAACGTTTATCTGTTCTTTCTGAAGACCATAATGCCTGAGCTTCGATACTGCATCTATCTGTCTTAGCCTGTCCTCAAGATCATATAGATAACCTTCAAGTTCTCTGTATGATCTGTTCTCAGCTTCCACGGAAATAAGCAAAGCAGAAGTATCGCCGAAATCATTATCTGCATAGATTGCAAGAACGCCGGCAGGCAACTGAGATTTAAGCAATGTCAGTCCGTCTTTTAGTTTCGACCAGACCTGATCGGAGTTTTTTACATTATCGTTTAATTCAACAAATATTATCATAAGGCCATCCCTTGAGTAGGAATAAGTTTTTTTCTTATTCACTTCAGCATACCCATAAAGGAATCTTTCGACCTGTGGAGTAAGCTGTTCTTCGACCTGCTGTGAAGTTGCGCCGGGATATGCAGCAATAACAAGCCCCTGCCGTATTGTTACAACAGGGAATTCCTGCCTTGGCATTTTCACAAGTGCAAATACACCGAGAACGATCAGCAGGAATATTGCCAGAATGACTATCTGCCTGTTTCTCATGGCAGATTCAACAAATAGCCTGTTTCCCTTCATCTCACCTTATAATTTTAATCTTTGAGGTATTGTCAATTTTCTGGTAACCATCGACGATGACAAGGTCTCCTTCATTCAGTCCCTTTGTGATGATTATATTACCACCATCTGTAAGATTGCCAGTTTCAACAGTCCTGTTAACGACTGTACCGGCATTTCTATCCGCGATGTAGACAAACTTATGCTTATCACCGGCAATCTGAATAATACGTGGAGGAACAGAGAAAACATCAGCAGAATCGGGCGACATTATGTCGACATTACAAATCATTCCGGGCATAAGAGAACCTGAAGTGTTATCTATGCCGATCTTTATTTCATACGTATGCGACAGAGGGTTAGCAAGAAGGCCCTTCTGTCCGATGGTACCCTTAAAACTCTCATTATTGAGGGCAGCAACAGTTATGAGAGCCTTATCTCCATGCTTTAATCCGGCAATTTCGTTTTCAGGAACAGGAATTCTTGCGTTGACCTTTTCAATATTTACAAGGGTAAAGGCAGGATTTCCGGGGATAACATTCATTCCGGGTTCAACTGAACGTCGTCCGATAACACCATTCTCAGGCGCAACCAGCCTGCAATCTTTCACGTTCTTTTCCGCTATTGCAGCCATTGACTGAGCTTCTGCAAGAGATGTTTCTATTTCTACCATTTTAATTTCAGGCAGGCTTCCATTTTTATATACATCATTCAGGCGGTTGAATGCATCCTTTGCCTGTTTCTCTTTTGCAACAGCCGCTTCAAGAGCATTCTTAAAAGCCGTATTATTCAGCACAGCTAGTTGCCTGCCTTTTGAGACATGCTCTCCTTCTTCAACATATACATTTTCAACTGTACCTGCTACGAGAAAGCTCAGGGGAACTGATTTTGATTCCTCTATTATTCCAACATAAGACTTTTTGCTGTTCACAGTGCTGTGGCGCACTTCAAGAACCTTCACCGCAACAGTATTCTGAGAACCATCATTTCCCGGCTCATTAGTACCGCATGATACTGCAAGTACAACCATTAAAGCCCTGGTAAAAATCCTGAAAAAGTGTTTCATATAATTAAATTTCAAAACGTTTTGTGTTTTTCGGTCGAATATTTTTCAAAAAAAATTATTTTTTAAGCCCTCGTAATAAAAGAAGAGTAAGTGAAGTAAGACGTTTATCCCAGTTTGGAAAATTCTTGGCTATAGCAAGCTCCAGCACAAGGCTTCTCAATGCACTTACTATTGAGTAGGCTGCCAGCTCGGTGTCCTCAGAAAGCTGTTCGGTGAACTCATCATTCTTAAGGCCCAGAATAAGGATATCCCTGACTGTCTGAACGTCATAAGTATTGAACTTTTTAACAAGTTTGTTTACAAATGTCGCTCCATCCTCAATATCTCCCCTCACAACATTATAAAGGTTAACTTTTTTCTTTACTGCTTTAAGAGAGATTGAAAAATATACTTTCAGCTTCTCCTCGGCCGTTTCAGCTTTCTCGATCGCGTTCCGTATTGTTTTAAATACATCTTCAATCTCTTTATATATTACAGCATCGAAGATCTCTTCCTTGCTCTTGTAATAATAATAAAGGGTGCTCTTGCCACGGCCCATCGCCCTGGCAATATCCTCCATAGTTGTTTTATTGAAACCGTAACGCTGGAAAAGCTTCTGTGCAGCGCTTATAGCTTCTTCCCTGAGAAGATCTTCTTTGCTCTGAACAATTGTGGTCATTTCGACTAAAATCGTTTTAGAGTGTAAATGTATATATTTAAATTTTACATAGCCAACATTTTAGAGAAAAAAAAGTGAAAAATGAATCAGTATTTAATACCTCTTGAATTCAGGTTCGCAATATACAGTTCTTTCCATGGTATATCTGAAGCTACAAGCTTGTGATACCATTCGGCGGCATTGGCAGTATATCCTTTCGAAGCAAGAAGTGTTATGAGATCTGAATAGAGTGAACCCGTGATTCCTGCTTCATTCTTCCCGGCCTGCCCGATGAGATTAATATACCTCCCGATTGCAGTATCCATCTGCCCCCTGTCGAGATATGCAACAGCTTCATCAATGCTTCTGCTGAATGAATTGTTAAGCAGAATTCCATATATCGAGAAGCAATTCTGGTCGCATTCTTCAACAATGCTTATCCATCCTGTGCCTTGTTTCAACGCAGGGAAAGTAAGAGTGAATTCAAGTACTTCACCGACATTTTTAAACTTATGGGACGCCGGGCAGTTTGGGATACCCGATGCTTTCTGAAGCTTAAGCTTAGTCCCGTCAGGATTGATTATGAATAGGTTCCTGTCGGCACAAAAAGTTCCGCCCTTGATCCTGTTCTCAACAGCAATATGGACAATTGTCTTTGCTCCCGTCAGCTCAACTTTTACGATTTCCATTGTCTGGACACTCTTCAGTCCTACTGCAGGTTCATCAAATGTCTGTGCACGCATCAAAAAAATATTCACCGAAAACAGGAGCAATAAAGACAGGTAAGTTTTTATTATCATTGTAAGTTAATATGAACCGGCAAGTTAAATAAATAAATTCAATAACTGAATGAGACCAAAATGGCTTCAATGGGCTGCTGAAATTCAATCTATTGCACAGGCGGGATTAACATTCTCGAAAAATCAATATGATCTCGACAGGTATGAACAGCTGAGAAACCTGGCTGTAGATATCTTGCATGAATACACAGAGATATCTGGCGTAAAGCTTCGTGAGCTTTTTGCAGGTGAAACGGGTTACCAGACGCCAAAGGTAGATGTCAGGGCTGCCGTCTTTCAGGATAATAAGATACTGATGGCAAAGGAGAAAATAGACGGAAAATGGTCACTGCCGGGTGGCTGGGCAGATGTAAACACTACAGTAAGCGAATCAGCCATAAGAGAATGTCTCGAGGAAGCCGGCGCTGTTGTTGTGCCTGAGCGAATCATTGCAATTCACACTGCTGATCGCCAGCATGAGTTTGCTTATCCGTATACAATTTATAAGATCTTCGTTCAGTGCAGGCTTGTTGAACTTAACTTCATTGAAAACACTGAAACATACGGTTCGGGTTTCTTCAGTCTTGACGATCTGCCTGAGTTATCGAAGGAAAGAAATACAGTTAACCAGATAAGTATGTGTTTCGAAGCAAAAAGTCAACCTTTGTTTGAAGCGAAATTTGATTAACCGGGTACTGTTTCAGTTTTTGAGAATAATAGACTTTTCAGCTGCCTTTAAAACATTCCCGACAACTGCTGATTTAACTAATCCTGCTGCATGAAGGTCGCTGATGACCTCCCCTGCCCTGTCCTCTGGAACGCACATCAGCAGCCCTCCTGAAGTCTGTGCATCGAAAGCTGTCATCTTAAGGTTATAATCGAGATCCACATCTTCAGAAAGATACTCGGTTGCATATTCAAGATTCCTGAATGATGCCCCGGGAATACAGCCGTCATCTGTAAGCTTATACACATCGCCTATCAGTGGAACTCTGCCAAGGTGAAGCTCAAATGTAACATTACTTGCCCTTGCCATTTTAAGTGCATGCCCTGCAAGGCCATAACCTGTTATATCTGTTGCACCCCTGACATTATATTTCTTCATAATCGCGGCTCCGGTTTTATTCAGGAGCTTCATATACTCTTTTGCAGTGTTAATGTCAGCTTCGGCAGCCATTTCCATCCTGATGGCTGCATTAATTATTCCGGTACCCAGGGGTTTTGTAAGAATCAGGACATCGCCCTGCTTTGCGCCGGCATTTGTTATAATCTTCTCCGGATTGATGTATCCAGTTACAGCAAGCCCGTACTTCGGAGGAAAATCATCAATTGTATGGCCGCCTATTATTCTTACGCCGGCTTCAGTAGCCTTATCAAATCCTCCTTTCAGGATTGCTCCATAAGCCTCGATTGGCAGCTTTGATGCTGGAAACATCATTATATTAAGCGCCAGAACAGGATCGCCACCCATTGCATAGACATCACTTATTGAATTTGCTGCCGCTATCTGTCCGAATTCGTACGGATCGCTGCATACAGGCGGAAAGAAATCTGTTGTGAGCACAAGCGCCAGTTCATCATTCACCCTGTAAACTCCCGCATCATCGCTTGTATCAATATCAACAAGGATATTCCTGTCGGAAGGAAGAGGAAGCATCTTAAGGATCTCTTCGAGCTGTCCGGCCGGGATCTTACTCGAACAGCCACCATATTCAACAAGCTGAAGGAGATCGATTTTCATCTTTCAGGGTTTAATTACTTTAGAAGCAGAGGCCATGGCTTCTGCAATTGTAAACATATTGCTTAAGATACCCGCACCTGTCTTATCATTAATGCCATAATGATTTACACAGGTAGCGCAAAGCAAAATTTCAACTCCCATTTTTTCAAGTTGCTGAAGGTGTTCAAGATTTTCCGAGCCTCTTACTGCAAGTTTTACTCCTCCGTTGTAGAATATAATTTTTGCGGGAAGTTTATCAAGATCTTTTAATGCCTTAATAAAATTGCTGATCAGGAGTCTTCCAAGCTCTTTATCGCCCTCTCCCATTGTATCGGAGGATATCACAACAATAAAATCTCCTTTTTCAAAATGTGCAACCTCAGGCCTGCAATATTCCTCGACTTCTTTCTCCGGATTTGATCCCTCGTTCTTTTTCACAGTGAGCCTCCAGGTACCGTTTGTTTCTTCCGAAGCAACAGTTGCTTTATTATCTTTAAGGAACCTTATCAGATTATTATAAGAAGTTGCATTATCAGTAAGGATGAAAAAAGATTCCCCTCCGTCAACCTGCCTCAACGCTTTTTTTGCAGCGATCAGCGGCGCCGGACATAGCTGTCCTCTTGTATCAATTGTAATCATCAGCTGAAAATTAACAGGTTGCAAAAGTAATAAAGAGATTGACAGCGACATGCGGGAAATAAGATTATTTCCATTCCCTGGCTTCATCCCCTGTTCCGGCTTCGCCCCTTATAGAGAAAGCCCATTGTTACTCCGGCCTCACCCTTTCAATTTCCCTCTCCTTAGTGATAACAATGAAGGAATCATGCCACATGTTTTACCCCCAACCTCCTGTAAGGACCCTGTAAGGGGGTTTAAACCTCTGGATGTATGAAGATTATCCTTGATCGGATAATCAAAGTCCCCCCTTGGGGATTTAGGGGTTCTGTTCATAGAGGATCAATAACTTAAAATCGTTTTTATCACTTCTATCCATAAAATTAAGCCTCTCCCGCTTTAGGGGAGAGGTTTGGAGAGAGGCCGGACATCGATAATGCCTCATCCTTTTTGAATTTGGTCTGGAGAGAGGCCGGATATGAAGGATTTTCCACGCGCGCTGAGTGGATTTAATCTGCATACCTTGCAGTTAAAAATTAAACGCAGAGAACGCGGAGGTTAAAACCGCAGAGAACGCAGAATGTAATTCTGTTTCTTATTGATTTCTCTGCGTACACTGCGCGGATTTAACTCTGCGCACTCTGCGTTAAAATATAAACTACTGAACACGAGATACATTCTTCAGTTCCTGAAACATTCACCTCTTCTTCATTGTTCTTAGATAATCAGACGAATAAACAATTGTTGAATATGAATTATCACTGGTGGCAGACCGGTATCATCTACCAGGTCTATCCCCGTTCGTTTCAGGACAGTAATGATGATGGCATCGGCGATCTGAAAGGTATAATAAAAAGGCTTGATTATCTTAAATGGCTCGGTATAAAAGCCATCTGGATCTCGCCTGTATACCCGTCGCCGATGGCCGATTTTGGCTATGATATAATGGATTACATGAACATAGATCCGATCTTCGGTTCTCTTGATGATTTTGACACGCTCCTTAAGGAAGTCCATTCAAGGAATTTGAAGCTGCTGATGGATTTTGTACCAAATCATACATCTGATCTTCATCCCTGGTTCATTGAATCAAAATCATCGAGGGATAACCCGAAAAGAGACTGGTATATGTGGTATGATCCGCTTCCCGACGGCAGTGAGCCGAATAACTGGCTTAGCGTATTTGGCGGCAAAGCCTGGGAATGGGATGAAAAAACAAAACAGTATTATTATCATGCCTTCCTGAAAGAACAACCCGACCTGAACTGGCGTAATCCTGAAGTCAGGAAAGCGATGTACGATACAATGCGGTTCTGGCTTAACAAGGGAGTTGACGGATTCAGGATCGATGTGATCTGGCATCTTATAAAAGACAAGCAGCTTCGCGACAATCCGAAAAACCCTTATTACGAGGATCACATGAGCACATACGAGCAACTCCTGCCCGTATACTCAACCGACCAGCCTGAAGTGCATGAGATAGTTGAAGAGATGAGGGTTGTTCATGATGAATATGATGATCGTATGATGATCGGTGAGATATATCTCCCGATCCACAGGCTTGTTACATACTATGGGGCAGCAGGCAAAGGTGCTCAGCTCCCTTTCAATTTCATGCTTATTACACTGCCATGGCAGTCTCAGAAAATATCAGCTTCAATTGACGAATATGAAAGCGCCCTGCCTGAAAATGCATGGCCAAACTGGGTCATAAGTAACCATGACCAGCCAAGAATTACGAGCCGCATAGGTGTTAACCAGTCTAAAGTTGCAGCTATGCTTCTTCTTACACTTCGCGGAACTCCCACAATGTATTATGGTGATGAGATAACAATGCGGGATGTGCCGATTCCATCAGATGAAGTAATGGATCCGCAGGGGAAAAATATGCCTGATAAGAACCTGAGCAGGGATCCTGCAAGAACGCCGATGCAATGGGATAACAGCTTGAATGCGGGTTTTACAGGCGGCACGCCATGGTTGAGAATAGACAAAAGATACCATCGTTATAATGTTGAAAGTGAGAAAAACGATCAGTATTCAATGCTTACATTTTATAAGAGGCTTATCGACCTGAGGCAAAGGGAAATATGCCTGATGGCAGGAGATTATGTGCCGCTGTATTCGGATAGCCAGTTGATTGCTTATTTCAGAAAAATGAACAACAGTCCCTGCTTCCTCATTGTACTGAATCTGAGTCACAGGCCGGCATATTTCAAATCTGCCAGAGTTTCAATCAGGGGAAAAGTTGAAATTGCAACGTCTCCTGAAATGGAGGGAGATGAGACAGGCGATGAAATAAATCTCAGCGGAGATGAGGGCTTTATTATAAGACTTACATCAGAATGAAAGCAGGAGCAATTATTAATACAGACGGAAGCTGCCTGTTTTCTGTATGGGCGCCCCAAAAAGAAAGGGTGACACTGCATATTGTCAGTCCCCGGGATACAGAGATCCCAATGGTGAGAGATGAAGAAGGGTATTTCTCTGTGAGGGTTGAAGATATTCACGAAGGCTGCAGATACTTCTTCAATCCCGATGGAGAGGGCGACTTACCTGATCCGGCTTCGGCTTTTCAGCCTGATGGAGTTCACGGACCCTCGCAGGTTGTTGATCATTCAGGTTATGAGTGGCATGATAAGTCCTGGCGTGGTTTGCCGTTACGTGATCTTATTTTCTATGAGCTTCATACCGGGACTTTTACCCCGGAGGGAACATTTGAAGCCATAATACCTCGTCTTGATGAACTTGCGGATACCGGAATTAATGCAATCGAACTTATGCCTGTGGCGCAGTTTCCGGGTAACCGAAACTGGGGTTACGACGGAGTATTCCCATACTCGGTTCAGAATTCGTACGGCAGCCCTGATGGCCTTAAAAAATTTGTTGATGCGGCCCATGCGAAAGACATGGCTGTATTCCTGGATGTGGTCTACAATCACATTGGGCCGGAAGGAAACTACCTTGGGAAATTTGCTCCTTATTTTACAGACAGGTATAAGGTACCATGGGGAGATGCTATAAATTATGATGAAGCCTGGAGCGATCCTGTGAGGGACTTTTTTTCATGTAACGCCTGCAACTGGCTCGAAAACTATCATATCGATGGTTTGAGGATAGATGCAATTCACATGATATACGACTTCAGCGCTGTACATTTTCTTGAAATGCTGCATTATAGTGTGAAACATCTGGAGCAGCTTTACGGAAAAAGATTCTACCTGATAGCTGAATCTGATCTTAATAGTCCGAAAGTTGTTAAATCACCTGAAGCAGGCGGATTCGGATTCGATGCACAATGGCTCGACGATTTCCATCATGCACTTTATGTTTTGCTGTATCCTGAAGGCAGGGACAGGTATGAGGATTTCAACACACTTGAACAGCTTGGAAAAGCATACCTCTCAGGATTTGTCCATAGCGGTGAATATGTGAAATTCAGGAAAAAGAGGCATGGGGCTTCATCGGCAGGAATTCCCGGAGAGAAATTCGTTGTTTTCAACCAGAATCACGACCAGGTAGGCAACAGGGTGATGGGTGAAAGACTCTGCATGCTGACAGGTTTCGACCAGGTTAAGATGGCGGCAGCGGCAATAATACTTTCGCCGTATATTCCGCTGTTGTTCATGGGGGAAGAATATGGGGATGAAAACCCGTTCTTCTATTTTGTGAGCCATTCTGATTCGGAGCTTGTAAAAGCAGTGCGCGAGGGCAGGAAGAATGAGTTCAGGGATTACAAATGGAAAAACGATCCTCCTGACGCCCAGGATGAATCCACTTTTTTAAAATCAAAGATAAGCTGGGAAAAACGGTATTCGGGAAAACATAAGATACTTCTTGAATGGACAAAAGAGCTTATCAGGCTGCGAAAAAAAAGATCTTCACTCAGAAACACCTCAAAGAATGGGATATTTGTTTATACAACAGGTGAAAAGCTTTTTGCTTTTACAAGAACGAGCGAAGATGGCAGGGAGATATTATTGTGTATTCTGAATTTTTCGAATGAAAGCATGTCTTTTACAATTCCTTCGGTTTCCGGAAGCTGGCAAAAAATTCTCAATTCATCCGATCCGGCCTGGAGTATTGATGATGATTCCAGATCTGCCATTCCTGACAGAATAAAATCAGGACAGTTGCTGACTGTCGGGCCGTTGAGTGTCGTTGTTTTTGGAAATGCTTAAAACTGCAATAAATGGACGAGGTATTAACTGAAGAACAGATCATTGAGGCGCATTCTTTTTATCGCGAAGCGCTTGATTTACTCAATAACAGCGGAGCAAAATATATGCTCGGAGGCGCTTTCGCATTCTTTCATTACACGGGAATATTTCGCGATACAAAGGATCTCGATGTATTCTGCAAATCTACAGAGTATCCCAAAATACTTAAGTTTTTTGCAGGGCTTGGCTATAAGACAGAGCTGACCGATGTCAGATGGCTCGCAAAAGTATTCAAGAATGATTATTACATCGATATTATTTTCGATACCGTTAATAATATCTGCACTGTGGATGATACATGGTATGAATATGCTGTTCATTCTGAGTTCAAAGATCTTAAGGTTCTACTTATTGCACCTGAAGAGCTCATCTGGGCAAAATTATATGTACAGAACAGGGAGAGGTTTGACGGAGCCGATGTAAACCACATCATTCTGAAAACAGGTAAGACACTCGACTGGAAACGGCTGCTCGGGCACCTCGAACAGCACTGGCATCTCCTTCTTTCGCAGATAATTAATTTCCAGTTTGTTTATCCGTCCGATTTCAGGGAGATCATCCCTAAATGGCTTTTTGATGAGCTCATATCAAGAGCACAGGAACAATACGATTTACCTTCATCTGTTGAGAGGGTGTGCCGGGGACCGATTATTGATCAGACCCAGTACAGCACCGACATAAAGGAATGGAATTACAGGGTGACAACAATGCGGACTGTATGAAAAGCAATCTGCTGTTAACTAATTCACAATATGCTCATGGCAGCTACAGGAAAAACAAGGATCGCAGCAGTTGCTGACATACATGTTAAAACCACCGATAAGGGTATCTGGACTGACTATTTCAGGGAAATATCAAAAAGGGCAGATATTTTCCTTATCGGAGGCGATCTTACTTATACAGGGGATGAGGTAGAGGCGCAGGTGCTTGCCGAGGAGTTAAAAAGCTGCAATATTCCTGTAGTTATGGTACTTGGAAACCATGACCATGAAAAAGGCCGGCAGAAGATCATAAGGCATACGCTTCAGAATGACCGTGTGCATATTCTTGATGGTGAATTTGTTGTTCTTGGGAATATAGGTATTGCAGGTATAAAGGGGTTCGGCGGAGGCTTTGACAATCACATGTTAAGTCTTTTTGGCGAAGAGGCTATGAAATCATTTGTTAAAGAAGCTGTTAATGAATCACTTAATCTCGACAGGGCCTTGAAAAGAATGGGAGAAGAGCATGAAGGAGTGAAACAGATAGTTCTCATGCATTATGCACCCATCAAAGCCACCGTTGCCGGTGAACCCGAAGAAGTATTCCCATTTCTTGGTTGTTCAAGGCTTGAAGAACCTCTTACACGTCATGAGATAGCCGCAGTTTTTCACGGGCATGCGCACAAAGGTTTTCATGAAGGCAAAACACATAACGGAGTTAAGGTCTATAACGTTGCATGGCCGATCCTCCAGAAGGCAGGCTTTGAGGTGCCTGTTTTTATTCTTGAAGTCTGAAGCGGAAGCGCTGATCATTTATTCAGCTTTTTCAGTATCGCTTTTGCTTTTGAAACTATCCCTGCCGAATCCATCTCAGTCACACCTTTCATTGAAAGCGCCAGCTCGGTTGCGAGTTCCGGATAAATGAGTGTCAGCCTGTAAAGTATTTCCATTGAATAAGCTTTAATGGCTATTGCAGCAAAGCCTGAATTCAGATATGAAAAACAGACATCAGCGAGCAATCCATGATGTCTTTGACTGAGCTTTCCTGGATCGCTCATGGAAAGTATTCTCAGGAATGATCTTAAGGCGCTTTCATTTCTGATGCCTTTCAGGGATTCAACTATGTCAGGCAGGTACGGATAGATGATCTCAGGAGATTTATCACACACTTTTGTGATTATCCATGATGCATGAAATGCAAGTTTCTGATCATCCGAGTATGAGAATTCAATAAATTTCCTGAAAAGAAGGGGATTTTCAGTCAGTGAAGCCGCCATCCATTCGGCTTCCTTCATACCCATTATCCTGTTCACCATTTCCCTTATCTCTGCTTCATCAGGTTGTGAAATACCTGAGGGCTTCTCACCTTTTGTAAGATCATCCGGACTGACAGTCTGAACATAATCTTCCGCCACGAAAACATCTGCCTCCGAAAAATCAATTTTAGTAAGATCTTTAATATTGACCCATTTATATGCCACATGCTCCGATAGAAAAGGCATGTCGTCGAGAGTATCACAGATGAAAGGGATGAGCCTGATTTTCTTTATGCCGTAATCATATTCAACATCATTCAGCTTCCTGCAGATAACAATTTCAATGGAAAGCTCTTCCTTTATCTCCCGGATGATACAATCCTCCTCAGTCTCGCCCTTCATTATCTTACCCCCGGGAAACTCCCATTTTAAAGGATGATCTGACTTCTCACCTCTCTGAACAACAAGGATCTCATCTTCCTCATTTCTTATTATGGCGCATGTTACATCGATCATACAGGCTCACAGTTAAGCTCCTCGTACAGAGGAATTACATTGATATATTCATACCCGGGTCGATCCTTCTTCAGCCTGCATGCATAATGCACAATGCCGTTAGTAACTACAATATAAGGCACTTTTAATCCAAGGTTATATGCAACAATCTGGTCAAATACCTTATCGTCGATCCTGACGTCGGGTTCCTTGCATTCTACTATCATAACCGGCCTGCCATTTCTGTTATGAACAAGAATATCAACACGTCTTTTAAGCTTGTTAAGAAGGAACATTACTTCCACACCCATCAGCCCCGGCGGATATTTTCCCTCGTTCACAAGATAACTTATAAAATTCTGACGGACCCATTCCTCTGGAGTAAGCCGTACATATTTTCTCCTTATAGGGTCAAGGATCATCTCGGAACCCTCATTTCCCGTTATTTTAAATGTATACTGAGGAAGATTTAACTGTTTCAACTTAGTTTTGTATTTTTACCGGATACAATCAGCCGGGCATTCAGTTTCAAATATATGAGATAATTAGATATTCGGAAAGATGAAAACCAAAGAGGATATAGTAAACAACTGGCTTCCGCGATATACGGGGAAACTGCTTGAGACTTTCGGAGAATACGTTTTGCTTACAAATTATCTTTATTATGTTGAGCTCTTTGCAAAATGGAATGATGTGCCAGTCGATGGAAGAGATAAGAATATGCCCAACGCGACTGCCGATGGAATAACAATAATAAACTTCGGAATGGGAAGCCCGAATGCTGCAACTATTATGGATCTGCTCAGCGCTGTAAGGCCAAAAGCCGTGCTGTTTCTTGGAAAATGTGGCGGTCTGAAGAAGAAGAATACTCTTGGTGACCTAATCCTCCCGATAGCAGCTATCAGAAGTGATGGTACATCAGACGATTATCTTCCAAGTGAAGTGCCTGCCTTACCTGCATTCATGCTTCAGAGCGCGATTTCGGCCACAATAATAAAATTCAAAAGAGAGTACTGGACCGGTACTGTGTATACAACAAACAGGAGAGTATGGGAATATGATGACAGGTTCAAGAAATATCTTATAAAAACAAGGGCGATGGCAATCGATATGGAAACAGCCACAATATTCACTGTAGGCTTTGCCAATGAGATTCCCACAGGAGCGCTTCTGCTTGTTTCAGATCAGCCAATGATCTCAACAGGCATAAAAACTGAAGCAAGCGACCTGCAGGTGACCCGAGATTATGTTGAGATGCATCTTAAGATCGGTATTGAAGCTCTGAGGGAGATCAAAAAGAACGGCACTTCTGTAAAACATCTAAAATTCTGATCATGCCAGCCTCTTTTGATGATGTTTTATCGGATCTTAAAAATAAAAAATATAAACCTGTATATTTTCTTGCCGGCGAAGAGCCATATTACATTGATGTAATAACTGATTTTATAACAGATAATGTACTTCCTGAATCAGAGAAGGCTTTTAACCAGATGATTCTTTATGGGGAAGATACATCTGTTCCTGCAATAATAGACATTTCAAGGCGGTTCCCGATGATGTCGAGCCACCAGGTAGTAATCGTTAAGGAAGCACAGTCACTGAAGAATATCGAGGATCTTGCAATATACCTCGAAAAGCCCCTGCTTTCAACATTACTCGTTATAAATTATAAGTACAAGTCACTCGATAAAAGGACAAAACTTGTCAAAGCTCTTGAGACAAGCGGCATATATTTTGAATCTGCAAGGGTAAGGGATTACCAGATCCCGGCATGGATAGAAAGATACCTTATGACAAAAGGTATAAGGACGGACCCTGCTGCAAGCGCTCTTCTGACAGAATTTCTCGGGACCGATCTTCATAAGATTGCAAATGAGCTGGAAAAGCTTATAATCACATTGCCAAAAGGAAAATCTGTGATCACTACTGAGCTCATAGAAAAGAATATCGGCATAAGCAAGGATTATAATAATTTCGAGCTGCAGAAAGCTGTCGGTGAGAAGAATATACTTAAAAGTAACATGATAGTCAAGTACTTCGCCGATAACCCGAAGGATAATCCGATAATGCTGACTATATCTTCACTGTTCAGCTTTTTCAGCAAGATTCTCACATACCATTATCTTGCCGATAAATCGAAAAGCAATGTGGCTGCAGCTCTTAAGATAAACCCGTTTTTTGTTAAGGATTATGAGGATGCAGCCTCGAAGTACAATGCTTCAAAAACAATATACATTATAAGTCTTCTCAGAACTTACGACCTCAGATCAAAAGGGTTCGAGGACGCCGGCACAGAACAGGGTGATCTTTTAAGAGAGCTTGTATTCAGGATCCTGCATTCCTGATCAGATTCTTAATTAATTCATCTCAGGTGAATCAGGGAAATCAGCCCACCTCCTGTATTTATTTTTAAGGCTCCTCAGAACACGTTTCCACGTATCCTCACCACGGTTATTCATAATAATATCAGGGTGAACCTTGGCTATTACCCAGGAGTTCTCCTTAAGCTCCCTCTCGAGCTGACCTGCCGACCATCCGGAGTATCCGAGAAAAAACCTAATCTGGTTCTGTTTTACCTGGCCTGTTTTAATAAGGCCCCTGATGCTGTCAATATCGCCTCCCCAGTAAATATTTTCCTCTATCTGGATACTTTTTGGTATTATGTAACCAAGACTGTGAAGATAATGGATTGTATCAGGCGCTACAGGGCCACCCATATTAAGCTCCTCATCCCAGCCGTCAAAACCCATTATAGCAGAGCTGATCTTGAGATCTATTTTCTTATTTAATATAAAACCGACTGATCCTTCCGGCGTGTGATCTGTTAGATAAACAATGCTGCGATTGAAAAAAGTATCTGGAAGAAAAGGTTCGGATATAAGTATCTTACCCTTCTCAGGAATTTTATCTTCAGGCAAAATTGCAAACAAGTCCATTTCTGGCTGCATACTTTTAACTATTTTAAATGCGTGACTAATAATATACAAAAATAATTAAGTAAACCCTCATCATCAATGAAATATTATCATATTTTTGAGCCAATCTCATAATAATTCATGCAAAAGAATAACTTAAGAATCGTAGGAAACAAAGCTGTTATTAACGTCAGGGAAAGGATGTGTGAAACGGCTGAAGAAATGCTTGCAAGCAGGCAGTTCAGGATTGTTGTTGATCATTGCATCGACACGCTGAAATCGAAAAATTCGCCGTTGCTGGGGATCTTTAAAAAGAACCAGGTCTCCCAGGATGCCGTTGATGATCTTATTAAAACACTTGTTCATCTTGTAAAGTATGAGTGCAATGTTGTACCCCATATTTTTGCCAAATCAAAACCTTTCCTTTCAGATCTTAATAATCTTTCAGATTTCGTTGAATACCTGTACGATTACTGGCGGCATTTTGACCGCTTCATTATAAACAATTCGGAAGGAGATAGGTTGGATAAAAGGCCATACAGAACCTTCAATGAAACAATTGAAAGACTGACACATCTCATCCGCACAGTTTACAGGCACATACAGGAGAACATCAGCGGGAGCCATCCATCGGTTTACAGACAGGTCCCTGCGGGAGCTGAAATGGCAGTTATTTCTCTTCCGAAAAATATTTCATATCCTACCGATAATTACAGGAAGCTCAATAATATACCTGTTATCCGGCAAATGCTTATATATCCTCCGCTTGTTATACAGCAACCGATGAACAAGAGAACAGGGCATTTTAAAAGGATTAGCCAGAACCCTGTTGATCTTGTTGACCTGAACTCACGGGAGTGGATATGTTACCCTGCAATGTGCGGGAAGCTGCTTATTATGGTTTATTTTCATATCGAGTTTTTTGACCTTGGATTTTCACTCTGTAATCTTTTCAAGCTCGCAGAGGATAACGAGCTTAAAAAGAAGCCTGATGGTGTTCTGCTCTATGGGGTACCGGGCAGAACGATTGACGGGCTCGCAAAATATTCGACTGTCTTCTGCCAGGACGATGAGAACGGGATATTCGTCGGGGCCATCCCAAACCGCCCTGAATTCGGATATTTCGGTTATCTGAAAAAGATGATGCTCACACTCCATAACTCAATAATGATGCAATCTGGAAAGATGCCATTTCACGGAGCTATGGTAAAAATCCTTCTGCAGGGGAACAAGGAAGCCACAATTCTTATGATGGGCGACACCGGAGCCGGCAAATCAGAAACACTTGAAGCATTCAGGGTACTCGGTGAAAAGCACATCCGTCAGCTCACAATTATTGCCGACGATATGGGATCAATCGATTTCGACGAAGAAGGATATCCCGTCGGATATGGAACCGAGATCGGAGCATTTCTCAGGCTTGACGACCTTCAGCCGGGCTATGCATACGGGCATCTCGACAGATCAATAATTATGAACCCAAGCCAGGTAAATGCAAGGATAGTTTTTCCTGTTACTAAATATGAGACTCTTACACAGGGGCAGAGGATAGACTATATCCTGTATGCAAACAACTACGAGGAGATAGATTCAGATCACCAGATAATTGAAAGATTCAGCTCACCTGAATGGGCTTTTGACATATTCAGCGAAGGAGCCGTTATGAGCAAGGGCACGACAACAACAAGCGGCCTTGTGCATTCATATTTTGCAAATATCTTCGGTCCGACCGAGTATAAGGAGCTTCATGATAATATCGCAAAAAGATATTTCAACGCATTTTTCGACAAGAACATTTTTGTCGGTCAGATGCGTACAAGGCTCGGCATACATGGTTATGAGTCTAACGGCCCCCGTGAGGCGGCTATGGAATTGCTTAAGATAATAGGAGTTTCAGAATAGCATTTAGAATAAAGAACTACAGGGAGATTGAGTTATATAAATCTCCCTGTAAATAACAATGCAGACTAAGTTTGTTTCTACCACAACTTAGCTATCTCCGAATCTGTAAAGCTTATATATTTCCCAGGTTTTACTTCTCTCATCATTTCATAAACAAGGTCAAATATATCCTCAGCATTAGGTTTTGAGAAATAATCACCATCGGTTGTATATGCCGGCCTGTGCTCTTTTGATGTGAGAGTCTTCGGCGCGCTGTCGAGGTATTGCCATGCGCCCTGCTTCTCAACAACCTGCTGGAGCATGTATGCTGTTGTTCCCCCCGGAACATCCTCATCGAGGAACAATACCCGGCTTGTCTTCTTTATTGATTTCAGTATTACTCCCGGCTTGTCGAAAGGAACAAGTGTCTGAACATCAATAAGCTCCGCAGAGATATCATGTTTCTCAAGCTGAAGCACTGCTTCCATCGCAACTTTGATCGTAGAGCCGTAAGAGACGATTGTGATATCTGAACCTTCATGCAAAATTTCAGGAATTCCAAGCGGGATCCTGAATTCGCCGATATTTTCAGGTAAACGTTCCTTAAGCCTGTAGCCGTTAAGAGGCTCAATAACTATGGCAGGATCATTACCTTCAAGCAATGTATTGTAAAATCCTGCAGCCCTTGTCATATCTCTTGGTGAACAGATATAAACTCCTCTCACGGAGTTAATGAGCATGCTCATCGGGGAGCCTGAATGCCAGATACCCTCGAGTCGGTGGCCGCGTGTGCTTATTATAAGCGGTGCGATCATCCTTCCTGCGGTCCGGTAATAAGTTGTGGCAAGGTCGTCGCTTAAGAGCTGAAGGGCGTACATAAGATAATCGAGATACTGAATCTCGGCAATCGGGCGCATTCCACGCAAAGACATCCCTATACCCTGACCAAGAATTGTGGCTTCCCTGATTCCAGTATCAGTGATCCGTAATTCACCATATTTTTTCTGAAGGCCTTCGAGGGTCTGGTTTACGCCACCTATGTGTCCGACATCTTCTCCGAAAATCGTCAGAAGAGGATATTTAGTGAAAAGCCTGTCGTAATTCTCACGAAGTATTTGCCTGCCCGGAACTTCAGGAGGATTATCGGAATATACGGGAGGTATTGCTTTGACGTTCATCACGGATGATGGCGTTTCATTATAAAGGAATGAATTATAACCTTTCCGTGCATCCTCATAGTTCCTGACGAGCCATCCTTCAAGAGATTGTCTCAGATTGTTGTCCTTAAGGCATGATTTGCAGATATTCCTCAGGATTTTACGGGCAGTCACGAAATTATCCTTCCTGATCGGAGAAACTACTTTCTGAAGCTCCTCAGTAAATTCTTCTATTGTTTTCTCTTTAACATCATTAGAACAGCGGCATGTACGGTCATTGATTATCTTAACAAGTGCATCTCTCTCAACCTTTATGGGTTCCTGGAACATCTCCCAGCCTTTACGCCTTGATTCCTTTGTTTCCTCATCGGCCTCGGCGACAAGCTTATCGAGTTCCTCATCGGTAGCTAACCCTGAGCTCACAATCCATTCTCTCATCTTTCTCAGCGGATCGAACTCCTGTTCCCATTTGAGCCTGTCTTCTCCTTTATATCTTTCATGCGATCCTGAAGTCGAATGTCCCTGGGGTTGTGTAACCTCTTCTATATGGAATAAAACAGGCACCTGTTTTCCCCTGCACAATGCAATTCCTTCCTCGTACAATTTTATGAGACCCGGATAATCCCATCCTTTTCCCTTAAAGATATGTATGCCTGGCTTGCCTTCCTCAGCCTGGAAACCTTTCAGTATTTCTGAGATGCTGCCTTTTGTTGTCTGGTATTTTTTCGGAACTGATATTCCATAACCGTCATCATATATTGAAACAGCCATTGGCACCTGCAATACGCCTGCTGCATTTATTGTTTCCCAGAAGTGCCCTTCTGATGTACTTGCGTCTCCAATTGATCCGAATGCGACTTCATCACCTTTCCTTGTGAGAGTTGTGAACTTGTGAAGATCGCTGTTCTCACGGAACAGCTTTGATGCATAAGCAAGTCCAAGCAGCCTTGGCATCTGTGCCGCAGTTGGCGATACATCTGAAGATGAATTTTTCTGCTTTGTAAGATCACGCCAGGAGCCATCCGGATTTATGTTCTGTGTTGAGAAGTGATTATTGAAAACCCTTCCCCTGCTCCCATGTTCCGGATCGGCATTAGTGTTGCCGTAGAGCTGATGAAAAAACTCAAGAGAATCATAAAGACCCATTGCCATCATCCATGTCTGGTCGCGGTAATATCCTGAACGCCAGTCGCCATCGCGGAACTGCCTGGCCATTGCAATCTGTATGAGCTCTTTTCCATCGCCAAAAATTCCGAATTTTGCCTTACCTGTCAGAACTTCCCGTCTTCCGGTGATGCTCAGGAACCTGCTTAGGTTTGCAAGCCTGAAATCGGCAAGAACAGTTGCTTTATCATATTTTATTTCCTGTGTTTTAATTTTGCTCTCCTTTGATCGGGTAGTTTGTTTCATCTGAATGTCATTTAAAAGGTCGGTTTCCTGGGTTTCACTTTCGTGTTGATCGGTGGTTGGTTTCATTCTGATACATTTATTATAATACAACGGTTTCGTTTCCCATTAAACAAATTTTAATGGTGGTTGTTTAACTCCTTAAAACAATTGAGAACGTATTTTGAACCGGTCGAACAGTTAAAAACCTAAGGGAATGTTTATTAAACTCTTGATACTCAGTGTATTGTTTCTTGTAATTGCAGCAATAGGATTTGGAATTACAATCCTGTTAAAGCCCAAAGGCAAATTCCCTGAATTGCATATAAGTAATAACAAGGAGATGACAAAAAGAGGTATTACATGTGCATCGCGTACCGACATCGGCTGCAGCTCATCAGAGGGATTTTCGGGATGTTCCGCCTGCAGCGGACGACTTGTCTAAGGATTCATTTCGGTTAATCTTTCAAGAAGGCTCTGCGATGACCAGGTCATAAAATTTCCATTTTCATCAGAATAGATAAAGAAACCGAGGTACTGCGGGTGACTTTCAATAAAGTTAATGCTTTTGTCTTTGCCCATCACCATGCAGGCCGTAGCGATACCATCGGCAGTAGCACAGTCTGAAGCAATAATTGTAGCGCTCAGAAGGTTGTTTTTTGCAGGATAACCTGTAACAGGGTCAATTGTGTGCGAGTACTTAACTCCGTTCTCCACGTAGAACTTTCTGTAATTGCCTGAAGTTGCAAGCGATTCATCTGAAATACGTATTACAGCTTCAAGATCTTCGCCAGGAGATAAGTTCCCCTCCACAGGTCTTTCTATTCCGATCTTCCATTTTTCGCCAAGCTTGGTTCCCGATGCCCTGACTTCTCCTCCAATCTCAACAAGGTAGTTTTTGATACCGAGGCTGTCAAAGAAATTACTCATTACATCAACTGAATAACCCTGTGCTATAGCGTTGAAATCAAGCTGAATTGCAGGTTCTGATTTGATTATCTTTCCTCCTTCTAGCTTCACTTTACTCATTCCGACAAGCTTAATAAGGCTGTCTCTTTTTGATTCACTGAAGTTCTTATGTTCATCGGGACCAAATCCCCATGCCTTAACAAGCGGGCCGATTGTTATGTCAAAAGCGCCTCCGGTGAGTTGTGATATTTGAGTTGATTTTCTGAATGCTTCCGTGAAGTATTTATCAACTTTCACATTATCATTCCTGTTGACCCTGCATAGTATTGATGAATCCTTATAAAGTGAAAGGGACATATCGAAATCGCTCAGTATCTTTTCAGCCTTGTTTTTAAGATCGGCCGGATCGAAGTTCTTTTCGTCAACATATAAGATACTGTAAGTCGTACCCTGTGCATAGCCATTAAAACCTTCGACAACAGGATTCGTCTTTGGACGGCATGAGAGTGAGAGTACAAAAATTAGAATTAATGAAAAAAATTTATTCATATACTGATCGGTTAAAAAGCATTACAAATGTACAAATAAATAGTTCCTCATAAATAAACAGCCGTTTGTCAACTTTGAGACAAGCCTGGCCAAAATGCAAATATTATAAAGCTAATAATGAATAAATTTGCAGCAGAAAAAAGATCCTCCCCAAGATTTAATAATCCGGATCTTTTGACAATCCCCTTTATTTTAACTAGAAGGGCTGCTCCCGCAGCCCTTTTGTTCTTTATACGCCAAAATCATCAAATGAAATGTTCTCCTTCGGAACACCAAGACTGTCGAGCATCTTAATAACAGCTCCGTTCATCACAGGAGGTCCGCAGAAATAATATTCAATATCCTCAGGTTCATCATGTTTTGAGAGATAATTGTCGAGAAGAACCTGGTGAATAAATCCTTTGTAACCGGTCCAGTTATCTTCGGGCAACGGTTCCGAAAGGGCAAGATGAAAAGAGAAATTCGGAAAGTTCTTTTCAATCTCCCTGAATTCATCCTCATAAAAAACTTCGCGAGTTGACCTTGCTCCGTACCAGTATGAAACCTTTCTCGAAGTTTTAAGAGTGTCAAAAAGATGAAATATATGCGACCGTAGCGGAGCCATGCCGGCGCCGCCTCCTATATAGATCATTTCGCTTTTTGTGTTCTTTATATGAAATTCGCCATAAGGTCCTGAGATCATCACCTTATCTCCCGGTTTGCGTGAGAATATGAATGTTGAACAGAGACCAGGAGGTACATTCAGAAAATCATTTTTTACCCTGTCCCATGGGGGTGTTGCTATTCTTATGTTAAGCTTTATTACATTCTTCTCTGCGGGATAATTAGCCATAGAATATGCCCTGAATGACTCTTCATTGTTTTTAACGCTGAGATCCCACATTTTGAATTTATCCCAGTCGCTCTTAAATTCATCCTCTATAATGAAATCCCTGAAAGAAGTCTCATATTTTGGAACATCGATCTGGATATATCCGCCGGGCTGAAAATCAAAATCCTGACCTTCAGGAAGCTTAACCACAAATTCCTTGATGAATGTTGCAACGTTCCTGTTAGATACGACTGTACATTCAAATTTCTTGATGCCAAGGACTGATTCAGGAACTTTGATCTTAAGATCCTCCCTTATCTTTACCTGGCAGCCGAGACGCCATTTCTCCTGCTGCTCTTTACGTGTAAAGAAGCCGGTTTCAGTCGGAAGGATAGAACCTCCGCCCTCAACGACCTGGCATTTGCACATTCCGCAGGTACCTCCTCCCCCGCATGCAGAAGGAAGGAACACTCCATTTGTTGAAAGCGTTGAAAGAAGATTGGCGCCAGGTGAGACTGACATCTCGCGATCGTTTATAAGAACCTTCACTTTACCTTTAGGAGAGAGCTTGTCTTTTGCAAGAATAAGAATGCTTACAAGAACCAGAATAATTGTAAGAAATACAATGAGGCTGTAAAATATAGTTTGACCGGTTGTTATTGCCAGGATCATGTTGACAGTTCTGTTAAATTGTTATTCCCATAAAACCCATGAATGCTATTGCCATCAGCCCCGTAAGGATGAACGTAATCCCAAGTCCCTTTAGAGGATCAGGTACATTGCTGTACTTCAGCTTTTCGCGGATTGCAGCTATACCAATGATTGCAAGCATCCATCCCACCCCTGAGCCCAGGCCGAATACTGCTGCTTCTGCAAGAGTTTCATACTCACGTTCCTGCATAAAAAGTGAACCTCCGAGAATGGCGCAGTTCACGGCAATCAGAGGAAGAAAGATACCTAGTGAGTTATAAAGAGGAGGACTGTATTTCTCAACAACCATCTCCACAAGCTGAACTATTGCCGCTATTACTGCAATAAAAACAATAAATGAAAGAAAGCTAAGGTCGACGTCTGCAAATCTCTCACCGAGCCATGACAAAGCCCCTTTCTTAAGGACATAGTTTTCAAAAAGATAATTCACCGGAGTTGTTATTGCAAGAACAAAGATCACTGCAACACCCAGTCCCATCGAGGTTTTCACAGTCTTCGACACAGCCAGGAATGAACACATTCCAAGGAAGAAAGCAAAAACCATGTTCTCGATGAAAATCGATTTTATAAATATGTTAAGCAGGTTTTCCATAATTTTACTTCTTCTCGATTAATGCCCTGTTTCTGCTTCTCTGAAACCAGATAATAAGACCGACGGTTATCAGTGCCATCGGTGGAAGAATCATCATACCGTTATTCTGGTATCCTGTTGAATAGATGCCGGCCTTCTGCAATACAGGATATCCGAACAGGGTTCCCGATCCGAGCAGCTCCCTGAAGAAGGCGACAATAACAAGTATAAGACCATAGCCTGACCCGTTTCCAAGACCATCTATGAATGAAGGCCAGGGTTTATTGCCCATTGCAAATGCTTCAAGACGACCCATGAGGATGCAGTTTGTTATTATCAGACCCACAAACACTGAGAGCTGTTTGCTTACATCGAATGCATAAGCTTTAAGTATCTGGTCAACAAGGATAACCATCGTTGCCGCGACTACAAGTTGCACAATTATCCTGATTTTGTCGGGAATATACCTGCGCATAGATGCAATCACGAGATTTGAAAAAGCAACGACAATAATTACTGCTATTGCCATTACGAGGGCAGGCTTCAGCTTGACAGTTACAGCGAGCGCCGAACATATACCAAGAACCTGAACAGTAATCGGATTATCTCTGCTTATAGGATTTGTAAATAATTTCCAGTTATTCATATAGAATCTTTGCTTTTATTTTTCAGAAGAAAATCATTGTATTTGCCGATACCCTGGAGTAGCATTCTCTCCAGTCCTTTACTTGTTATTGTTCCACCGGATATAGCATCAACATTATGGGGATCATCGTCCCTTGCGCCTCCTTTAAGCACGCCTATTGAAACAAATTTATCCTGTTCATAAAGCTTCTTTCCATTGAACATTGCTTCAAATCCTGTTGTATTTATCTCCGCTCCGAGACCCGGCGTCTCCCCTTTATGGTCGAACGTTGCCCCGAAAACTGTATTCATGTCAGATTCAAGAGAGATATAGCCCCAGATCGGGCCCCATAGACCTTTACCCTGAAGAGGTATAATAACAAGCTTCTTTCCATCATCTGTATGTGCATTGAAAACAGGCAGATTTTGTTCTTCAGCAGGCTTCTTTTGTTCAGCCCTGAGGTCGACATTAAAAGCATTAATGTCAGGGACTTCTTCTCCCTTTGTATTAATGACAAAACTCCCGGTTACATACTTGCCGTACAGCTCCTCTGTTGTTTCGGGCGTCGATTGCACACCGATCGACTCAAGCATGCCTTTTTTCTTATCTATTTCAACATTCCTTGTCTGACGTGGTTGAAGGAGAGTGGCAGCCAATGAAAGGAATACTGCTACTATTACAACCATAACAATCGAGAATATAAAAATGTATTTGCTCGTGAATTCTTTCATCTCATTTTGCTATTTAATTGCTGATGTCGCCCGCTTCAGCCTTCTCCTTACACTTGCCTGCACAACATAATAATCGATAAGCGGGGCAAACAGGTTCATGAGCAGTATTGCAAGCATAACGCCTTCAGGGTAAGCCGGGTTTAATACACGGAACATTATTGACAGGACACCAATCATAAAACCGTAGATCCATTTGCCTTTGTCAGTCTGCGATGCAGTGACAGGATCGGTTGCCATATACACAGCGCCAAAAGCGAAACCTCCCATGACAAAATGATAGTAAAATGGCACCTGCATATATGCATTTGCTCCAAAAATGTTAAACAGAACACCTATTGCAGCGCCTCCAAGGAACATGCTTAACATTATCTTCCAGCTTCCTATGCCGGTGATTATGAGGAAAGCCGCTCCGATCAGAATTGCTAGCTTAGAGGTCTCTCCTATTGAACCCGGAATAGTTCCTATAAACATCTGCATAAATGAAGGCAGATGGTCGGCTGATTCACCAATTGCAAGATGTCCAAGAGGCGTTGCGCCTGAAAATCCGTCTGCAACTTTCTCACCGGCGTTTATGAGACCTTCAGTCCATACTTTATCTCCCGTCATCCATCCCGGGTAGCTGAAGAAGAGGAATGCTCTCGCCGTAAGCGCAGGATTGAATATATTCATTCCTGTTCCGCCAAATACCTCTTTTCCAAGAATAACTGCAAACGCAGTCGCAAGGGCGAGCATCCATAACGGCACGTCGATTGGCATTATGAGGGGAATAAGCATACCTGTTACAAGGAAGCCTTCATTTATTTCATGTCCCCTGATCTGGGCGGCAGTGAATTCAATACCAAGTCCTACAATGTAGCTTACAATTATCAATGGCAGGATTTTTATAAAGCCAAACCAGAAATTCTGCCATAACCCGGTTTCCATTCCAAGAGAGCTGAAGTGCTGAAATCCTACATTATATGCTCCAAACAGCAATGGAGGCAATAACGCAATTATAACCAGCGTCATTGTTCTTTTAAGATCCATTGCATCCCTCACATGCGATCCTTTGAATGTCACCCGGTTGGGCACGAATATGAAAGACTCGAGTCCTTCGAAAAGTGATTGAAATTTTTCAAACTTACCGCCTTTTGTGAACTGCGGTTTGATCTTGTCAATTTTCTTCCTTAAAAAATCCATTATTATCGAATATCAATTTAGCTCATCTCTTTGACCATCAAATCAATACCCTTCCTGATAATTGTCTGAATCTCAATCTTTGAAGGGCAGATGTATTCGCAAAGCGCCAGGTCTTCTTCGGCAACTTCATAAATACCAAGATTCTCCATATTATCAATATCCTCCGCCATTACAGCCTTACAGAGCTGCATTGGGAAAATATCCATCGGAACTACCTGTTCATACTTGCCTGTAAGGACAAATGCTCTTTCTCCGCCATGCATATTTGTATCGAGCCTGTACTGCTTTCGTGGAAACAGCTTTGAAAGGAAAGCCCTGTAAAAGCTGAATTTGCTTTTACCGGGGGCAATCCATCCGAAAAACTCATAATAATCACCTTCAGGGATAACTGTAACCTGGGAATCGTAGAAACCTATGAATCCGCCAGAAGGAATCTTCGTGCCTGTCAGCACATTACCGGAAATATACCGCTGATGTCCGGGTTTGATGTTGTCGCGGATTATACCGCTTATTGAAGCGCCTCTCTTTAACCTGTAATACTGCGGAACAATGACTTCAGAACCTGTCAGGGCTATTATTTTTTCGGGCATGTACCGTCCCTCCTCGAATAATCTTCCGATCGAAATCACATCCTGCATATTCACAAACCATACCTTCTGATCTTTGCTGACAGGATCAAGATGATGAATATGGACGCCTACATTGCCTGCAGGGTGAGGTCCCGAAAAATGAGTGATCTCAACCCCGGGAATATCCTGATAGTCAGTTTTCTTATTTTTCCCATTGAGCACAAGATGCACCTTACCTGTTGTAAGCTTTTTCAGTGCGTTTATCCCGGTGATGAATAATGACCGCGGATAGTTTTCAAGGATGAAATCATAATCAGGAGCAAGAGGCGAAGTATCAAAGCCTGAAATAAAAATCGATTTAGGAGTATCAGCAGGATTTGCAACGACATGATAAGGTCTTTGCCTGATAGTTGGCCATAACCCTGATATGAGCAATATCTTTTTTATGTGTTCACCTGTGCTGTTTTCGGGATTTATCTTACCAAAGTCAACGTAGTCTTCACCTGACTTTTCAACCACAACCTCCAGTAATGCCCGTCTTTCACCCCTGTTCACAGCAACGACCTTTCCACTGACGGGGGATGTAAATAATATTTCTGGCCGGATCTTGTCATGAAAAAGCGGCGTGCCTGCAAGTACCTTGTCGCCGGGCTTGACAGTTAGTCGAGGTATAAGGCCTGGAAAATCGGGAGGTTTAAGTCCAAAAAGGTCAGGTTCAGGAAGAGATGACAGTATCTTACCGGCGCTCCCTTCAATTTTGATATCAAAACCTTTTTTAAGGATTATTGATGAGGGCATATTGTTCTTCTGTTATTAAATTAACAATCATATTTAAACATTACCTTTTGCGAAATGTTCAACATATTTTATATTGCATTGATCAACAAACGATTATTTTCAATGAACAAAACTGGTTCAATAATTGTGTCAGTTTTCAATTAATTAAAGAACTTTGTAAAAATTGAAAAGGTCAGGATCAATGAGGTTTTTTGTAATCAGCATATTTCTTTTTTCATTTTATGCCTGTGTCAATGGACAGAACAATGCCGGGGACGGGATTGTTCAGGATAACGTAGTGAATGATGACAGGATCAAAACAGTTCAGCTCTTCAGGGAAAACTGGAATCTCTCCTATCCCATTATTAAACAGGATGGTAACGAAAAACTGTTACTAGAGTTTGATTTGCTTGGCAATGATCCTGAGACTTTCTATTACAGTTTCATTTTCTGCGACAAAGACTGGAATGAAGCAGGAGCATTCATAAATGACTACCTTGACGGATACGGGGAAAATCCAATTGAGGATTACAAAGCTTCATTCAATACAACCGTTCAATACTATCATTACTCGCTAGCATTTCCAAACGACAGGGTATCACTTAAATTATCCGGTAACTATATTATTGCTGTCTATCTTCCGGGAAATACGGAGAATCCTGTAATAAAACGCCGCTTCATGGTAACTGAGGATGCTGTAAAAATCGATATTAATGCCCATCGTCCGCAGATGACGGCGGAAAGCAATACACAGCAGCAGATAGATTTTAATGTAAGCCTGAATACATTGCAGATCAACGATCCTTACAGAAATGTATATGCATCAATTCTTCAGAATGGAAGATGGGACAACAGTAAAAATAACATTAAACCTGAGTTCTTCGGAAATAATGAATTAAAGTACAGCTCACTTTCTGAGAAGAATATTTTCCCGGGAGGAAATGAATACAGGTATTTCGATACTAAAAGCATAAGGTATCAGTCAGAAAATGTAAGGGGAATTGAATTCAAAGCTCCGTATTATAATGTTTATCTTTCACCCTCTGAAAACCGTGAATTCAAGCCATACTTTTACAGGAGAGATTTTAACGGCAAGTACTATGTAGCTTTCCAGGAAGGAAGAAATCCTGAAACTGACGCCGATTATGTCAATGTCTATTTCACACTGCCCGCGTTTCAGCCTGTTGAAGGAGGCGATATGTTTGTCTTTGGTGCGCTTACAGACTGGAAAGCAGCAAAAAACGCACAGATGATCTACAATCCGCAACTGAAACAGTATGAGTGCACGATGCTGCTAAAACAAGGCTGGTATGACTATGAATATGCTTTTATGAAGAAGGGTGATCTGACACCCTCAGCAGTTCCCTTTGAGGGCAGCCATTATGAGACTGAAAACGATTATCTCATACTCATATATTACAGGAACCCGCGTGAACGTTATGATCGCCTATTAGGAACGGCGATTCAGAGTACACTTAACAGGATCGTTGACTAATGTTTCTTATGAGTATCAACTCCATACTGCATTTCAAGAGTATGCCTCAGAGTTCTCAATATTTCAGTCATGTATTCCTCAACTGCCTTAACTGAACCTGGTAAAGTATAGATCAATGATTTTCCGGCTATACCGGCAACTCCCCTGCTGAGCAGGGCGCCCGGGTTATCAGCGCCGTATTTCACTCTTATATAGTCCATCACACCCGGTATTTCCTTTGTAAGTAACGGCAAAACAGTGTCGACTGTTATATCTCTCGGGCCTATCCCGGTGCCTCCTGTCGTGATTATAATATTATATCTCACAAAGGAATAGATAAGCAGGTCGCTCAGCATCACACCATCATCCGGGATTATTTTCAGTGTGATATTATTATCCCAGTTCATTAATCTGAAATAATCTGTAAGCATGTCACTAATACGTGGACCGCTAAGATCTTTGTATTCACCTTTTGCGGCTCTGTCGCTGAGGGTTATGATTATAACCTCAAATTTTTCCGGGAAATTCATATAATTATTTTAAAACGACCTGAATTCAATCAAGGTTCCTTTCTCTACCAAGCTGACGCCTGGAGGGATCATTATAATTCCTTCCGAATATGAAAGAGCGGTTATATGAGCAGAACCATGATATTCAACCGGTATTATTTCATTATTATCATTGAGCATAACAGGCACCCATCCGAGTCGTGATGCTGATTTCCGTTCATACCTGGCACCAAGAGGTAATTTCATCACCTTTTGCTTCCAGTCTGCTCCTGTTATTTTCTTTATCAATGGCTTAATAAGTGTTTCAAACTGGATAAAAGATGATACAGGATTCCCCGGAAGTCCGAACACGAGCGCTTTCTCATGAACGCCAAATGTTGTTGGTTTACCCGGTTGTACATTGACACGGTTGAACATCAGCTTCACGCCTGCTTTTTCAAGAAACGACGGGACGAAATCAAAATCACCCATTGAGACGCCTCCTGTAAGAATAACAATATCGGTTTCAGATATTGCCCTCGTTATTATGTCGAAGGCGCTGTTTCCCGTATCAGGAGCTATCCCGTAATACAGACCTTCACCGCCCGAAACGGCGATCTGGGATAATAGCTGGTATGAGTTGCTGTTGCGGATCTGCGAACGCAGAGGTTTATTGAAAGGTTCAACTATCTCATCACCTGTGCTGATGACGGCTACCTTCGGCCTTCTGCTGACTGCAATATTTACATGTCCGAAAGAGGCGAGGACAGCAATATCCGCAGAGTTCAGTTCCTTGCCTTTTCTTAATACGATTTCTCCTTCCTTTACATCCTCCCCGCGAAAAGAAATGTTCTCTTTTGTGCTTTTTCCTGTAAACCTGACCTTACCCGAAGCGAGAGTCTCCGAATCTTCAACCATAAAAACTACATCGCAACCTTCAGGAACTATTGCGCCTGTCATTATCTTCGAGCATTGTCTTTGACAAGGTTTTTTTCGAGGTTCTTTTCCCGCTGCTATCACTTCAACGACATCCATCTCATTTCCAAGGTCTGATCTCCTGCATGCATAACCATCCACTGCCGACCTGTTGAATGGTGGCATATCTGCATCACTGCAGATATCTTCAGCAAGGATCCTGCCTGTTGCCTCTGTAAACGCAATTGTTTCCTGAGGCATTGCAATTGCCGAATCCATTACGATCCTGTATGCCTCTTCAAATGGGATCATTTCAGAAAGTTATTATTGATAGTCCTTTACTACATCTATAACTTCAGGGAAATCCATTCCAATCTTCCTGAGGAACTCGATTTTCGGAACACCGTTGTTATTCCACCCACGGCGTTCATATACAGCATCCCTGAGCTTTTCAAATTGATCTTCCCTGTATTTCCTGAGTAGCTTCATCTTTTCGGTTGTCGGCATTCCTTCGGGGTTCACACCAACTTTCTCCTTTAGATGCTTATCGTATCTTTCAGAGCGTGATTCATATTCTTCAACTGTAACCGGACCTGCAGCCCTGTATGGTTGATCATCATGAACTCTCCGGCCGTATCCCCTTCTGAGATTAAAAACCCGCTGGAAATTATAAATCCTTTCCGAGTCTTCGATCAGTCGTTTCTTGTCGAATTCACGTCCTGTAACAGCCGTGTATATTGCAACATAATTGTCAACATGCTCAGGTACTTTTGCAGGTTCGTCGGTTTGCGCATTGTTCTCGGGCTCGACATCATTCCAGGGAAGTTTGCACAATCCCACAAGTCCGAACCACGTGCGGAACATTGGGAAGTAATGAAGCGCCTCTGCCTTATTTTCAAATGTAGGTATCTGGTTGTTTACCATATCCATAAATATCAGCCAGGCTTCATCGTGCTGTGGGCCCTTGTTTGTGAGAGCGAATCCACCCTGCTGTGCGAGCGATTCCTTTGGCATATATTGTGAGTATTCAAGCCCTTTATTTTCCATTGCTATATCCTTCAGGAATCCAGGATCACCCCATCCATTCCTGATGAACAGCTCTTTCATCTTTCTTACACCCATACCGGCAATAAGACCAAACCCTTTCCCTGCTGCAAGCTGATGCAGCACTTCCATTGCTGCCTCTGCATTACCGAAGTTGAGCTCCAGCCCACCAGTACGTTCTTTATTCAGTATCCCGTTTTCATAGCATTCCATAACGAATGCCATAAGTGTGCTCCATGTAATTGTGCAGATACCATAAGTATCGCAATAGAAGTTTGTCTCAATAATATACCCGGGGTCAAAGATTGCGCAGTTTGCACCAAGACCGGCTGCATTTTCATATTCCGGGCCGTCGACAATAACCTTATTCCCCTTATAAGGTCCTGTTCTTACTTCATAATCGTCAATACCTTTCGCACATGACATGTTGCAGCCTATCCAGCATCCGTCAGGGACATTCTGGGTGAAGTTTTTCTTCCAGACTGATGAATCTATTTTGAAAGCATCAGGATGACACCCATATTTATAGTTCTTCACAGGCAACAGGTCGTGGTCGTTCATTATCTCCATAAGATGAGCCGTTCCCACCTGACGCATCTGGCACTGCCTGTCATCGAGATCGCGTATCTCGCGGTTAAATCTTCTCCCTCTTTCCATCAGGGTTTCAAGATCAACAACATTGTTAAGATTCCCTTTTATGCCGGGGATCTTGCAAACCATTGCCTTTATTTTTTTGTTCCTGAATACAGTGCCTATGCCGCCTCTGCCAGCCTGTTTCAATCTCACCTTTTTCCTTTTCGAATCATAAAAGCTGAAGTTTAGCATGCCTATAAGTGAATTGTCGGCAGCAGTTCCTGCAGAAACAACCCCTATATTCTTCTTTTCGGCTTCACTTTCAGCAAAATATTCAGTAAGCTCCTCTGCAAGAATATGACTGTCGATCGGCAGATCAGCAGCTTCAAGAATCTGTACGTTATGGTTTATACCATCAATAAAAATGATTATTTCCCTGTCGGATTTACCCTGTAGTTCAAGTGCATCAAATCCTGAGAATTTAAGGAACGGCCCAAAGAAACCTCCGACATTACTGTCGATCACAGAGTCGGTCTGAGGTGAGATACTGACAACAAGCGACTTTCCGGTTCCTGAATATTGCGTAATACCGCCCACCGGGCCGGATGAGATAACTATCTCATTATCGGGATCATCCCAGGCTGTATGCGGCTTTGTACCATCCCATAGCAAACGTAAGCCGTAACCTTTACCCCCGATGAACTTCTCCTTCATTACAGGAGGAACATCCTTTTCCCTGATCTCAGAAGATCCGACATTTATATAAAGTGTCTTGTCAGTGTAACCTTTACTCAGCGGTTTCCAGTCATACTCCCACTTTTTAAGGATCCTGTGCGGGCTTTTAGTCTGTGATGCATCCATGTCTGTTTGAGAATTAGTTTTAACCGGTTTCTTTCCGTATTCAGGATTTCAGATCGCTTTTTCCAAGTCAAAGTTACGAATATAAAATGTATGATTAATATGATTTTAATCAGACTGTTATGGGTTTAAAAAGACTTCATGATTCAAAAAAGTTGAGTATTTTTATACTTTCACTTTAACCAAATGGAATTTAAAGATATCAGGGCTCATCTGTCTGAATTCAAGGTAGGAATCGCCGGCGCCGGAGGATTAGGATCAAACTGCGCAGTTGCCCTCGCACGAAGCGGCATCGGGGCACTTATTATCTGTGATTATGACAAGGTTGAAGAATCGAATCTTAACAGGCAGTATTATTTCAAAGATCAGACTGGGATGCTTAAGGTCTTAGCTCTGAAAGAGAACATAGCAAGAATTGACCCTGAAATAGAAGTTGCAATTCATCCTGTGAAGCTCACTCCGGATAATATTCCGGTAATTTTTAAGGGATGTGATGTTGTTGTTGAAGCTCTCGATTCGGCTGACATGAAAGAGATGCTCCTTTTTTCAATGCAGTCTGAAATGAAGAAGATCCCTGTTATAACGGGCTCGGGCCTGGCAGGATGGGGAGAGAATGAGAAGATACATGTGAGAAAGATAGATGGTACTCTTTATATCTGTGGTGATGAATTGACCGAGGTTGCTTCTGAGTCGCCTGCTATGGCACCTAAGGTCGGAATTGTCGCAAATATGCAGGCAAATGTTGTGATTGAGATACTGATGAACAGTACAAGATGAAAATATTGCTTAATAACATACCAGAAATATTCCCCGAAGAGAATCTTAGTGTTTCCGAGCTTCTGATAAGGAAGAAGTTCACTTTTAAACTCAGGATCGTAAAAATCAATGGAAGACTGATAAGTAAAGATAGATATGATTCAACGATTATAAGCGATGGAGACGATGTACAAATGCTCTACCTGATGAGCGGAGGTTAACTAAAATGTTGTAGTTTTGCATAGATGATCAGGCTGAAAATACTCAATAAAATCCCTCCTGCTTTCAGGAACAAGTTTATCCTGACAATTGTAATTTTCATAGTATGGGTCGGATTGCTTGATTCAAATAATCTTGTTGCAAGATTCAGGGAGATGAAAGAGCTCAGGAAGCTGAAATCCGAGAAGGAATATCTTACAAACAAAATCAGCGAAGACAAGAGGAAGCTGCATGAGCTGAAAACCGACAACAAGAATCTCGAGAAATTTGCCAGGGAACAATACAGGATGAAGATGCCTGATGAGGATCTTTATATTATACTCACACCGCAGGAAGAAAGGCAGATCAACAGAAGAAACTATTAGTAACCTCTCTCAAGCGACCTGTAGAATTCAAGCAACTCGTAATCATTTTTGAACTCCCTGCTTACACCTGATTTTTTAAGCAGAGAAGTTGCTGCCTTGTTTACCGGGACCCTGGGAATATGTTCACGATGGATGAAATTCAGGTATTTTACTACTTTAAACATGTTGAACCATCCGAAGAACCTTTTTGAAAAGGAGGAATAGCTTCCTGTGTTTCTTCTTATCTCATCAATCTTTGATTTCAATTCATCCGCTGGAATAAACAGCTTTATTGAATTGGGCAATCTTTCATATAATCCGGATATTTCCACATCATCTTTATCATACAATTCAGGAAGAATCAAGAATGTTGCTTTAAGGTCTTCAAATGCGTTGGGATTATATGTCAGGAAATCAGAACCGGGGCTGCTTATTAGTTTCTCAATTGAAGCGCCTGTGCCGAAAGGAACCCGGTATGATGAACGGGGAGAAGGGTATACTGCAGTCGAATTGAGATAAAAATATCCGTCAGAGGATGCCAGCTTCTGTATGAAATAGAAATCTTCACCGGCCTGCTTCCTGTTCATACCACCGGCTTTAATGTATGTGAGGGCTTTAACAGCCATTGCAGAGCCGGTAGTCTGAGTGGGATAAGGGTATCCTGACAAGATCAGACCCTGGTAATAATAGCGTAAATGAAGCTCGTAAGAAAGTATTGAAGTGTAGTAAATTCCCGGATATTCATTTCCTGATAAGGGATGCTCAAAATAAACCGAGCAGGCGGTCCTGTCTTTCATTAAAAAGAATTCATTACAGATTGAAGTGATGTAATCGTGCTTTACAGTGCAGTCCGCATCAAGGCAGAGAATCACGCCATCGGGTTTATCAATCTTATTGAAGCGTCTCAGTGCTTCATCCATGCCTGTTTTCCGTGCCAGTCCGACACCCCAGTCATCAGTTGTAACATCAGGTTTAATTGAAAAGAGCCGGAAAAAGCAGTTTTTATGTGCTTTTTTCCAGCTCTCAATATTGGCTAGCGTTAACAGGTTTCCTTCAAGATGCTCCTGAGGAGCTTTTAACGGTGCATTAATTACAACCAGAACTTCAACTTCACAATCAGGTTTATCACAATCTGCAAGAGAATCGAGCGTCATTGTAACATGAGGCTCATTGTATGCCGGAATAACTAATATAATCCCTGTATTCCTGCCGGGTAATTCCTGGATAAATTCCTGAAATACAGCTTTATCCCTGAGCCAGGAAGTGGCAAACGCCATTATTTTTTCTCAGTCTTGTATTTTTCGTTAAGCCCTGCAAGGACTTTATCTGTTATGTCCTGGGCGCTGTCACCATACAATACGACGCTTCCAAAGCTTTTTCCGAAAATGAACTGGTATGGGAACTGTGATCTGTTTGCCTGAAGATACTCTGTTATATATTCAAGTATCTGCCTGTTCATTACCTGTTCTTCTTCCATCAGGTCAGACTGAAGCTTGTCGCGAAGTGAGAGGAGTTCCTGCTGCTGCTGTGTAAGAGAGTTCTCCATTTCTGCAGCTGTAGCTCTGGTGATGAGTCCCTTTGAAACTTTATTCTGGTAATCTTTAATCCCTTTTTCGTACTGGCTGCCTTTTGAATTGAGTTCAGCTTCAGCGTTTTTCTGCTTTGACTGGAGGTCATTCCTTTTATCTGTGAACATGTCAAATTTGAAAATCACTGAATCAATGTTCACGAAAGCAATTGAGCCTGCCGGCGCTGTAGCAGCCTGATCTGCACCTGAAGGATTTTTATTGCCGGTAAAATGCAGGATATAAAGGCCGGCTACTGCCAGAAACAGGAAAACAAGAAGGCCAGTTGTGAGATTCTTCATCGTATTTTAAAGTATTTTATTAAACATAAGTAGCCGCAAATATAAGCAAATTAATAAACGGGAATAAATCCGCAAAAATTTTTAGAATGATTATTTGAATATTGAAATTATCAGAATTCAGGACACGGAATAGCCCTTATCCTCTTGCGTTGCTGCCCGAGCGACATATTATTGAATTCATAAACAAGGGATATCTCATGTGCCCCTCCGGTGTTGGCAATAAGATTTGAGATAGTAAAATCATAGCTGTATCCAAGATGCAACTGGTCTGTTTTTATGCCAATAAGACCAATAACAGCATCGCCTGCCTGCGAAGTTACAAAAGGGATCCCCCTGTACCACAATCCGAATATGAGCGGGCTTTTAAAATAATAAAGTCCCACGTCTGTCTGGTAAAATTTCCTTTGAGTCTGAAAATTTAACGCAATTGACATTACCTCCTGCATTTTCTGACGAAGTCTTGTCTTATTCAAAACCTGGATTCCTCCGTAAAAATTTATTTTGACAGCTTTGAAATCATCATTCCCGTAAAATGAGGTCCTTGGCTTCAACAAATGATCAACTGTAAATCCTGCCCATCTTCTTTCATCGTATACCAGTGCTGAAGTTGCAAAGTCAACATCTGCAACTCTGTCAAACGGAGGGGCTGATACCTGTTGTGTGGTTCCGCTTCCTGTGATCTGACTGTTGAAAATGAGCTTATAGATGTCAAGTCCCTGGTAACAGAATTTGAAGTTAACACCCGGCCTTATATGCCATTGCTTATCGATGTTGAAATCGTATGAATAAAGCAAACCCAGATTTGTTGTGCTCAGATTACCTTCACCTGCCACATCATAGGTGGCAAGCACTCCAATCCCTGAATTGAAATTAGGCATAGCCTTATCGAAGGAGACGCTGTATGTACGAAATTTACCTGGTAATGCCGGCCATTGGTCACGGTAATTGAGGCCTAGCCTGTATTCGGCAGTTGCGCCGGCGAATGAAGGCGACAGGTAAAGTGCATTTGCATAAAACTGGGAGAAGGTTGGATCCTGTGAATAACAGTCTGAATAAATTATTACTATCAGAAGTATTAGATATTTGATCCTCTTCAACAAGGCCATCCGGTTAGGTTAATCACCGACGAAAATAGTGAAAGGAAATCGAAATTCACTCATATTTTGTTGAATTTTATCTTAAAAACAATGTCATTCCTCAAATTTTATGAGGTCAGGAAACAGATGATATTGAATCGGACCTACTTTCTAAGGAGTGTCACATCGCCCATTTTTGTAAATGGTTCACCATTACTGAAGGTCCCTCTGACCTTCCAGACATAAACACCCTGGTTGCACGCCTGGCCCTTATAGTAGCCGTCCCAGCCAATGTTTATATCGTTGCTTTCAAACAGAAGTACCCCTGTTTTGCTGAATATCTTAAGCTGATAATCAGAGACACCTGAGAATACGGGATGGAATATTTCAGCAATCTCATCGCTTTTTGCAGAGTACACTCCGCCGGAGGGCCCGTCGGGTCTGATTATGAAAGCATTTGGCATCTTAATGAAGTAATCTGATCCTGAGAAAGCATTCTTTATTAAAATAGTATCTGAACAACCATTTTCTGACAAAGCAACAAGGCTTACATCATACCTGCCGGCCTTCATATACTTATGAACAGGTTCAAAATCAGTAGATCCAATGCCATCACCAAAATTCCACAGGTACCTGGCAGACCCTGATGAATAGTTGATAAACCTTATCTCATCAGGTAAAGTAGCATCTGAGGGTGATATTTCAAACTGTGCCTTTGGACGCGGATAAACATTGATCATCACAAACCATGATGATTTCTGATTTTTTGAATCAGAAACGGTCAGTATTACTTTATACTCTCCTTCCTCATCAAAAATCCAGTCAGGTTCTTTCCTGTCAGACGATCCTCCATCGCCAAACGACCATGCATATTCGTTATAGGAACCCAGACTAGTGAAATGGATTTTCAGAGGAGCGCAGCCTGAAGTCTCCGAAGGAGTAAACAGGGCAGGATCCAGATCCGATCTTGCAAGAGATTTGCCCGATGGTAATTGTTGAACAAGCTGAACAATCTCAGGAACAGAGCTTTTTACATCTGCGGGCACAACATTGTTTTCCTGTTTGTCCCCGTGAAGATTTGCGGTTTCAGAAGCAGATGAAGTCTTAATATTTGAAGCAACAGCCTTTCGCTTTGTAACATTTGTTACAATCTTGTTTTCACTTCTGTTGCCCTGGGTGGCATTAACGATTGGCGTCTGAATGATTCCTGATGTTTCATGATGCACCTGATCATTAACAGATTTCTTTTCTTCCGACTTTTTGTCTGATAGTATGATAATCCCGGCTGTT
Organism: Bacteroidales bacterium; assembly: GCA_036261265.1. Classification (GTDB taxonomy): domain Bacteria; phylum Bacteroidota; class Bacteroidia; order Bacteroidales; family VadinHA17; genus LD21. The sequence goes on from DATALC010000045.1 coordinate 41,538, forward strand.
AACAGGGCTGCAGTAATCAGACCCAGGTAATAGATATTGAATTTAACGGGATTGAAGCGCAAAAACTCCTTATGGGAAAGTTTCCGCATTATTTTTTCATTTACGGAAGCATCCGGAATAATCTCAGAGTTCTCAAGCTTAAGCCAGAATAACTCCTCAACATCCAATTGTCTTCTCCCCGATTTCAATTTTATTCGTTATAACTGTTTTTCAGCTTTCCCAGTTTATCAAGTTTATCTCTTATTGCTGCTTTTGCCCGGCTATACTGTGATTTTGAAGTGTTCGTATCTATTCCGAGCATTTCAGCAATCTCCTTGTGCTTATATCCGTCGACAGCGTAAAGGTTGAACACAATCCTGTAGCCTGCCGGCAGCTCATTCAATACCCTGTAGAGCTCTTCTGAGGTGAAAAAATCCTCTTCAAAGCCTGCCTGACCGGTCTCAAGTGATATATATTCTTCAATCTCAAGATGATATCTGAACTTAAGATTCCGGTTATAATGAGTAATTGCAGTGTTTACAGCGACTTTCCTCAACCACCCTATAAAAGAACCTGTTCCTGAGAAATCCTTTATATTAAAGTAAATCTTTATGAAACTTTCCTGTAAAATATCTTCCGCCTCAGATTTATCGATTGAATATCTCATGCAGACACCAAGAAGGAAACGCGAATACCTGTTGTAAAGTTCCTGCTGAGCCCTTCTGTCGTGGCGGGCGCATCCATCTATTATCTGCTGGTCACTCATCATCTTCTGAGGACATTTTTAAGACAGGGTGGTATAGTAAATGGTTGCATTTTATGAAAAATTTTTTGAAAAATACTCAATGAGGCTTTGTTTTTAATTCGTTATGAATGACAAAGGTCATTAAAAAATGAAGTCTGATGGATTTTATTTGCACAGTGTAATAATGATTTTCAGGTTCTTTAAAGATCAAAAATATGTTTAATAAGATGATTGCGGCCATGTTGCCGTATTTTCCGAAAAAGTTCGTCTGGATATTCTCCAAATCTTATGTATCCGGCGAATCGATTGAAGATGCAATGAGGGTTTCAAAAGACCTCAATGGAAAAAGTGTAAGGGTGACTCTCGACGTGCTCGGTGAGTTTATAAAGACTCTCGATGAAGCAGAGGTGAATAAAAAAGACTATCTCGATCTTATTGATATCTCTTACAGGAACAAGATAGACGGTAACTTCTCAGCAAAGCCGACAAGCTTTGGTCTTCTTATAGATAAGGAAGTTTGCTACAGGCACATGCGCGAAATTGTCGCAAAAGCTGCATCATACAATGGCTTCATAAGGATAGATATGGAAGATTCCCCATGCACCGACATGGAGATCGAGCTTTATCGCAGGCTGAAGAAGGAATTTCCTCTAAATGTCGGTCTTGTGCTCCAGGCTTATCTCAAAAGGACACTGCAGGACATAAAGAACATGATGGACGTGCATGATGCACAGTCTCCCCTGAATTTCAGGTTATGCAAGGGAATATATGTTGAACCTGCACAGATTGCATTCAAGAAATATGAAGAGATAAATGCACACTATCTTGAGAATCTTGAGTTCATGCTTAAGAACGGTATTAAGGTAGGTATAGCAACGCACGATAAGAATCTCATTGAAGGCGCATACAGGTTACTCGACAAATACAAGGTATCAAAAGACATGTACGAGTTCCAGATGCTTTATGGCGTTACACCAGGATTACGTGAAAGTATTGTTAAGGCGGGGCACCACATGAGAGTGTATGTTCCTTTTGGTGAAAAATGGTTTGGCTACTGCACAAGGAGGCTCAAAGAGAATCCAAAGATGGCAAGTCAGATCATCAAAGCCATATTTGTTAAAGGGTAGGGACTCCGGAACAAACCCTAAATTCAAGAACAGAAACCCCTAAATCACACAGGAGGGACTTTGATTCTTTCCTAAAGGAGTAAATATTGTCGATTAACGGCCTCTCTCCAACCTCTCCCCTGAAGCGGGAGAGGCTTGATTTCCCTGATAGAAGTGAAAATCGATTTTAAGGTATTTATTCTCTGTCAGCACCCCTAAATCCCCCAGGGGGGACTTTGATTTCGCATTCCAAGTATAATTACCTTATATCCATAGATTTCAGCCCTTCTTGGGGGGTTGGGGGTGTAATCAGACGAGAATCAATCAACTTCAGGGGGCCGGTGGTTCAGTGGTCTGCGTGTTTGTTCTTTTCTCCAGATACTTTCTCACAATCTCATCCAGCTCGCTGTCAGAAATTTCCTGCCTGTAAGGCGCCGGCTTCTCAGGCAGACCCTTCATAAGCATATACGCTGCAGGAACTATCATGAACGGACTCAGACCTAGTATCCGGTCAGAGGGGATGCCTCCCCGTTCAAAGGCATCAATCTTCTGCTTGTGTCTCAGCATCTCATAATTTGATGCAGGATCATTGAGCGTACCCGTTGTCGTTCTTCCCTGGTAAGCCGATATTGCAACGTTATTCCTTGCATTCTCAATTTCAGGCGAGATATCCCTTCTTGTACTGAAAAGTTCCGATCTGAGGTTATAAAGCCTTGGTACAATAACCACCTCGCCAATATCGAGTGTGTCGCTTGTGAGAAAGACGCCTGCAGCATAAGGCTTTCTTGCGAGCGTATCACTTATACCTATCTTTTCCGGCTTGTATCCAAGATGTGTAAACAATACTGTGTCTGAGACATGTACATAAACCGAGAATCCTCCTTTGTCATCGCTTGCCGAGAAAAAGTTCCTGTTGATGAAAAGTTGAGCTCCCGGCAGCGGTTCAAGTGTCTTTGAGTCCATCACCTTTCCCTGGAAGAGGATCTCAACGCGTTCCTGTTCATTATTCGTTTCCTGGCAATATGCAGGTATGAATAACAGAAGAGATAAACAAATAAAAAATAATCTTTTCACTCCGGAAGTCTCAGAATCAAATCACTAAGTTTTCTTTTCGGCACATGATGTGTCTTCTGCTCGTCTCTCCAGTATTTTACATCATTGTTCTTTATTTCTTCAAGAACAACTTTTTCAACAGGCTTGCCGATTGCAAGCACAAGAAGAATTTCAAACTTATCCGGGATGCTCAGCTCATTGCGAAGCTCTTCTCTCTTTATCGACTGGATCATGCATCCTCCAAGACCTTTTTCTGTTGCCCCCAGCATTATACTCTGGGCGCAAATACCATGATCTATCCCGAAATTCTCTGTAACAGATTTGTCACCAAGAACAATAATATATGCAGTCGGCCTCTCACCTTTCTCAGGTCCGGGCCATTCTTTAAGATAGCTGGCCCAGGCTAGATACGGAAATACACGGTTGCACCAGGCAGGTTCATTAAAGATAAGATACTTCAACGGCTGCCTGTTCCCTCCTGAAGAGGAAAGCCGCGCAAGCTCAATAAATGATTCAAGTATTTTAAAATCAATTTTATATGATTCATCAAAACGCCTGTATGAACGACTGCGGAGAACAATATCCTTCAATTCCATATCTGAATGTTTTAATCGCCTGTTATTGTTTACTGAATCTTGTCGAAACGATATCCCAATCGAGGATCTCCCAGAAATTCTTTATATAATCCGGGCGTTTATTACGATAATCTATATAATACGCATGCTCCCATACATCGCATGTCATAAGCGGTGTTAATCCTTGTCTTAATGGGTTACCTGCATTTGATTCCTGGACGATCCGGAGCTTCCCGTCGGAACTTTTTGCGAGCCAGGCCCAGCCTGATCCGAAAAGTGTGGTTGCAGCCTTATTGAACTGTTCCCTGAAAGCTTCAAATGAACCGAACGATTTCTGAATAGACTCTGCAAGATCGCCTGCTGGTTGCTTACGCCCATCTTTTGAAAAGGCTTCGAAATAAAATGTATGATTCCAGACCTGCGCGCCATTGTTGAAGATACCTCCTTCAGCCTTCCTGATGATCGTTTCAAGATCGGCATTCTCAAATTCTGTACCGGGTACAAGTGCGTTCAGATTATTTACATACGCCTGGTGATGCTTTCCATAATGGAAATCAAGCGTTTCTTCACTTATAAAAGGTGAAAGAGCATTTTGTCTGTAAGGTAATATGGGGAGTTGAAAAGCCATAATGAAGGAGTTTAAGTTAATACTTTAAACTAAAAACAATGAACAAAATTGTATGTTCAAATTTAATTATAATACAACTTATTTCCTATGTGAGAAATATGCTTTTGGTCAGAGGGGGGATAATCTTTTTCTCACCTGCAATACGGAAAAGCTCATTAACTGCATGTTTTCCCTTATCGCCAAGATCGAGTGTGAATTCATTCACAAACAACTTTATGTGGTTGTTCATAACTGTGCTGTCCATCTCCTTCGCATTTTCAGAGACAAAATCAAACGACGCAAGTGAATCCTTGTAAGCATACTCCAGACTCCTTCTCAGTATCCTGTTTACCTTCATCCTGACCTCATCAGGAAGATCGCGTTTGACTACAATACACCCGAGAGGTATCGGAAGATCCGTAAGGTTCTCCCAGTATTCACCCATGTCAGCAAGCTTATGCAGACCTTTCCTGTGATATGTGAAACGTGTTTCATGAATAATCAATCCGGCGTCCATCTCCTCATCGAGAAGCGCTTTCTCGATATCAGAAAAGAGATATTCGGTTTTGTTCTTTGCTTCCGGCCATGCTATGCTGAAAAGAAGATTCGCAGTTGTGTATTTCCCGGGTATTGCAATCCGCCAGTCTGAGATGTCTTTTGTATCATGTCTCTTTTTGCTGATAAGAAGGGGACCATTACGATAACCAAGTGCGCTGCCTGAATCAAGGATCATATAATTCTCTGCAGCATACGCATAAGCATGATAGCTCATTTTTGTAATGTCAACTTCGGTCAAAAATGCTTTATGGTTCAGCTCTTCAACATCAGCAAGAAAATATTCGAACTCAAGCCCTTCTGTATCAATTCTGCCATGAACCATCGCATCGAAGATGAATGTGTCGTTCGGACATGGCGAGAACCCCAGTGTAAGTTTCATTTTGACAGATCCAGTGTTAAAAAAACATCTCTGAGCTTTTCAGCCAGATTATCAATTGCTAAAGCTATATTCCATTTGCTCCTGTCACGTGGTTCAATCCTGTTTGATACTGCCCTTATGGCCAGGAATGGAATCCTTTCACGCTTGCAAATATAGAAAAAAGAAGCTCCCTCCATAGTCTCAATGTCCGGATTATACTTCCGTCGAAGCCTTTCAATTGTTGCCGATGATCCTGAAGCAGCGCCGACTGTTATGGAATTCACAGAATTAAGGAAGCCGAACTTTGAAACAATATTTTCATCATTTTTTATTTTTCCTTCCGAGAAAGGGAATTCATTCGCATCAGACAACCCTGCTTCAAAAAGAGTATAAAATGAATCGTGATCTTCAATGCCGTAATCGGCAAAACATTCACTCACAGGCATTACGACATCGCCGTTCATAATGTTATCCCTGAAGCTTCCTGCAATTCCGCAATTCATTGCAAAATCAGGGAGGCCATCTTTTGAAATCCGGTCTGAGATGTGCCAGGCTGCAGGCACAGCTCCCACCCCTGTAACAAGCAGGTTTATCTCATGGCTTTTAAACCTGAAGATCCCATTCTGAAGATCAATGCCCTCTACTTTTTTAAGAGCTTCTGCTTCATTAGCCGTTGCAGTTACAAACAGTATTCTCATTTCAGTCAGTTACCTAAATATATGTTTTTAAGATTCATGAAAACAAAATTATTGTATAATATTGTATTTAAAACAAATGACTGAATGATTTATCTCACAAGGAAGGAGAGGTTTTGCGCTGCTCACAGGATGTACAGGCCGGATTGGACGGATGAAGAAAACATGAAAGTTTTCGGAAAATGTTCAAACCCGAACTGGCACGGACATAACTACACATTATGGGTGACTGTCAAAGGGGAACCTTCAAAGGAGCACGGATTCGTAATGAACATTAATTATCTGAAACAGATAATCAATGACAATATTATCTGCAGGATAGATCATAAGAACATCAATCTTGAAGTTGACTTCATGAGAAACAGGATAGCCACAACTGAAAACCTGTGCACGGCCATCTGGAATGAGCTCGAACCGCTTATTAAAGAAAAAGGCGCAATACTTCATTGTGTGAAAATTGAAGAAACCGAAAATAACTCAATAGAATACTATGGCTGAGAGAATAGAAAAAATAAACGACGGTTCCGGATTAGTCGAGAACGGATATAACAAAGTCGAATCATGGGATGCAAAAAACATCACAGAGCTTGCAACAATTTACCGCCGCGTGCTTGAGCTTCTCGGCGAGGATCCTGAGAGAGAGGGTCTTCTTAAGACCCCTACAAGGGTTGCAAAGGCTATGCATTTCCTTACAAACGGCTATAACATGAATGCCGAACAGATACTGCGTTCTGCAATGTTCAAAGAGGAATACAAGCAGATGGTGCTTGTAAAGGATATTGACATTTATTCAATGTGCGAACATCACATGCTGCCATTCTTCGGGAAGGCTCATGTTGCTTATATTCCTAACGGATATATTACCGGATTGAGCAAGATCGCAAGGGTAGTCGAGGCATTCTCACGGAGATTACAGGTTCAGGAACGACTGACGACACAGATACTTGACTGTATCCAGAAGACTCTTCAGCCTGAAGGCGTTGCAGTAGTCATCGAAGCTCAGCACATGTGCATGCAGATAAGGGGGGTTCAGAAACAGAACTCCGTAACAACAACATCAGCTTTCACAGGAGTGTTCCTCGAACAACTGAACACAAGAGAGGAATACATGCATCTTATTGGTGTAAGGCTGCATTGAGGATTAATAATTTTAAACGCTGAGAACGCAGGGAATAAGACGCGGAGGACGCTGAATAATTATTTGTTCCCGTGCATCTCTCGATAACTTCTATTCAATCCCAAGTCATCAACAATCATTTATGATAGATTCTTATCTGCGATCTCCGCGTGGATTTAGATCTGCGCACTCTGCGTTAAAAATTGTAAGTTCTTAAAACATTATTACTTTTAAACCCGAAAAAAAACTATCTGCTATGAGAGCTTATGTATTCCCCGGCCAGGGCGCCCAGTTCATTGGAATGGGCAAGGATCTGTATGAGAAATCTACCCTTGCAAAATCGATGTTTGAAAGAGCTAATGAAATCCTCGGATTCCGTATAACCGACCTGATGTTCGCCGGCACCGATGAAGACCTGAAACAGACAAAAGTAACCCAACCCGCTATTTTCCTTCACTCAGTTATCCTTGCTGCAGTAAATGACGATAAATTCAACCCTGAGATGGTCGCAGGACACTCCCTCGGTGAATTCTCTGCTCTTGTTGCAAACAAGACTTTATCTTTCGAAGACGCGCTTGTGCTTGTATCAAAGAGAGCTCTTGCAATGCAGAAAGCATGCGAAAAATGCCCGTCAACAATGGCTGCAATTCTCGGCCTCGATGATAAGATCGTTGAAGATGTTTGCGCTTCAATAAGTGAAATCGTTGTTCCCGCTAACTACAACAGTCCCGGACAGCTTGTAATATCCGGCTCAAATGAAGGAATCGACAAGGCTATTGAGCTTCTTAAGCAGAGAGGTGCAAAACGCGCTCTTAAGCTTGCTGTGGGCGGGGCCTTCCACTCCCCTCTCATGGAACCTGCACGCGTTGAGCTTGAACAGGCTATCAACAATACAACTTTCAACAAGCCTGTTTGTCCTGTTTATCAGAATGTGACTGCAAAAGCTTCATCTGATGCTGCCGTAATCAAGGCAAACCTTGTACTTCAGCTTACTTCGCCCGTCAGATGGACCCAGACAGTTATTAACATGTTAGCCGACGGCGCCTCATCATTTACAGAAGTAGGACCGGGTACAGTTCTGTCAGGACTCATAAAGAAGGTAAACAAGGATATCCCTGTGGAATCAGCTACATTCTGATTATTCAGAATCCATCATCAATTAACTTATAGCTTCAGAGGTTTGAGTATCACACCCTTGTGCTTTCTGCCGTCTATCATTATTTCAAGCGGCTGTTCGAATCTTATATGCCTTACCTGGTTGTTTTCATATACAGCCGGCAAGGTATTGAGCGATTCGACATCATAATGCCCCTCGTTTATAAAGGGATTGACTGTAAAATAGCCTACCCTGAATGATGTAAGATTCTGAAAGAAATGCGTTCCCTGGCTGGGATCGATCCTGTAATTCTTTAATCCTGATTCTATTATAATTCGTACTCCTGAAATCTGGTGCCATTTCACGGGAATGCCAAGCCAGGGATCTGTTGATCCCCACCTTCCCGGGCCAATGAGCACATAACCTGCTCCATCCCTGATAAACGTCGAATTTATCTTCTCTATCTCAGCTGCAACCGCTTTGTTGTTTGCAGGATTGAAGCTTTCAGGCTTCACATAAACAACATCCCTGATCCCTTTGAAAACTCCATTGCCGAGAGCCGATTCTGAATAGACTATTGTATCCGAAGCTCGGACATTCTCGAGATTTATATGCTGCGCCTCCTCAGTATGCACAATGGGACGCATCTGCAGGAAGTTAAAAATCTTCGGCTGACCGGCAGGTGTCTCCAGGTTAGCTGCAAATTCAACTTCAATCGGGTTGTTCATCTCGCGCTGACCAATCTCAAGCAATGTTGACAGTATGTCTGCAAGCGGGAATGTTTTATGTTGCAATACATTGGCGAATGTAACAACCCTTGGGCCCGGATAGCTGATCCCGTCACGCAGCATATTATTGTTACGGTCGAATGTCGATGCTACCCATTTGAGAGCGGCTTCATTATTAATATCCCTTATATCGAGCCTGAGAATGTTCACGCCATCATCCGTCGACGGAACAAAGCTGCTTATATTCAGATCGAGCGCCCTGAATTCCTTCTGCGTATCTCTCAAAGCATTTTCAGGTGAAGAGAGCTGAAGTATCTTCTTCGGATATTTGGGTGAAAACCTCAAAGATTGCCCTCCTTCGACTATCAGCTTTCCGAGTCCGAACGCGATATTAACTATACCATCCCCGGCTTTCTCAGAACCTATAGGATAGTAGTTTATTGATCTTGCAACTCCAGATATTGTCGGATAATAAACCTCACCATGCCTGTTTCCGCAAACTTCCTGAAGGATGATCCCCATTTTCTCCTCATCGATAACGTTCGATGTTGCAGTCATGTATGCTTTGCTGGCCTTGTAATAAACCGATGCATACACTTCCTTTATTGCATCAGACAGGAACTTCACCATAAGCTTGTTATCAGGCATACGGGGAAGCATGTATGTTGAATAAACTCCTGCAAAAGGCTGGTAATGGGAATCCTCAAGCTTGCTGGATGACCTTACTGCAATCGGGGTGTTCCTCGACACTCCGAGAAATGCATAAAAATCCTGGTAGACATGCCCGGGAAGCTCTGCCATGAGGAACCTGTTCAGTATCTCATCATCAGGCAGGTCGGATAGCGCAACTGAATACAGGTTGTTGTTCTCCATGAACTCATCGAAAATGTCTGTGCTGAGCACAACTGTCCTCGGGATCGTTATTATTACATCCGGGAATTTATTGAACAGCTTGTTGTTCTTTATTATCCTGTTTATGAATGCAAGGCCGCGTGCTTTCCCGCCAATCGACCCGTCGCCTATTCTTGAAAAGATCTGGTATTCGTCGAAGCTTGTCTTGTCGAATTTTGCAATTATCCCCCGCCCCTTCCCAAGCCTGAAGCTCGATATTGCAACATAAAGGAAGCGGCGCATCTCATCCATCGTATCGAAATCTTCTTTGCGGATGTACTTGAACATCTGCGCAACCGGGAACAATGCCCTTGCATTGAGCCATTTCGAAAAATGGTTCCTCGTTGCATGATATTCAAGCGAATTGTCGGGAATTGTAAGGATCTTCTGTTGCAGGCTCTGGAGGTCGGTTGCAATTGCAATAGGCTCGAGGGTATCAGGATTCCTGAATACGAACGGACCAAAAGCAAGGTTCTGGATAATGAAGTTCCGCAGCTCGAGAGCAAGTGATTTTGAATATTTATAGATAAACCCGGCTCCAAGCTCTTCAGCCGATTTCTTATGAGCCGCATGAGATGATTGTAGAAGGAATGGAACATTATCATCATCGGCTTTTACTACCTTGCAAAGCTCTATACCCGCATTCTCATCCTGAACGCCGTCTCTCTTGTAGCTTATATCGGAGATTACTCCAAGGACATTATACTTATACTTCTTGTAAAGATCGAGCGCATCATTGAAATTGCTTGCAAGAAGGATCTTGGGTCTTCCCCTCATCTTAAGCATGCGCTGGTGCTCATTTAAAGCTTCACGCTGAAAATCAATAGATTGAAGGAGAACGATCCTGTAAATATTTGGAAGATATGCCGATATATACCTTATTGAGTTTTCAACAAGGATCATAGCCTGGACACCTATGTGCTCAATATCGTAATCGGCATTCATCTTATCCTCGATGAGCTTGATTATAGCCAGTATGAGAGATGCATCACCAAGCCAGCAGAACACGTAATCAATAGCGCTGAGATCCTCACCCTCAAGACGCAGCGAGACTTCCCTCGAGAAATATGTAAGTACAACAATTGGTATGTTCTCATACTTTGCCTTTATCCTCTTTGCAAGAGCAAACACATCGATTCCTTTAAGACTCAGCATCGAGATCACAAGGTCGATATTCCCTTCGGCAAGAATCTTAAATGCATCCTCGGCATTATCTGTCTGGACGAATGAAGGCGGGTCGCGCAGGTTCAGCGAAGCGTACTCATTAAATATCTGTTCGTCGATCCTGCCATCCTCTTCGAGCATGTAATTATCATAGTTACTGCATATTATAAGAACCCTGTGTATACGCCGCTGCATCAGGAGATCGAATGATGTGTCGGTGAAGTCGTATTTCTGCAGATCAGGTATTCCTTCGGGTGTATTCATAATTGCGTGAAAGTTATCTTGTGAAGTCATCTGAATTAACTTGTTTTTCCTTATAAATCACTGCCATCCCTTTTCTGCCGTCCATTTTTACAATAAGCGGTGATGAGGATCTTAAATGCCTGAAGTATTTCCCTTTTTCAATACATAAGAATGAATTGATTATATCCCTGTTTATAATCCCTCCGTCGATATCCTCATTTATTGAAAAATAACCGACATTCATTGATGTAACGTTATGGAAGAAATGCGATCCGAGCGATGCATCGAGATGCGAACCCGGCAGGTTAACCTCGACAATCACCCTCGCTTTTGAGATCTGCGGCCAGATAACAGGTATTCCAAGCGTGTTATCTCTTGTTCCCCATCGCCCGGGACCGATCAGGATGTACGACCTGTCCTCTGCAAGCATCTTTTCATTCAACTTTCCTATTTCAACCGCCATATCGTTGCTTGTCCTGCTGCTGAACCCGAACCGTTCCGCAAAGATTATGTCAGTTATGTTTTCAATGATCCCGTTACCCATGCTTTTTTTTGTAAGAAGCAGAATATCTTCACGGGGAATGCTCGCCTCATCGACAGGATATCCGGCGGCGGCTCCTGTAAGAGGCTTAATCTGCAGGAGATAAAAAGTAGCTTTAGGATTTTCATTTTTTTCAAGATTCACTGCAAACTCTGTCTCGACAGGTGTTCCGAGCGCTTCCCCGACAATCCCCAGAATAATCTTCAAAGTTGATGCCAGCGGGATATAATTATATTTCAGGATATCTGCAAAGTTTATAATTCTCGGGCCGGGCATATCGAGTCCTGCAGTTATGGTGTCATTCTCAGGGTTCAGAACCGATGCCGAATGCTTCAGTGTGCCGTGCTTTTCGGCTTCGCTTATATCTGATAACGCTAGACCGGCAGTCTGACCCTCGAGCAGATCAGGCTGATTTTTACCAAGATCGACTGCATAAAACTTCACCTGGGAATGCCTGTAAATGTCCTCCTGTGAAACAACATCTATCGCAGGATATGCCGGGGAGAACCTGAAAGCATTCTGACCTTCGACAACATATTGACCGAGCCCGACTGCAAGAACTGCAACGCCATCCTCAGGTTTCATGTAAGAAACAGGATAATAATTGAACGATTGTGCGGTCCCGCTAAGATGAGGATAATGCAGGTTGCCGTGAGCTGAACCGACAACAGGCTGAATTATTACGGCCATCTTTTCCTGTTCGATCTTGAACCTTATTGCATTAAAGTAAGTACGCGACTCATCTGAATACACGGAGCAGAAGACGAGTTTGATTGCATCGGAAAGCTGCCTCTGCCTTACTTCAGGATCGTCGTGATTGTTTGGGAGAAGATATGTACCGAATATCCCTGAGAAAGGCTGTGTTGTTGAATCCTCGAACAGGCTCGATGACCTCACGGCAAGAGGGCCCTTTAGCTGGTGTACAAGCGCCCTCAGCTTCTTTTCGAGAGTATAACTAAGGCTGCTGTCTTTAAAGACCCTCTGGAGCGCTCCGAAATCCTTTATTGAAACAACCTTATCCCACAGGTGATTTCTTTCCATGAACATGTCGAACTCATCAGTGCCTATTATTGCAGTTACAGGCGTCCTGATGTCTATTCCGGGAAGCATCTTTCCTATTTCAAAGGCATAGATGAGAGTGTTCACAAATGCGAGTCCCCGGCCTTTTCCACCCATTGAGCCACCTGCAAGGCTAACAACATTTGATTCGTCGACAGACACTGATTCTTCGAAATTCACAACCTTGCCCTTGTTTATCTCCCTCCTTCTCTGCCGTATAATGTTTACGAGAAATTCCCTCATCTCACTGAGGCTTTTGAAATCTGAAACAGTCATCGTGCTAAGCATCTTAGCTATTTTCACCTCTCCCCTTGCCATGAGCCAGAGCGAAAAATGATTTTTCTTTGCATGGTACAGCAGTGAATCTTCCGGAACTGTCAGAAGTATCTCCTCGAATTCCTTCATCGACTTTGCAACTGCGATCTGACCGCCTTTTTTATCCCTGTAGATGAAATGACCGAAGCCCAGATAATAGTTTATGAACGATTGAAGATCCTGTAAGAGGTTCCCCGAATTCTTGTTTATGAAAACAGCCTTCAGTCCGAAGGCAGCCTTTGAGTTCTCAGGATCTGAAGACTGCAGAACAGCAGGGATATCGGGCAGTCCGCTTCTAATCTCTTTAATAAGTTCATACCCCGCCATATCGCTTTTGACACCGTTTTTCGGGAAACGCATATCAGAAATAACGCATAACAGGTTCTCCCTGTACTTTTTATATATCGACGATGCATCTTCGAAATCAGATGCAAGCAATATTTTCGGCCTGCCTTTAAGCTTCAGCACTTTATAAAGCTCATCCGTTGAAACATCTTCGATAAGCGATTTAGTCTGCTCCATAACGAGCCTGTAAAGGACTGGCAGGTAGGTAGAGTAATAACGCGCCGAATCCTCGACGAGAAGTATTATTCTTATAAGTCCCTTGCGGGTATCATTATCTGCATTGACCTTATCCTCGAGAAGGTTTATCATTGCAGAGAAAACCTTTGAGTCGCCTGTCCACACGAAAAAGTTATCGAAAGAGGCGCCGGCCCGACGCTGCTTTTTTATATACCGGGCATCGTGGGCATTATTAAGCAGGAGATACGTGGGGATGAAAGGATACTTCTCCCTTATCCTGCGGCAAAGAGCCATCTGGCTTTCTTTTTCAACGCCGATCATAATGATTATGAGGTCGTAATGTCTTTCGCGAAGACGCGCCAGCGCCTCTTCCTCGCCTGAAACACCAGTGAGACGGGGTACCGACGACACATCCATACGGAGGAAATCACCCCCGAGAAAATCAGAGAAACGACCTTCTCCTTCAATTGCATAAGCATCGTACAAATTTGCAACAAGAAGAATCTCTCTTACCCTGAAAGGCATGAGATCGTGAAATACATCACGCTCGGCGTTATACCTGTCGATGAATTTCTGCAGCAGCTTTTTCCCGGTTGCATCCTGTGAGAGTTCAGGTTCCTTCTGAGGTTTGATGATACTCTTTGCCTTATAACTGTTAAGGTAGCCCGTGATCATATTTGCTATATTGCTTATAAGATCGCGTTCCTCTTTAAGGAAAGGGCCTTCGTACTCGTTATTGAAGCGTGTAGTATAGCAGACTTCTATTGAGCCCTGTTCGTCGTCGATGGTTGAGAACTCCTGGATCATCATCCATTCAGACTCCCTGAAGCCGGGGGAGACGAACTCCATGTCTGAGAACCTTATCCGGGCGACAGTAAACTCAGGGTATTGCCAGGCATCGGGAAGGAGCAGCGCTATCTGGTGAAGAGATTCCGCAACAGGTTTGCCTTCCCTGAGGATTGAAGTAGTGCGGTTAATGCAGGCAAGCTCTTTCAGGCGCTCCTTCTGTTCGTGCAGGAGCCGGCTGAAATCTGTATTCTGCATACGTTCATCCATGATACCGGGAAAATACAAAAGTAGCAAATTACCGGAACGTTAAGTTCAGCGGGGAGGACTGAATTTCAATGTTTCAGAGATCAGTTACATAATGAGCGTAGAGCGTAGAGCGTAGAGCGTAAAGCGTAAAGCGTAAAGACGCGGAACCCGAAACACAAAACGCGAAACAAAAACTTTCGTAAAGAAATTTCAGAGTTTCAAGATTTCAGAGTTTCAAGATTTCAGAGTTTCGCCGGATTCAGTTGACAGATGCGGAACCGAAACGCAAAACGCGAAACAAAAACAATCAGGTCCAATCTCCGGCCTCACCCCTTGAATTCCCCGCTCCTGAAGAGAGCGGGGAACAATTTCGTCATAACCATATTGTCTCCCGGAAAACGAACAAGGGTGTTAAGTTTTAGCGTGACCGGAAAAGATTTCCCTTATACCAATAACTCCAGGCACTCCAGGCACTTTAGACACTCAATTCAGCAAAAAGCATAGAGATTTGACAATTTAATCCCCTCCCGGGAGGGGCATGGGGTGGGTTTGAACGGACAAATATTATACTACCAGCCACAATTCAGGCACTCACGGCTAAGGGCCCAGAGCGAAGGGCTCGGGGAAAATCCAACCAGCTTCTTTTACGCAAACGCGAAACGGCGGATGTCAGTGCGAAACGCGAAACAAAATATACAGAGTTTCAGAGTTTCAAGATTTCAGAGTTTCGCCGGATTCAGTTGTCAAACGCGGAAACCGAAACGCAAAAAGCGAAACACCGAAACCCCGAAACGCAAAAAGCGAAACAAAAACGTTCAGCCTTCAAACCCCGGCCTCACCCCTTGAATTCCCCGCTCCTGAAGAGAGCGGGGAACAATTTTGTCATAACCATATTGTCGCCCGGAAAACGAACAAGGGTGTTAAGTTTTAGCGTGACCGGAAAAGATTCCACAATTCAGGCAAAGCTCAGAGAAAATCCCAACCAGGCCTTATACGCAGACGCGAGACAAAAACATTCAGAGTAAAGAAATTTCAAGGTTTCAGAGTTACAAGATTTCAAGATTTCAAGATTTCAGAGTTTCGCCGGATTTCAGTTGACAGACGCGGAACCCGAAACGCAAAACGCGAAACAATGCATTCAACGTTAATCGTTTAGCGTGTCATAGATGAATTTCCGGTGTCAATAACTCTAGTCACTCGTAACTTTAGTCACTTTAGTCACTTGTTATTCCACTTTCTTTTGCTACCTTGAATTGTCATATTTTCTGCAAATACTGAATAACACTCTGGCACACAATTCAGTATCGCTTTGTTGGTCTGTGACTGACGGGACGGGAGTTTATGAAGATGTCACGAAAATGAAGTTTTTGGGACTGTAAGCTTGTCAGAAAAATTATGAAAGTTTGAAAAGATGATTCCGCATGAAAACTTTGAAACATAATTATATCTGACAGATAATGACGCAAAACGTTAAATTACTGATACTAAAAAGCAAGTTAGCTTGCATTCTGCATATATAGTTGATTTACAGCATAATCCATAAATATTAACTTTATTCTTAAATCAGAGAACGATGGCTCAACCAAGAATTTTTATCAGCTCAACCTGTTATGATTTACAGGAGATAAGATTTCAATTAAGAAGTTTTATTGATGATTTTGGCTTTATTCCTGTAATGAGTGAA
>DATALC010000059.1:0-115134 GCA_036261265.1 Bacteroidales bacterium
TATGATGAAACGCCAAAGGACTTCTAAAGCATCTGTTTTTAAATCAGATTATGACATAAAGCCACTGATCGTCCGGATAATTGTGGGATTAATTTTCCTGTCGGAGGGCATTCAGAAATTCCTTTTCCCTGATCTGCTCGGACCCGGGAGGTTTGAGAAAATTGGTTTTGCAGATCCGGCATTCTGGGCATATTTTGTCGGGACATTTGAAATTATTTGCGGATCGTTTATTCTTATTGGCTTCCTTGTCAGAGTTGCAGCTATTCCATTGCTCATAATAATGATCACAGCTTTCGTTACAACCAAATGGCCAATTCTTATAGATAAAGGATTCTGGGCAATGGCACACGAGTACAGAACTGACTTTGCAATGACATTGTTGCTTATATGGATAGTGAGGTATGGGGCAGGGCGATGGTCGGGGGATGCATTACTAAATCAGAAAATGAATCCATAGAGATGTGAGGGGGAGAAAAGATGGGTGGGAGAATGGGAGAGTGGGGGATTGGAGTTTCTACGGAATTGACCGGCATCTGGCTTAATTTCAATACTCCTGTAAAGCCTGCATTATTATATGAACATTTCCTCAAGGGTTTGCCCTGAGGAATTCCTGAATATTATTGACAGGCAGCTTGCTGCCCTTTGACTTTACCAGTACAATAAAGTTGTCACACTCTGTTGCTGTAAGCAATCCATTCTTGAAAGCTTCGGCAAGAAGATCCATTGTAGTTATATACTTGATCCCATTAGCCTCACAGTAAGGTTTGATATCTGCCAGGTTGCTGCTTGCAAATACCTCCTTGTGAAACTTACAGTAAGCCATGCATGCACTTTCTCCAAGACCATATCTTTTCTTCAGACTGGCAAACTCTTTTTTCACCTCAAGGGATTCATCGAAAGGAACCTCAATTACACGCTTGAATCTTATCAGGTTTTCCACCTGAATTCTAAGATTTCCCTTAAAAACCTCATTGAAAACAAAGTCAAGGATGCCATATTTATTGGGAAATATTTCTGTCAATATACCCAGCCTGTCACCCTTGATGAAGTGAATAATAACATCAGCATCAAGCAGGATAATTTTCGATTCATCGATCACTACCCCCATCAACATCAGAATTAAAAAGGTCGATCCCGATATCACTTAGGAGCGAATAATAGTGACCTTCTGATATTTTTTCCTTGTCGAAGAGTTGCTTTGCCAGAACCCCATAATTACCAATTACCAACCCTTCGTTACCAGGTTCATACAATTCGGTTGAGTAGCCATATTCCTTTGCTGTTCTTCTGACGTTTTGACTCAACTCTTCGTACTTACCGGATGTAATTATCGACATTTCTTTCAATCTATATAATAGAGCTGAACGTGAGCAACCAAAATAATTTTCAATTTTTAATACTGTTTCAATAGTAATTCGATCTCTCTTGGACACCTCAGTATCAGGAATAAGATGTAGAATCCCGCCATCAGGTATTAAAAAGTACGATGCAAAAACATCTGCCATCCATTCAGTTTGTACATCCTTATCGAAACTCCCCGCTTTACAATGATGTGGTATGAAGCCTTCCTGTTTGTAGAGATGGAACAGTTCGTGACAAATGGAAAAATTCTGGCGTCCAACTGAATGTAATGAGTTGATTAAGATGAAGTTTTTAACAGGTGTTTTAACTGCCATACCGGAAATGCTATCAGATATGGATTTAAAGACTGCAATTACATCAAGCTTAATCAGGAGACTTTTTAAATTGACGGAATCAGTCTCTCCAAAGCCTAACTCAGAGCGAAAGTCAATAGCTTCTTTCTTGAGCTTGAAGTTCATCCTTCAATTTCTCCATTTTTAAATAATTCAACACTATTCTCTTAAAGGCGGCAATGTTGCTGAGATCTGCTCTGTCATTATCGCTTCGAAAAGCGAAAGCAACATTAGCTTCCTTCACTACCTGATCTTCCTCCAGTAATTCCTCAAGCTCAATACCGAAAAGATCTGCCAATTTATTGAGATTGGACATAGATATATCTCTATTCCCGGATTCAATAAGAGAAATCAGCTCTCTGGTAACACCTAAATAATCTGCTAATTGTTGCTGTGATAGACCTTGAATCTTTCTGTAATTAAGGATGTTAGATCCTATGAATTTAGCGGGGTCCATGTGGTGAGGTTTGTTACAAAAATAAACTATTTTATTAATATAACAATAAATGTAACAAAATGTTTGCATCTGGTGATAGCCAAGTCGCTACTCATACTCGCTCTTTTTCAATTTGTATAAGTTTGAATTTACGCCAATTCTTTTGATATTCTTCAAAACCTGGCATAAACCTGACAAAAAAGTGTGAGTGTGAGAGTGGGAGTGAGGAAAACAGAAGTAGTGGGAGCAATGAAAACAGAACGAGAGTAATCGCCGGGCACTACTCGCTCCCGCTCTCACTCTCGCTCTGTTTTCAGTACCCGGAGCCGGATCGAATGCTGACGCTTCGGTCAGCATCCTGACTGGCGCTTGTCGCGCCACGTCAGGACCGGCAGATGTACCCGGAGCGGGACTTGAACCCGCACAATCTCGCGATTACTGGTGTTTGAGACCAGCGCGTCTACCAATTCCGCCATCCGGGCATAATTATTTCTGGTAGAAAAAAATCCAATATCTCTAAGAACTTCTGCCTGAAGCATGATGGCGGAATTGTCCACCCCTGCAGTCTGGCTCCTTCGCTATCCCGACATACAATGTCGGGATTTTACGCTCGGCCCTGCCATCCGGGCGTTATGGGAGTGCGAAAATAAGGAAAAAATCGCAAATCTTTCCCATTAACTACCTTTTATCTTTATCAAGATCCAGTATTTCAACTTTCCTGAATTCGACAGGATGACTCTCAGCCTGAAGGCAGATATATCCTCCTTTTAAAAGTGTGCCTTCAGGAACCGGGTAGTTTGCCGGACCATTGCCTCCACCGATCTGCGGTTTCGAGTATGTAAGAACTGTATCACCCTCGCAGATATGGTGAATGATACTATCTCCCAGGACAACAAACTCAGCATGTACCCACACATCGCCGTGATATGTTTTTGATGTCGATTCTTTGCAGTGCTGTGTTATCAACTGACCATTCATCATAATATTTGTGCCAGGGGTGCAGACATTGCATGTTGGCCTTGGAGATACGCCATCGCCACCGAGGAACTGACCCTCGATTGAAACAGGGAAATCCTGGTTGAGCTCCATCGATTCTGGTGATTGTGAGTGAAGCATAACACCGCTGTTCCTGAATGCCCATGATTCTCCTCCCTGGACCTGCTCACCGACAAATCGATATTCAACCCTCAGCTTATAATGAGAGAACGGTTTATTATAGAAGATATGACCATATTCTGCATTGAATTTATCATATTCATCATATCTTACCTTCAACATTCCGTCTTCCACCCTGAATGTGTTTTTATAATTCACATTTACAGGCGAGCCTTTTATCTTAATTGTCCAGCCCTCAAGATCCTTCCCGTTGAAAAGACTTACCCATTTCTCACTTTCTTTCTGTTCATTTTTCGTTTGTGTACCACATGCTACAAGGAAAATCAATACGAAAAGAGATAAATTCTTCATAGATTAAAGATTAATGTCATGAAATTAATTGTTCAAGATTTCAAGATTGTGTTAATTATTTCACAATATATTGATAATCTGTCATCTACTCGAAACTCGAAACCCGGAACCCGGAACCCGGAACTCGAAACCCGAAACCCAAAACCCGAAACTTTTCTACGCTTTTCTTACGAGCATCTCTCTTACAGCGATCTCAATCCCTTCCATGTCGTAACCACATTCACGATAAAGCTCTTCCTGTGTGCCTTGCTCAACGAAATAATCAGGAATGCCGAGCCTCCGGACTTCAGCATTGTATCCATTATCTGCCATGAATTCTATTACAGCGCTTCCAAACCCTCCCCTCAGTATTCCATCCTCGACAGTTATTATGTGTGAGAATTTCTTAAAGACATCATGAAGCATTTCAGTATCAACCGGAGAAATGAATCTCATATCATAATGCGCAACTGATATGTTCTCCTTTGCAAGCTTCGTCACGACTTTTACAACATCATTTCCCGGATGACCAATTGAAAGTATTGCCAGGTCATTCCCTTCACTTATCCTGCGCCCTTTTCCTATTTCAAGCTCTTTGAACGGTTGCTGCCAGTCAGCAGTTACTCCTCTTCCCCTTGGATAACGGATCGAAAATGGGAAGCTGTTCTTTTCGAGCTGGGCCGTATACATCAGGTTTCTCAGTTCGGGTTCGTCCATTGGAGCTGATACAACAATATTAGGGATGCTTCGCATGAAAGCCATATCAAAAAACCCGTGATGTGTTGCTCCGTCAGATCCGACAAGCCCGCCACGATCTACACAGAAAACAACATGCAGCTTCTGGAGGGCCACATCGTGTATCACCTGGTCGTATGAACGCTGTAGAAAGGACGAGTATATATGACAGAAGGGCACCATTCCAAGCGCTGCAAGACCGGCTGAGAATGTCACTGCATGTTGCTCTGCGATCCCGACATCAAATACCCTGTCAGGGAATTCAGCCATCATTACATTGAGATAGCTTCCCGAAGGCATTGCAGGGGTTATCCCCACAATCTTATCATTCTGTCTTGCAAGCTCGAGTATGCTTTGCCCGAAAACTTCCTGATAAAGTGGTATTTTGTCTGCCCTTGGCGTTTCGACTATTATACCAGTTTCCTTATTGAAAATGCCCGGAGCATGGAATTTTGTCTGGTTCTCTTCGGCCTGCCTGAATCCCTTTCCTTTTTTTGTAAGGCAATGGAGAAGCTTCGGCCCGGGAATGCGTTTAAGATCTTCAAGAACCTTTGTAAGGTGAAGTATATCATGACCGTCGATAGGGCCGAAATACCTGAAATTAAAACCTTCGAACAGGTTACTCCTGTCGAGGATTGTGGATTTGAGACCTGCTTCAAGCTGCGCCGCAAGTGTCCTTGCATCGGGCCCATGTTTGCCGAATACCCCGAGTGCATTCCAGACCTTATCCTTGAATCGGTTATATGTCTTGCTTGTTGTTATATCGAGGAGATACTCCTTCAGCGCACCGACATTCGGGTCGATTGCCATGTTATTATCGTTAAGTATAACAAGGATATCTAGCTTTCCTATGCCGGCATTATTCAGACCTTCGAAAGCCTGCCCTGCAGTCATGGCCCCGTCGCCGATTACTGCAACGACATGACGTTTCTCTCCTTTTCTCTGAGCTGCCACAGCCATACCGACAGCAGCTGAGATTGATGTTGATGAATGACCAGTTCCGAAGGCATCATACTCACTTTCCGACATTTTGGGAAAGCCTGAAATGCCTTTATATTTCCTGTTTGTCGAAAATCTTTCCCTTCTGCCTGTAAGTATCTTATGGCCGTAAGCCTGGTGACCAACGTCCCAGATTATCTTGTCGTAAGGCGTATTAAATACATAATGCAATGCAACAGTAAGTTCAACCACGCCAAGGCTCGCTCCGAAATGCCCGGGATTGTTGCATACTACATCAATTATGAACTGTCTCAGTTCGTTACTGACCTGAAGAAGATCTGAGGGGTCAAGCTTTCTTAGATCTTCCGGAGTTATGATTTTAGAGAGTAAAGACTCTTCGTTTTGCATCAATTAAAAGTTGTTCTGAATAAACCTCCAAATATAAGAATTATTATTCCGCGGTGTTTTCACATGTCATTGTGCTATTTTCTTATTTTTGCCATGATCAGACAATTTTTACCGCAGAAAATCTGTTATAAAGAAAACTTCACTGGAACAATGAAAAAGATATACTTCTACCTGACCGGAGCCACATTAATAATATTGTTTTCGGTATCATGTGTTTCAGGCAGAAAATTCGGAAAGCTGCAGGATACAAGCAGGAATTTCATGAATGAACGGGATGATTTCAAGACTAAGAATATCGGTCTTGAAATGCAGAACCGTGAACTTGAAGCAAGGATAGCTTCACTCGGGAAAGAAATAGACACAATTAACCAGAATGTAAGAAACGCACGTATTGAAAGAGATAAAGCAGAAGAAGATTTCAATAATGTATCTGCACTATACAATGAACTTAAAAACTCTCATGAAGATCTTGTAAGAGGAAACGTCAGGGAAACACAGAAGCTTCTTTCCGAATTACAGGCAGCCCAGAAAAATCTCCAGGATAAAGAAAACCTTCTAAAGCAGCTTAGCTCAAACCTTGATGCAAGGAAAGCTTCTCTTGATGAGCTCAACTACGAGCTTGAAAAGAGGAATACACGCCTTGCAGAACTCGAGAAGATACTTGACGCTCAGAAGAAAATTGCACAGGATCTGAAGAATAAGGTATCTGAAGCTTTGCTGGGTTTTGAAAACAATGGTCTTACTGTCACAACAAAAGACGGGAAAGTGTATGTTTCGCTCGACGAAAAGCTTCTTTTCAAATCGGCAAGCTGGGATATAGATGCGAATGGAAGAAGCGCCCTGAAGAAGCTTTCGGGAGTTCTTGAAAAAAATCCTGACATACAGATTATGATCGAAGGGCATACTGACAATGTTCCTTATAATCCCGGAAACAGCCAATTGAAAGATAACTGGGACCTGAGCGTAAAGAGAGCCACAACAGTAGTCAGAACCCTGCTTGAAGGTTCAAAAATTGATCCGAAACGCCTTACTGCTGCCGGCAGAAGCGAATATCTTCCTGTTGAAGCTTCAAATACTGCCGACGCCAGGACAAAGAACAGGAGGACTGAGATAATTCTTACTCCTGATCTTTCGGAATTGTACAGGCTTATAAATAAGTATTAGGCTGAAATACAATTTCCCAAGGGTTCACTCAGAAAATTCCTGCAGCTTAACCCGCATATTTTTAAGAGACTGCAACAGGTTATCTTCCGGGCGAAGGAAGTCCTGATCGCCCCAGAAGTCTTTATCGTATTCTTTTATAGTCTCAGAAAAAACCGAATGCACTGGCGCCAGCTCGTCCCTGTCAAACCGTTTGACATTTGCAGGATCAGTATCTGTAACTGCCATTTCGAAGAACACTTTAAACTGTGAATTGAATAATTTTTTCTTTTGCTTCGAATTGAAGATAAGATCTCCTCTGACATGGCTAAGGTAATACCTGTTGTTGACCTTTCGATAGCTTACAGAATATTTTACAGAAACGGGCCATGTAACAAAGCCCCCGGCGGAGCTTGTTATGAATGAATCCTTGATTTTGCTTATATGTGACGGGGATACCTGGAAATCGGCATTGTAAATACCAAAATCAGACGTGTTTATGTAGATCGTTCCCCTGAAAAGTGGTATTTCGGAGCCTTCCTTTGGTTGAAATTCAATTACATAAGCAGCCTCATCGTCATAGGTTACGATATCGGAAAGACGGTAATTATAATCTCCGATATACTCCGGTGACATGAAGTCAAACAGATTTTTTGCACCGTCAAGCTCAAGACATGTGCTTAATCCTGCTTTGAGTTTTACTGCGAGTGTATCTGCACGATCGATGTTTTCAATCTTCCTGCTTTTATAAACCTTTATCTGATCATTCAGAAGAGTATTCGAATACGAACTTTTATAAATGTGAAGTATAGCTTCAGAATAAGTCTGAAGCTGGGATTTTCTCATTACGCCTTCCCGGTAAAAAGCCGTCATCATAACAGGCTTGTTTCCATAATTAGCAGGAATGGCATGTTGTGATTTTAGGATTATTTCCTGGGGGATCTTGTTCCTTATGATTATTTCGGGAATCGAAACATACTCCCTTCTCATTGTAAATGTAATGTTATTTCCGATTGCCTGGCTGGCAGGTATTTCCCTTCCGACATAACCAAGATAGGAAACAGAAAGAGTATCTTTAAGGAGCTCATCGGGGATATTCAGGCCGAATTCCCCGTTTATGTTAGTTACTGTTCCTTTCGGGACGCTTTTAAAGCTTATCGTTGCAAAAGGCAGAGGATCGCCTGTATCTTCATCGATTATTTTTCCTGAAACAGCATCCTGCCTGGCAGAGGAACTTTCAGGCGCAACGGAATGATTCCTGATCTGTCGGGAAAAAATAATATATTTATCGATTACCGAAAAGACAAGTGAGTCATTCTGAAGAATTCCTGTAAGGATTGATCTTAAAGGTGTATTGTTATAATCGAGGGATACCTTTTTTTCAGGATCAATTAACCTGCTGTCGTAAGTGAAGTTGAATCCCGTTTCTTTTGTGATTATTGCGAGTGCGTCTATCGTTTTGACTGAGCCTTTCCTGAATGTAAATGAAGATTCAAGAACGGATGATTCCTGGCACAGGCTTTTTTGTACCAGGAAACACAGGATAAACAACGCTATGGCTGCAGTTTTTCTTATGAAGCCACCAGGAACAGACATCTTTAAATGAGCTATTTTTCCGAAAGATGATAAACGTTACCATCTTTTGTATAACTCAATCCAAAGCTAAGACAAATCATCTTAATTATGTTATCCTGAGGCTGATAATTGATTGGTGATGTCCAGGGAAGCTGTAGAATTGAAGGATCATCGGCTATAATATACATATTATAAACCTTTTTAAGATCGCTGAATACAACTTCAAGCTTTTCATTTTTATAATCGAGCATCCCTGTATTCCAGGAAAGATAGTTCTGATCAGTATTCACAGATTTCCCGATGTTACCTGATTCAGTTTTTCCTATATAACCCGGGTCGAGCTCAAGTGATTTCTCGGAGCTTTTTTCAGAGAGGAGCACTTTCCCTGTTTTCACAAAAACTTCAACTTCTGAGTTTTCATTTTCTGTAAGAACGCTGAAAGATGTTCCGACAACTCTGACGATTGCCTTACCGGCATCTATTGTGAAAGGTTTAGACTTATCGGGAGAGATTTCAAAGAAAGCCTCTCCTGTCAGTTTAACAGACCTTTGATTTCTGCCAAAATCTGAACTGTATGTAAGCCGGGAATTACGATTGAGGAAAATCCTGCTGCCATCGGGCAGATCTACCTGCAGGTTTCTCTGGTCATCACCTGAGACAACTGCTATTTCCTTTGAAAAATATCCTGTTCTGTTTACAAGGACAGTAATTGCGCCAAAGCTCACAATAATAAGAATTGCTGCAGCTATCCGCAGGAAAGTGTAACGTCTGAATATTGATCTTACCGGAGCTTCCCTGTTTTCCGAAAGGTTCCCGCTGATCTTAGCATATACATTATTCCACGCCTTATCGACGTCAATTGGTTTTTCGTTTTCCATTTTACTCAGGTTTTTCCAGGACTCCCTGGTTTCATCAATATCCCCATTTACGGATTTTGGCAGATCCCCATCCTTTTCACCTGAAAAAATGGAAGCCAGTTCCTCCCATTCCCTGTCAGTCAGATTGCCTTTTTTGTTTAACTCTTTCATTTTTCCTGTAATTCTTTTCTGAATTCTTTAAGCGCACGTCCCATATTTGATTCGACTGTTTTCACCGATATTGAAAGCTTCTCAGCTATCTCGTTATATTTAAGACCTTCGAATCTGTTCATGTAAAAAATCTGTCCGCAACGTTCCGGTAATCTCTCTATTATCTGCGAAATCTTCTGTTGCAATTCTGCGTACTGAAGTATTTCCGCCGGGCTCTCCTGTCTTTCATGCTGCCTCATCGACATCTCTTCAGCGTGTTTCTCAACGACCTTGAGGTGCTCGATATAATGCAGGCATCTGTTATGCACTGCCCTGAAGAGATATCCGTTCAATGAACTTTCAATGTTTAGTTTTTGCCTGTCCTGCCAGATCCTGAAGAAAAGATCCTGCACTATTTCTTCCGCTGTATCGTGATCTTTTATTATTACCCTGGCATATCTTACCAGTGATACATAGGAGGATCTGAAAAGTGATTCGAATTGAGCTGTGTCACCTTCTTTGATCCTCCTGATTATTTCTGTATCGCTGATCATAGATCAAACTTTATTTCTCGTCTGGTGCTATTTCGCTGAATTTTACCTTCCTGTTGAGTCTCCTGATAGCCGACTCTATGCTCTGGTCGGGTTCTATCACATTGTAGTCTCCCCAGTATTGTGGATCAGCGAATGCATTTACTTTTTCAGAAAAGACGTCATTATATCTGACTT
The DNA here is from genome assembly GCA_036261265.1 of Bacteroidales bacterium. Taxonomy (GTDB): domain Bacteria; phylum Bacteroidota; class Bacteroidia; order Bacteroidales; family VadinHA17; genus LD21. Next base: position 10,109 of record DATALC010000059.1, read on the forward strand.
TTTCTTTTCCTGCAAATTTAATAACTTCCTGGTCAGTACGATCTGTTACTGCAATTTCTGACATTGTTGTATAGTACGTATTGAACAGTTTTCTTTTCCAGTTAACCTTGAATCTTACTTCAGCCCTTGAATATTCGAAGTGCCATTTGCCATCCTGTTCACGATATTTTGTGCGGTATGTTGCTATTTCAGGGGTTACTTCCATTCCAAGCGGTTTCTTCCTGATGAATATCTCAGAGGCTTTATCCTTATCTGAAAGGTTGAATCCGAATTCAGCTTCTGTTATTGCGTAGGAATCCATGTCGATGTAAAGAGAGCCCATGAACAAAGGAATATCAACATCAGGCTTCTGTAAGAATTCAATTATATAGTGGGGCTTGCCGTTTATTTCGATCACACCACCAAGTGAGTAATTGTAATATTTCATTGCCTCACGGGTAAGAACATCCTCTGAATTCTTTGCAAGGTCAAGCTGGAGTACGGTAACCGGGCCTCCCTGGAGTTTGAAGAGAACAGTATCCATCTTCTGAACATCGGAGCTTTTCCTGCCTTTGTATATTCTGGCGCCGTCAAAACGAATGTCGTTTCTGTACGGAGCTTTGAAGATTTCAACAACTGCCTCGCCAATAGATACGTAGGTCCTGTTTTTCCTTATTGTCTCCCTGTAGAAAGCAGTCATAAGATTTGGTACGTTTTCATAGTTTTTACCAATGTTATCGATTGCTCTCTCTACAACAAGTGTAGGATCAGTTGGTTTCACAATTATCTCTCTTATTGGGATCGGAGCTGCTTCAAGTGCAATTACATTTTTACCATCTTTCAGGTTATCGAGTGCAATCACCTTGTTTTTAAAGCCCAGGTAAGAAACCTCGAGGCTCTTGTTTGTAACCGGAGGCATAAGCTTAAGAGTAAATTCACCATCGATATTTGTAACAATTGCTACATTTGATTCCTTTAAGGCAACTGTGGCAAAAACAAGAGGTGAACCTGTTTCGGCATCAATGACTTTACCACGAACTGTGATATAGTCCTGCTGGTCATTCTTTCCCTTCAGGGAAGAACCTGCAGATGCAGTCTGTACTGTGAAGCACAGCATCAGAATTACTGCAATTCCTGTGAGTGTTTTTAAGTTTTTCATGGCGTTAATAATTTATGTCAATTTTTTTGTGGTACAGTACTGTTTGTTTTCAATTCTAAGACCTGATGTCCGTGATTGTACCCTATATTAATTTTCAAATCTTTTTTCATTTCTTTGGGGAAACCAGACCCCTGGTTTTATTATTTAACTTCTGACGTTTGAATATCACAAGAAAATATATTAATGCATTTAAATCCGGAACCTCCTTCCTTGCCGGTTCGGCTCTTAAAAAGCCTTTAATATCGGGAATGCCACCTGCTATTGGCGTCGAGATGACGAATTTTTGTAATCTGCGATGCCCTGAATGTGCGTCTGGTTCAGGTACGATGAGGAGAGAAAAGGGTTTCATGGATACTGCTTTCTTTGTGCAGTTTATTGAAGAATTAAAGCCATACCTCTTTAATATAAATCTTTACTTCCAGGGTGAGCCAATGATGCATCCTGATTTTTTTGCTTTCATAGATGCAACAGGACACTTATATAAAACAATATCAACAAACGGCCATTTCCTGGATGAAGCAACTGCAATAAAGCTTGCAAATGCAGGAAGAGGCAGATTAATTATCTCTCTTGATGGAATTGATAATGAAACTTATTCAAAGTACAGGAAGAACGGCAATATTGAAAAAGTTATTACGGGGATAAAGACTGTCGGAGCAGAATTCAGGAAAAGACATTCAAAAATGAAACTTGAGATCCAGGTCCTGTTGAATCGTTACAATGAACATCAGATAGATGCAATACATAAACTCTCCATGGAGAACGGGGCAACTCTTGTAAAGAAATCAATGCAGGTTTGCAACCCGGAGGATATTCCTGCATGGATGCCGGAATCGAAGAAATACAGGCGTTATATTGAGGAGAACGGCAGTTACAGGATAAAAAGTTACTTTCCCAGGAGATGTGCAAGGTTATGGTTCAACCCTGTCGTTACATGGGAGGGAAAGGTGCTGCCGTGTTGCTTCGATAAGGATGCAGATTATATTATGGGAGATCTTAGGGAACAATCATTTCGTGAAATATGGCATGGAAGGAGATATCTTGAGTTCAGAAGAGCAGTGCTTTCAGGAAGAGAAAAAATCCCGATATGCAGGAACTGCACATCGGGATTATATCTGTGAGCTGAATCTGCTGTCTAAACTGTGACCACTTCTTTTTCCTTGGCTGCCATCACCTTGTCTACTTTTGCATTATACACATGCACCATTTCCTGGATATTATCTGCAGCTTCTTTTTCAGTATCCTCGGGCAGGCCTTCCTTCAGGAGGGCTTTAAGTTCATCGAGGGCCCATTTACGTGCATTACGGACGCTGATCTTTGCGGTCTCGCCCTCGTTCCTCACCTGTTTTACAAGCTGATGCCTCCTTTCTTCTGTGAGCGGCGGAATATTAATCCTTATAACCTCACCGTTGTTTACAGGAGTGAGACCAATATTTGCAGCCATTATTGCTTTCTCGATAGTACCAAGCATATTCTTCTCCCAGGGCTGGATCATGATCGTTTTGGGATCAGGTGTATTTATATTGGAGACCTGGTTCAGTGGTGAATTCACCCCGTAGTAATCGACAGTGATTCCATCGAGAAGTGCAGGGTTTGCTCTTCCGGCCCTGAGGCGTGCAAGCTCGTGCTCAAGATGCTCGACGGCTTTCTCCATCCTGTCTTTAGTCTCTTCAGTGATCAGTTCAACTTCTTCGTCCATTATGTTATTTTTTTAATTAAAACCTTTCTTTAAACAAATATAATAAAAAAGGTAGAAATAGTCAATTCATTCACCTGCTTACTATTGTGCCGATATTATGTCCTTCTATGATTTTAAGGAGATTACCGGGCTTATTCATATCAAATACTATGATAGGCATGTTGTTCTCACGGCACATCGTGAATGCTGTCAGATCCATAACCTTCAGCCTGCGATCGATTACCTCCTCGAAAGTGATCTTTTCATATCTCACTGCATCAGGTACCTTCTCCGGATCAGCTGAATAAACCCCGTCTACCCTGGTGCCTTTCAGAAGAACATCAGCCCCTGTTTCGACTGCTCTTAAGGCTGATGCAGTATCCGTTGTAAAGAACGGGTTACCTGTTCCTCCCGCAAGGATGCATACATAACCTTCTTTCATTGCTTCAACCACCTTATCCCTGTTGTACAGCTCTCCGACAGGTTCCATCCTTATAGATGTAAAAACCTTTGCTTTTCCGCCTGCACGTATAATACCACTTTCGAGGGCAAGACTGTTGATTACAGTTGCAAGCATACCCATCTGATCGCCTTTAAGCCTGTCGAAACCTGATTGAGTTCCGCTTAAGCCCCTGAAAATATTTCCGCCACCTATAACTATTGAAATTTCACAGCTTTCAGAAGCTTTTGCTATCTGTTCTGAATATTCAAGGAGGACTGCATCGCTAATGCCATTGTTTTCCTCACCGGCAAGTGACTCACCGCTGAGCTTCAAAAGTATCCGGGAATATGACATTTAATTTTACTTTTTAGTAATGAGGTTAACAAAGTTAAAAAAAAAGTGGCCCCGGTAAAAATATCGGGGCCACATGATATCGAATATGAACTTACGTATTAAAGATTAAGCGAGTATCTCTTGAAATCAGTAACTGTAAGGTCCTTCATGGCAGACTGTAAGTACTGCCTGATAGTCATTTTATTATCCTTGACAAAATCCTGGTTGAGGAGAGTGCTTTCCTTGTAGAATTTGGTAAGCTTCCCCTGTGCTATTTTATCAAGCATTTCTTCAGGTTTTCCGTCACGACGGGCCTGCTCACGACCTATCTCGAGTTCCTGATCAATAACATTCTGAGGTACATTTTCCTTATCAACTGCAACCGGGCTCATTGCAGCTACCTGCATAGCTACATCTTTATAAACCTGGATGTCGGCATTTGCTTTATTAAAACCGACAAGAACAGCAAGCTTATTCCCGGGATGAATATAAGCCTGAACATGCTCTGCCTGGATCTTATCAAAATATGACAGATCGAGCTTTTCGCCGATAATTCCAATATATTCAACTACTTTGTCGCCTACTTTTCCGCCATCGAATGGAAGAGCTTTAAGCTCATCGAGATTTGAAGGATTTTTTGCAAGTGCAAGATCAAGGATCTTATTTGCAAGGCCTATGAAATCGGCATTCTTTGCAACAAAGTCAGTCTCGCTGTTAAGAACGATCATTGCTCCAAGCTTTCCATCCGAAGCTACTTTTGAAAGTACAACACCTTCAGTTGCTTCCCTGTCTGAACGCTTGTTTGCAACAGCCTGTCCTTTTTTACGTATTATTTCAATAGCCTTGTCGAAGTTACCGTCTGCTTCCTCCAGAGCTTTCTTGCAGTCCATCATTCCGGCAAGAGTAACTCTTCTCAATTTTGCAACATCGGCAGAACTTATATTAGCCATAATGAATTTTCTTTTAATTGTTAACCAAACTATTTTTCTTCTTCCTCTTCTTCAGAGTCTTCGATAATTTCGTCTTCTGTTACTTCTTCCTCTTCAACTTCTTCCTCTTCTTCCTCTTCAATCCTGTTCTCGATCAGAGAAGCTGAAATTTCCTTTGTATCAAAATCTTTCTTCGAAATTTTCTTTTCCTTCTGCTGAGGTTCCTTGTCTTTGTCGATCTTTCTCTCGCTCAGACCTTCTTCAATAGCCTGGCAGAGTATTCCAACGATGAGTGAAATTGATTTTGAAGCATCATCATTGGCTGGGATCGGGAAGTCGATATCTGAAGGATCAGAGTTTGTGTCGACCATTGCAAAAACAGGGATTCCCAATCTTTTTGCTTCTCTTACGGCAATGTGCTCTTTTGAAACGTCAACAATAAAAAGAGCCGAAGGCAGTCTTGTAAGATCTGTGATGCTGCCAAGGGTTTTTTCAAGCTTGGCCCTCTGCCTTGTTATCTGAAGCCTTTCACGTTTTGAAAGGTTAAGGAATGTACCGTCATTAGCCATCTTGTCGATTGAGGACATTTTCTTCACAGCTTTACGGATAGTGGGGAAGTTGGTGAGCATTCCACCCGGCCAGCGTTCCACAACATAAGGCATATTAACTGCCTTTACTTTTTCGGCAACTATTTCTTTTGCCTGTTTTTTTGTTGCAACGAACAGTACTTTCTTTCCTGATCTTGCAATCTGTTTCATTGCTGAAGCTGCTTCATCGATTTTTTCTGAAGTTTTTTCAAGATCGATGATGTGGATACCGTTACGCTCCATGAAGATGTAAGGAGCCATTGCGGGATTCCATTTTCTTTTTAGATGCCCGAAATGAACACCGGCATCGAGTAATTCTTTGAAATTTGTTCTCGGCATTTTATTATTTTTAAGTTTACATTCTGTTTGATCAATCGCAAAGTAGTTCCGTCGGGAAGTCTCTGCAATTTAGATACTAAACTTCATCTGTCAGGTACTAACGTTTACTGAACTGGAATCTTCTGCGGGCTTTTGGCTGGCCCGGTTTCTTCCTTTCAACTTCACGCGGATCGCGCGTTACAAAACCGTTAGACTTAAGAATAGACTTGTTTTCAGCATCAACCTGGATGAGAGCTCTTGTGATTCCAAGACGGAGAGCCTCGGCCTGTCCCTTTACTCCACCGCCATCGAGGTTAACATTAATATCATATTTATCTGTGGCGTTAAGCACTACAAGCGGCTGGGTAACAACATACTGAAGCGTTTCAGCTCCGAAATATTCCTTGTAATCCCTTCCGTTAATTGTAATATTGCCTTTTCCGTCACTTAAATATACCCGTGCAACTGCTGCTTTTCTTCTTCCAAGAGCATTGACTGATTCCATACCTGCTTCTTATAATATATTAAAGTTCTATTTTCCTTGGTTTCTGTGCTTCATGCGGATGTTCCGAACCTGCATAAACATGCAGATTCCTGTAAAGTTCGCTTCCAAGCCTGTTCTTCGGCAACATTCCTTTGATTGCTGTTTCAACAAGCGAAAGAGGATTCTTCTGAAGCATCTGGCTTGCAGTTGCAAATCTCTGACCGCCGGGATAACCTGTATGACGGGTGTAAACCTTGTCAGTCATTTTCTTTCCTGTGAGTTGCACTTTCTCAGCATTTACGATAATCACGTTATCTCCGCAATCAACATGCGGTGTGAAGTTTGTCTTATGCTTCCCTCTGAGCATCGATGCAGCCAGTGTTGCAAGCCTGCCCAAAACCTGTCCTTCAGCATCTATAATAACCCACTCCTTGTTCACAGTAGCTTTATTTGCCGAAACTGTCTTATAGCTTAAGGTGTCCACTTGTATTGTTTTTTAATTGATATACTTCTCTTTAAACTGTTTTACCCATATTTTAGGGTTTGCAAAAATACAATATATTTCATAAAAAAAAAGAATAATCACATGATTTTCTTTCTTTTTGTTTCGATGAAACATAACGCGGCGCAAAAATAAAATACTTTTGCATTTTTATAAAATTAAATGGAATACAGACACAAAACTTTTCTTGCACATTCTGTAAAGATTGCTCTTAGAGGTTTCGAAAATGGCAGTGGACCTTTCGGTGCCGTAATTACAATGAATTATGAAATACTTGCTGAATCATATAACAGGGTAGTACTTGATAGCGATCCTACAGCCCATGCCGAAGTACTTGTTATCAGGGAAGCTTCCTCAAAATTGAAAACCCACGATCTCAGCAACTGCATTTTATATACTTCATGTGAACCATGCCCGATGTGCCTTGGTGCACCATATTAATCATGGAAAAAGGCGGGCGACTTGATAGGGAGTTTTTTATACGCGACGTTCTTGAAGTTGCGCCTGATCTGCCGGGGAAGAATCTGGTATTCTGTAGTAATGGCAGTATTGCAAAGCTTATGATAAATGAAGTTGAGGCTTACCGCGGAGAGGAGGATCTTGCATGTCATGCAGCCAAAGGACGTACAAAACGTACCGAAATGTTGTATCATGAGGGCGGGAACATCTATGTCTATTTCATATACGGGATGTACTGGATGCTGAACTTTGTAACAGGTTCTGAAGGAATTCCGCAGGCTGTTCTAATAAGGGGAGCAGGTATTTTCAACGGTCCGGGAAAGCTGGCGAGGGCTATTGGCATTGACAGATCGTTTTATGGTGAAGATCTTACAAGCTCAGATAGGATCTGGGTCGAAGAGACCGGGATCAGACCTGTTATTCAGACTAGCCCGAGAATCGGAGTTGACTATTCGGGAGAAACCTGGAAGAATAAACCCTGGAGATATTTTATTGACAGGCGCCTGTATGAGCCGCCGGATTTAGGAAAATGAGGATCATTTGATTATGAGTAGCCTGAAAATATCTTCAAAATTTAAGTGAAGCGTAGCTGCATAATCAAGTCGTTTTTCGCACATGTCGTAATAGGTGTCGATACCGAAAAACAGCTCAAGATAATCCTCAGGCAACAGCTTCAGATATGCTGACCCGGTTATAATTTCTCTTTTGCGGATAACATATTTTGAATCAAACCTGTATACGCTTGCGAAGATTCCATTCCCGTTGGGTGCATAGAAATTATTCGCAACCCAGTATGAGGATCCGAAATAAAACCTTTTAATATCGTAGTGCAATCTCCACCATGAAGCATGACCATGTGAGATAATGTAAGTTTCTCTTTCAGGGATCACGCTGTTCAGAAAGCCTGTATACTCAACACCGATTTTCCCTGTCATATCTCCTGTATTGAAATTCACTCTCAACCCGGAAGCCAGGTTGAAGAAAGTAGTCACATGCTCAGGATAATTGCTTACCTGTCCTCCGAAATGCTTAAACTGGATCTGAACAGGTATTTCAATATTGAAAGGTGAAGCTGTCTCATGTGAAACATATCTGAAAGATTCCCCGAATGTGAATATTTCCCTTTCTGTATCACCTGTGAAAATGAAATTTTCCCAGTTGATCCATGCATCATTGAAGATGTGCTTTCTTTCAGTCCTGATCTGAAAACCGTTCTCAGAATAATCTGTATATAGTCTTTCAAAATTGAAGTGTGGATCGAACATCCTGTGTTTATCGCTTCCTGAAAGTGAGCCGATCGTTAGGATTGTACCGGGAGCTATCTGAATCGATGTGGAGAGGACAGGCTTTATTTGTGTGAATCCTCCTGCGCCCCAGTATTTCAGGAAATGGGCACCGGCTCTCAATGATAACTTTTCAGTCGGATTATAAACCACTTCGGGACGGAAGAAGAAACCTGTCAGCGTATAACCCTCGATCCATAATGATTTGTCGATCCAAAGGGGGATTTCACCTGAAAGATGAAAACCAGGGCTTCCCAAAGGATTGAAGTATTCATCATTCCGTATGAAGTTCATCGATTTGATGCTGAGAGAAAGCTCTTTTTCTGCCTGATCCCTGTTTTCATCCTGCGCTCCAAGTTGACCTGAAGCAAGAAAAAACACGATAAAGGCAAAATACAGGTACTTCATTTCCGGCGGTTTAGAACAAAAATAGTTTTTTTCCGGCAGTTAAATTGTTGTTAAAACGATTTGTACCCCGTTTCATGTGATATATTTTTCCGTTATTTGTTGTCTGAATTAAATTTAACATTATGAACTCATTCAGGGGCAATTTCCGCCTTTTGAACAATATCACGGGATGGCTGATGTTCGCTGTTTCATCGGGTGTATACCTTCTGACAGTTGAACCTACGGTCAGCTTCTGGGACTGTGGCGAATTCATTCTTTCAGCATTTAAGCTTCAGGTTGGGCATCCGCCGGGAGCCCCGCTTTTCCTGATGATGGGAAGGGTTGCAACACTTTTTGCAGGAGGTAATCTTTCTCATGTTGCCGTAATGATGAATTCATTGTCGGCTCTGTGCAGCGGATTCGCGATAATGTTCCTCTTCTGGACAATTACGCATCTTGTAAGAAAAGTATATTTTAAGGAAGGAAACAATCCCGATCCTTCAAGGATTCCCGCAATTCTTGCAAGCGGCGTTATTGGCGCATTAACTTATACATTCACAGATACTTTCTGGTTCTCTGCCGTTGAAGGTGAATTATATGCCTTGTCATCGCTGATAATAGCAATCGTTTTCTGGGCTATGTTGCGCTGGGAGGAAGAAGCCGATGAACCGAATTCAGGAAGATGGGTCATCCTTGTTGCATTCATAATGGGACTCGGGCTTGGTATTCACAGGCTTAACCTTCTTATTGTACCAATTTTCGTCTTTGTTTATTATTTCAAAAAGTATGAAGTGACAACAAAAGGCGTCATAAAAGCCCTTCTGCTTGCTGTTCTGCTTCTCTGGCTACTTGTTTTTGTTATTATGCCCGGCGTTCCTGCTGTTGCCGGCTGGTTTGAATTATTGTTTGTTAATGTTTTCACACTGCCATATAACAGCGGCCTTCTTTTCTTTGTAGCTGCGCTTGCTGCTGGTCTCGTATTTGGAATTCGCTATTCAATAAGGAGCGGCAGAGTAATATTGAATTACGTCATTACGGCATTCACTGTCATAATGATAGGATATTCATCCTACGCGATGATAATGATCCGATCATCTGCAAGACCTCCGATGAATCAGAATGATCCTTCGGATGTTTTCTCGCTTTCATATTATATAAATATGAAGCAATATGGCACCTCACCAAAGCTCTTTGGGAATTATTACAGTACACCGAGGACAGGTGGCAGGGAAGCTCTTGCGGGTTATAATAAGGTAGACGGGAAGTACAAACCTTATTACCAGTATGTTCCGGAATATGACAGCCAGTACGAGACTGTGTTCCCACGCATGTATAGTACCAGCCCTGATCATATTGAAGCTTACAAATACTGGGGCAGGATCGACGGTCATAAGATCAGATCTGGTAATCAGACTTTAGAGATACCGACATTCACCGAAAATGTGCGATATTTTTTCAGGTATCAGATCGGATATATGTACATGAGATACTTCATGTGGAATTTTGTCGGAAGGCAGAATGATATCCAGGGCAACGGAAATCCTATCAATGGCAACTGGATCAGCGGCATAAAATTCATAGATGAAGCAAGACTCGGGAACCTCAGCAATATTCCGGAAGATCTTAAGTCAAATCCCGGCAGAAATACATATTATTTCCTGCCGTTAATTATTGGTCTTCTCGGAATGTACTGGCATTACCGTAAAAGCAGGAATGATTTCTGGCTTGTCATGGGATTTTTTATTATGACAGGGATGGCAATTATACTTTATCTCAACCAGTATCCCAATCAACCAAGGGAGAGAGATTACGCTTACGTCGGATCTTTCTATGCGTTTGCAATCTGGATAGGGTTGGGTTTCATGTTTATCTATGAACTCCTGAGCCGCTATACAGGAAAAACAATTTCACTTGTTGTAACATTCGTTGTGCTGTTCGCAGCATCGCCACTGCTTATGGGAAGCCAGAACTGGGACGATCATGACAGGTCTGACAGGTATACTGCAAGAGACATTGGGGCGAACTATCTGAAATCATGTGCTCCTGATGCTGTTTTATTTACGTATGGAGATAATGATTCTTTCCCTGTGTGGTATATACAGGACGTTGAACAAGTGCGACCCGATGTGAGGGTTGCCAATCTGAGCTATATCCAGGCTGGCTGGTATATTGCAATGATGAGGCAGAAAGCTTTCGAATCCGATCCATTACCGCTCTCATTGCCTCAGTCAAAATACCGCGAAGGAGAGAGAGAGCAGCTTCCTGTTACAGAAAGAGTTAAAACCCCCGTTCCGCTTAAGGATCTTGTAACTTTCGCCGGTCAGGATGATCGTAAATATATGATCGATCTTACAGGGGCAGGCGACATGGTGAATTATATCCCGACAAACAAGTTCCTTATTGATGTTGATTCAGCAAAAGTTCTTGAAAACGGTACTGTGAAAAGCTATTTCAAAGACAGGATCGTTTCGCCGATGATCTGGGAATACACTGAAAATGATGTTCTCAAGGGCGACCTGGCAATAATGGACCTCCTTTCAACAAATCAATGGGACCGGCCTGTTTATTATTCAACAACCGTTCCGTCTGACCAGTACAAAGGCCTTGAAAAATACTTTATTCAGGAAGGAATGGCTTACAGGGTTGTACCAATAAATACAGGGAAAAACCCGGAAGGAGAATTCGGGATCGCAGACCCTGACCTCATGTATGAGAATATGATGACTAAGTTCTCATGGGGGAATGCTGATGATCCAAAAGTATATCTTGATGAAAACAACAGGAGGATGTTCAGCAATTTCAGGCGATTATTCGGAGTGCTTGCAAATGATCTCATCACCGCCGGCGATACGACCAAAGCGCTTGAAGCTGCCAGACGGGGACTCGAGATTGTACCTGCCGGTAAGATGCCTTACGATTACTTTGTAACTGGTATTGCAAAAGCTTATTTCAGGGCAGGAAAGACTGAAGAGGGCGAGAAGTTGCTCAACGATGTTATTAATTACGCAAACACTTACCTGGATTATGCTGTCGGTATGGGCAACGATCGTTTTGGAATGGATTACCCGATAGGTATCAACATGCAGGCGCTTCTGGATATTTACAGGATGTCGACTGATCTTGATCTTAAAGATATTTCAACCCGGATAGAACCTGATATAAATAATTATTACGGAAGGCTTTATTCCAAATAGTTAACTATATGCGGCTTTTCAGGCCATTGTCTGTATTTGACAGTCTTTATCCTGAAGCAGTCTTCAGGATAAAGACGACTGAAAGGCGGCTTCTTCTCACATTTGATGACGGACCTGATCCTGATTCGACGCCATTTATTATTGAGCTGCTGAAACAATCTGGTACTAGGGCTGTTTTTTTCTGTTCAGGAAATAAAGCTGAACGGCATCCTGAACTGATTTCGGTTCTGAAATTGCACGGACACATAATTGGCAATCATGGCTATTCCCATTTAAACGGCTGGAGAACTTCAATTTCAGACTATCTGTCTGATACAGCCAGAGCCGATGAATATACTTCATCGGCTCTGTTCAGGCCTCCTTACGGGAGAATTACATTCAGCCAGTACCATGCTTTGAAAAGTAAATACAGAGTTTTCTTCTGGAGCCTTATGCCGTATGATTTCGATCCTTCTTTCGGAAGCATGAATTCACTGAAGATACTTAAAAGAAAAACGGCACCTGGTTCTATAATAGTGCTTCATGATTCACCTTCATCATGCTCCAGGGATATCCTTGAGGAATATATAGAGTTTGTCATATCCCGTGGATTCAGTTTTTCAGAAATTATGCAAGAGCCTCCACTGCTTTCCCCATAACCCATTCGAAACAGTCGTTTACTTTTTTCATTATTCCGGGATCACTGTGAACAGGGAAGGGATTCTCATGGGAATAATCGTATGGGAAGTCAGCCAGAGAAACAATCCTGCCCTCATTGAAGCAATCGAGTGTTTCGATAATTCCGCCCGGGGGGATGACCCTGTCTTTAAGAAGTGATATTGCTGTTATCCTGTTCCTAAGCTCCCTGAGTATCTTTTCCCTGTAATCCTTCATTTTTTCTATGTCGATCATCGATCTGAATGCAAGCCCCAGCCTGTTGATATTAAAAAATCCTGCAATCTGCCCTGTTCCGATAGCGCCCTCAAAATCATAAAGGTAAAACCTGAAAACACGATCGAATGCGAGACTGTCCATTATAAGCTTTGAGGTCCCCTGCATCCTGCTGAAAACAGAACCTCCGCAGAATATGAAAAGCTTTGATTCCGAAAACAGATTCTGTGGATTGGCCATAAACAGGATTTCAGAAAGAAATGAACCTATTGAATAGCTGAAAACATTAAAATTTCTTGTTGCAGGTATTACAGTATGTTCTCCACGTGTTACCGAATCAAGGAGCCGGGTGATGTCACACGCTGTCCTGTAGCCCGAGATGAAAAATCTGCGTGGGTCATCAGAAAGCCTTTTGCTAAGAGCAACATTTGCAAAGCTTGCCATCTGAATGTTGCCTCCGGCGGCTACTCGTTCACCGAGTTGTAAAGACATTGTTCTTGGATTGCTCCATTCTTCAGGCGACCTGTTCATGTGAAATGAGATCGGGAAAAGAATGACATAACTTCCGGTAAACTCTGAAATATAATGAGCCCAGGCAAGATATTTTATCCAGCTTCTTTCATTAAGGCCATGAAGTAGCAATATTACTTTATTACTGTTTCTGTCGGCTGGTATGAATACAGGATATGAAAAAACCCGATTTTCATTTATGCCGGCATCATCTGAGATATAAAAAAAGTCATCCGGTTCTTCGGAAACAAAATCCTGCTTGCAGATCCTTACTCCTGATCCGGGAATTGATACCTCATTCATATCATTAGGGAAGACTGTTTTCAGTTGCCTGTATCTTTCAGCATAATCCATCCGTCATATTTTAAAATGCAAATGAAAAGCACCTCAGACAAACCCGCAAAATTTTGTGTCTGGGCTGGACTAGGTGTGATTAAAAGTGATTTTAAGGGATAAAAATCCCGTATCTGTGACGAAATTCAGGTCGATCGTAATCTCATTTAATTGATAATGCTGTCAGGAAAAAGACTAATTTTGCTGTATCTGAAATGATCCGATGATAAAATTCGATCAGCCCTTGCCTTCATATCATAATGTAAAGCAGAACATTCTGCGGCTGATTCTTTTTACATCGGTTTTTGCGCTCATTTTTATTAATATTTACGCTCCTTTCGGCGCCGACAGGTGGTTCAACGTAACACGACTTCGTTTTTTTACGTTTTCAAGCCTGACAATTCTTACAGGTGTTCTGATTGTTGTGATAAGCAGGATCGGCATGTACAATTACTGCAGGAGAATGCCTTTGCTTGTCTGGCAGTTCCTGATCTGGATCTTTGCTGAAATAGCTCTGATGTCGTTGTTCTATTCACTTTTTGAAAAATATGTCCTTGATGACTCAAGGGAATTTCCCGGGATATTCAAAATTTCATTAAAAAATACTGCACTTGTCCTTTTGCTTCCTTATGCTATCTCGTGGTTATGGCTCGCCTGGCAGGATAAGAAGGATCAGCTTGCAAAGCTGAAGGACGAACCCGAAAAGGATGGTTCACAGAAAGACATGATAGCTTTCTATGATGATAAGGGAATCCTTAAGTTTTCAGTTAAAAGGGAAAATCTTCTATACCTCGAATCTGCTGAGAACTATGTGAATGTATGTTATCTCAATAAAGACAAGATCTCAAAGTACATGCTCAGGGATACACTCAAGAAGGTGGAGGAGACTTTCGCAGGTAGTGATATAGTGAGGTGTCACAGGTGTTACATTGTGAATTTCGACAAAGTAAAAGTTATCAGGAGGGATAAGGATGGATTGAAACTCGAGCTCGATGTTCCTTCTGCAACAGATATACCGGTTTCAAAAACCTATGTCAGCTCGGTTATGCAGACTTTTTCAAGGTACTGTAAAACAGGAGATGTTTCTAACTGACTCTTTGTAAATAATCCGGAATGAAATCTTACTTTTGGGCCATAAAAAATGCCCAAAATGAATATTCTTATTCTTGGTTCGGGCGGTAGGGAGCATGCCCTTGCCTGGAAACTCGTTCAGAGCCCAAAAATTGACAGGTTGTTTATCGGTCCGGGGAATGCCGGAACAAACTCAATTGGGACGAACCTTCCAATCGATCCCGAAAACTTCGGTGAAGTGAAGAAATCAGTTCTTGAAAACCGGATAGGAATGGTTATTGTCGGCCCTGAGGCTCCTCTTGTGAAGGGCATTCACGATTTTTTCCTTAATGATGATGAACTTAAAAGCATACCTGTTATCGGTCCGGATAAAGAAGCAGCACAGCTTGAGGGAAGCAAGGATTTTGCCAAGGCGTTCCTTACACGACATGGAATACCGACAGCCTCTTACAGGAGCTTTGATCTCACAAATGCAGATGAAGCCCCTGGTTTTCTGAAGACATTAAAGCCTCCTTATGTAATTAAAGCCGATGGACTTGCAGCCGGCAAAGGAGTATTAATAATAAATGATTTTAATGAAACTTTGAGCGAAATTAATTCAATTCTTAATGGGAAGTTCGGATCGGCAGGGAGCAAAGTCGTTGTTGAGGAGTACCTTAAAGGTATTGAATTATCAGTTTTCATTGTAACCGATGGCAAATCATACAAACTTCTCCCGGAGGCCAAGGATTATAAAAGGATAGGAGAAGGAGATTCCGGCCTGAATACCGGCGGGATGGGCGCCGTTTCACCTGTGCCGTTTGCAGGCAAGGAATTTATTGAAAAAGTAAAGGAAAGAATTATCGAGCCAACAATCAACGGCCTTGCAAATGATAAGATAATCTACAAGGGTTTCATCTTTTTCGGACTTATGAATGTAGATGGTGATCCTTATGTAATAGAATACAATGCCAGGTTGGGTGATCCGGAGACAGAGGCCATTATGCCGCGCATCAGATCCGATTTTTTCGACCTTATGCAGGGAGTTGCAGATGGAAATCTCGACAGTATGAATCTTGATATTGATGATGAATATGTCGGCACAGTAATGCTTGTATCCGGAGGCTATCCGGGAAATTATGAAAAAGGAATGATAATTTCAGGACTGGAAAATGTAAGCGGAAGTGTTGTCTTTCATGCAGGAACCAAAATCAGGGAGGGGAAAGCTGTAACATCCGGGGGAAGAGTTCTTGCAATCAGCTCAAAAGGAAAAACAATGGAAGCCGCTCTTCAGTTATCCTATTTTAATGTTTGTAAGATCAGTTTTGATGGTGTGTATTACCGTAAGGATATTGGTTTTGATCTGAAAAAATAATGCTTTTAAGACAGTTTAAACGAACAGGCCCGTTCACAATATTTCTGATTGTTGTAGTCATGCTGTTTCTGTGGTCAGGCAGTGTGATAGATGCAAAAGACAGGTTTTCATTGTATTTTGATATTGACCCGATGCCTCTATATGGTATTGTATCCTCAATAATCGGAACACACCCGGTTCCCGGGATATTATTTACTATGGCGCTTGTATGCCTGATGGCGTTCATGATGGTTAACCTGAATACGATCCTGTTCTTTATTCATGAAAGAACCTTCCTCCCGGCCCTCTTTTATATTCTGATAATCGCTTTATTCCCTCAATATCAGTTGATGAATCCTTCAGTATTCGGATCTGTATTCCTGATGTTTGCAATCAGGAGGATAATGGAATCATACAGGATACAGGGTGTTGCATATAATTTCTTTGATGCTGGACTCCTTATTGGTATCGGAAGCCTTTTTTATGCCAATCTTATCTGGTTCGGTATAATAATGATTGCAGGAATAATTCTCCTGAGGACCTTTAATACTAAGGAGTTATTATTATCTATAACAGGATTATTAACACCTTTCGTTCTGACAACAGGTATCTATTATGTCATTGGCAATGATCCGGCAGATCTTATTAGGATCCTCGATTATAATATATTTGGAAGGAAAGCTGGATTCACATACACTCCTTTTAATATAGGCTCACTCGTATTTACCGGTGTGCTTCTGCTTGGCGCTTCCTTACACCTGTTCATGAATATAGGATCCAAAAAAATTCAGGCCAGAAAGACTTTCTCATTACTGATTTGGATTCTGGTTACTTCAATTCTGGTGTGGCTCCTGATATCTTCCGCTTCAGTTGAGATGATGTGGATCACAGCTATTCCTCTCAGCTATTTCCTGTCACATTACTTTGTTTTCCTTAAGAAAAAACTGATGCCGGAAATTCTTTTCTCGCTATTTTTCCTGATGATTATTTATATCCAGTCAATGTATTTATGGTATCTGAAATAAGATAGCTATCTTATCATTGATACCACTCCGACACCCGAACCCTGCTGTCCGTTTTCGAAATCGAAGCAAATCTGGTAAACGCCGCTTTTATTACAGGTGAAATCGATATATGGGAATATTTTGCCTGTGTTCTTATCGAATGAAGAAAGAACCTGTTTATTAGCTTCATCCCTGATAATAAGTATAAGTTTGCCCTGGGAGTTGTCAGCATTGCACATTGAGAACCTGTATCTTGTATTTTTCCACAGCGACATTTTTGCCTTGAAGCGTGTATCTGTACTGTTTTCTGCCTTGCCAAGCTGTACTCTGAAGTCTTTCAGATATTTGGCATCTGATCCGGCATTCATAACACACTGACTGACAAGAGGATCGCCGGTCTGTCCGTATGTAAGGACTGTACCGCCCAGCAGAAGGAGGAAAGCGATTGCAATGTTTTTCATACTAATTATTTAAAATCAGCCGGTTTCGGATTTCTTTTGTGATATCAATTATTTCTTCAAGCTGTTCCGGGGTCATTTCAACTTCACTCTTCTCAGTCTGGACAATCTCCATCCTGCCCTCTTTTTCAATGCTTATCGGATCACCCTGCGTATAAGTGATTTTAACATCACGGTATTTCTCCCGTATATTGTAAAGATCTTCACACAACGCTTTAAACTCATTATCCCTGCTACAATACGGGCTGAGAAGAAGGATGAGATCATTGAGAATTATTTTCTGCTCGCCAATTCTGTCACTCAGAACATCGTCGGGATACTGATCGGCGACCTGTGTTGCAAAATACTGGCTTTCAAGCCATACGCCGATAATCATCAGGGCCGACAGCTGACCCCTGTTATCTGAACGGAGGTAGTTATCTATTTTACTATACGAGTCAATTGATATAAAAAGCAATGAATCGAGGTCAGACTTATTCTGTGATAATCTTTTTAAAAGTTCAAAATCGAAGAATTGACCTACTTTCAGATCTTCAGCAAGCTGCCTTATTGAAGAAAGGATATCAAGTGAAGATCCGGTCTTTTCGTACATGTTTAAATATCCAAGGTCGGCGCCAAGTATGCCAAGCTTCACAGCTTTATCAAAATTGGTGCTTTGTTTCTTTGCATCAATTGAAGATGCAAGATAGTCCTGCGAAAAAGGTACTTCGAGAGATTGCAGGAGGTTTGCGATTTCAGCAGGTGATGAAATATTCCTCGAAATATCCGCAATTGCTTCGGGACTCAGCTTTTCAGCCTCGGCAAGCGGAATTGAATCGGCTTCAGGAAACACAAATTCACCTGTTTTGTTTGATCCGTTCCTGCATGAGCTGAAGGACAGCAGGAGTAATAAAGAGAATAATATAGTTCCTTTCATTCAGGATTCAGGTCTCGGTTAGACACAAAAATATAAAATCAGATGGCAATTTAGCAAAATATTTATTTTATGCAGGAAACAGTTCAGACAAATTTAAGAAATGAACATCCTGAACACACTTCTTGAGATTCAGAACGATATCAGTTACAAATAATGATAAATTGAAGTATTTTGTTATTGTTATAACAACTGGGACCCGGGGATATCTACTTCCTGAATGTCAGGTTTTCGAAAAACCTGACTGTTTTCCCGAGAATATCATAATAAAGAATAATATACAAAGCAACAGTACTAAGCAGAACAAGGCAAATATTGAAGGTGAAAGTATCAGTTTTAATTCCGAAAATATATTTTGAAGGAGCGAAAAAATGTGTTCTGAAGTCCATTGGTCCCTTCTTTGCAGGATCGAGATAAATCGGATCAGTATTTTGTATCAGGCTGTTATTGTATACGAGAATTTTCTTTCGTTCATAAGGTTTGGTTACGATCTCTTTAAGGCTGTAGTTATAATAATCATTTTCAAGCCTCTTTAATTTTGAACTATACTTGTTATAGAACATGTCAATTTTGTCGTTAGCGGAGTTTGATATCCTGCTGAAGAACCTGTCAGCTTTATCGAGGTAAAGAGTGACTGAATCGGCAACAACGGTATTGAAGCTTTCCGGCTGAAGTTTTTCAACTAATTCAAACTCAGCCATCCCATCAATAGAAGATAGCTTCTCAAGCTCGTTTTTAAGAAGCTTAAGCTTTCCTGCATATCCTTTTTCTTTTAGATCTCCCGTCTCTTTTACTGTTAAAGAATTAACAGATCTCTCAGGCATGATTTTTTTCAGCGCTTCACGCAGGGCAGGTATCCTGTGGATCTTGTTGAAGTTTGCTTCGCTTATCTTCTTTTGAAGATCATAAAATGTTTCACCTTCCTTATCGTATACTGTCCTGCTGTAAACATTATCCTTGAACTGGGAGACAATTAACGCCTCATAAGTCCATCGTGTCGGCATAACCTCCGCAATCACCGGCACAACCTCAACATTTCCTATTTTCCTGTTAAGCTTATCAAACGGGAACATTGCTCCGCTGAGCACCATCATCGGGATTATGAGGATGGGGATAACTATATATATTGTAATTGCTGAATTGAAAGATGCCGAGATGTTCAGACCTATCATGTTTGCACAGAATGATGTTGTGAAGAGTGCAAGCCAGTATGTAAGGAACATTCCTTTTATTCCAAGTATTTCGTTTGCAATAATTATGAAGAGAAACGTCTGAATTGCAGAAATGATCATCAGTATCCCTGTTTTTGACAGAAGATAGCTCGACCTGCTCAGATTCAGAAAATGTTCGCGCTTGAGTATTTTCCTGTCATGAAAGATCTCTTCCGCGCTTATCGTCAGGCCAAGGAAAAGGGCCACTATAAGGCTCATGAAAATGTAAATGGGGATATTCTCGTTCTCGGCAAACACATATTCATCTGAAACGGGATCAGGAATATACCTTATTATTATTGAAAGGACAAAACCAAGGGCCGGCGCTTCGAGTAATGTAAGAAGTATATATTGTGTATTCGAGAGCTTTCCGAGAAAATCTCTTTTGATGTAGATCCTGAACTGATCAAGCTTCGAGGGTCGATCAAGGTTGCTATGTGGTTTTTCTGATATTTCAGGTGGCGAAACAAAAGGATGCAGTGACTTAAATGAAGCAGCCCATTCTTCGGGTTTCACTTTCCTGTCTTCAGTGTACTGGCCGAATTCATCAACTACCTGGGTCTCTATTATATTAAATATTGTTTCAGGATTGACATTTCCGCAGGAAGGGCATTCCCCGATATTTGCATTGATCTGGGCATCTATTTTTTTGAAGTATACAACGGCATCAACAGGATTTCCCGAATATGCCATCCAACCGCCTCTGTCAAGGATGATCACTTTATCGAACATCTTGAAGATACCTGATGAAGGCTGGTGTATAACTGAAAAGATAAGTTTCCCTTTCAGGCTGAGATCGCGAAGCAGATCCATGAGATTAGCTGAATCGCGTGAAGAAAGTCCTGAAGTAGGCTCGTCAAGAAAAAGAATCAGGGGCTCCCGGATGAGCTCAAGCGCGATATTCAGCCTTTTTCTCTGCCCCCCGCTTATCATTTTATTAAAAACCGATCCTACCTTCAGGTTTCGTTTTTCTGAAAGACCGAGTGAGGACAGTGTATGATCTACAATCCCGGTTATTTCATTTTTTGTTTTGCTGCCGAAGCACTGGCATGCGGCAAAGTAAAGGTTTTCAAAGACTGTAAGGTCTTCAATAAGTAAATCGTCCTGGGGCACATAGCCTATAACGCCCTCAAGAGCTGTACTTCCAACAGGAAGCCCGTTAATCCTGATCGTTCCGGAAGATGGCCTTTGTATTCCGCTCAGGATATTAAGTAATGTTGTTTTACCTGAGCCACTGGCGCCCATTATCCCGACAAGATTACCAGTTTCGGCAGAGAAGCTTATGTTGTTAACTGCTGTTGTACCGTCACTGAACCTGAATGTGAGATTTTCAGCGATGAAAGATACCTTGTTCTGTTGAAGGTCAGTATGGAAAAGTGAATTAATATCACTGTAATATATAGCATTTCCCTGTTCAGATTTTAATGAGCTTCCTTTCGGAAATATATAAACAACACCTGCTAAAATTGGAAGCCCGTTAAGATAAAGCTGGTCTATTGAGCTATACCTTATGAAATAAAGATCGACGCTTGAAATTCTCAGGATGATTATTGTTGTCCCGATATAACCCGACTGCATCTTCTTTTTCAGCGGATTGTCCCTGTTTGCTCTTCCAAGGACGAGTATAGCAGGGTTTCTCAGGTTTTCAAAATCATCATTCTTAATGAATTGCTCGATTGCCAAAAAGTCCTTGGGAGAGATCCTGAAAACTTCAGCAACAGTATTCAGCACATTCATTCTCTGGGCTGTGAACTGCCTGTTGGCATTTATAAGCTCATACAACCTCATGAGGACAACTACCTTCTGTTCCCTGTTTAGTGTCCTGTTTATCTGTTTGCAGATACCGAAAATCTTGACTGAGTCTTTTACAGAGGGAGCCGCATGGACTCCTGCTTCATTTCTGCTGCTTACAGGACCGGCATGCTGATCGAACAAAGACATGTATTCATCAACTGCTTCTCTTGTGAGCTGCTTATTAAGAAAAGCCCATACATATTCCCTTTCACTTGAAAGTATGCCACCATCCTGCTTTGCAACAAGAGCAAATAATTCCATTAAGGCCTTCAGGATCTCTTCACTCATAAAGAAGGGCTAAAAATTCCATTCCTGGAATCGAAGTTATGAAAAATACTCGTTATTTACCGGTACGCTTATGTATAAATTTTGATGAAACCCAGGCGGGCAGGATTATAATACCTGCAAGAAGGAATGGATAATATGAGATAACTCTCCATATCAGGGCCATTGCAATAGATATTCCCTGTGCGTGGACCTGATCTACAGGTATCAGATCTGAAATGTATCTTCCCAGAATAAGTTCTGCAAACCCGGCTCCTCCCGGCGTCGGACTGACAATCATCATTATCCATAGAACAAGCTGCCTCGCAAATATCAGAAGATGATCAGATACTTTAAAAAATGCCAGTAGAATTGCATTCACTGTAAGATATCTTGCCGTCCAGGAGATAAAAGTGTAGAAAGATGCACTCCACCAGAATGAAAATGATTGATCTTTCAGCTCATCTGATGCATTAACAATATCATCGCCTGCCTTTACTGCTGAATTATGCCATTTCCTGAGGAAAGGTATTCTGACGATGAAAATGAGTGACTTCTTTATTGCCTGTGGTCTTATAAATAAACCGTATCCAACAAACAGAACCCAGGCAAGGATTATTGCATAACCGATGAAAGCCACGACAACAAGATTGTTCATGATCTCGGTTCCGGCGCTTTGAAAAGATGTGATGAATATTGATTTCCAGTCAATAAGGATAAGTAAAAGCGGGAACATTATGATAAAATACAATTCATCCAGAAATGATGTCAGAAGAATGGCTGATGCACTTTTCCCTGCACTTATTCCTTCTTTGTTAAGAAAGATTACTGCAAATGCTGTTCCTCCGACTGTTGATGGAGTTATTGCTGATGTGAACTCCCATAACAGGATAATGCGCAGCGATTGTAACCACGAAATATTATTCCCTGTTATCGATCTGATCCGTGCCATGTAACCAAAAGTCCTGATAAGGACAAAGAGTATTGCAACAAAAAGCCAGAAGGCTGATTCCCATGTAAATGTAATCTCCTTCAGCGAATCAAGGTTCACATCTTTAAGGATGAACCATAGAACTACTCCCAGACCAATAAGCACCGGAAGCAGGATCTTTACAGGCTTAAGCCTCCTGATCATTCCATAATCATCACCATCAGAATTACCCGGTAACTTTTCGGTCATTAAAAAGATTTTTTAAAAGGGTTTTGTTTTATGATAAAGATGGCAAATTTTAAGTGAAAATCAAAGGTTTCCGCAGTAACTGTCTATACTTATAAGTTCATTTTAAAAATTAATATTTATGTACTTTGCATCAAATCTGTTGTTTATACGTCTTTATGGAAAGGAATGAGAAAATGAGAACTCTCGTCGCTCTGCCATTTTTTATCCTTATCACGGCAGACATATTTTGTCAGGTTACTGATAAAAAATTATATAATGCAACACAGGTTAATGAAGCTCCTTCAATAGACGGTATTCTTAATGATAAATCATGGGAATCAGGAAACTGGATCGATGATTTCACACAGTATGAACCTTTTAACGGGAAATCTCCGTCGCAAAGGACGGAGTTCAAAATAATTTTTGATGAGGATAATCTTTATGTGGCAATTAAAGCTTTTGATAGCAGCCCTGACAGCATTGTGAGCAGGCTGACAAGGCGGGATAATATAGACGGTGACATGGCAGGCGTTATATTCGACAGTTTCCATGATCTGAGAACAGCATTTATGTTCGGTGTCAGTTCGGGAGGTGTGAAGTATGACCAGGTCATGTCGAATGACGGGGATAATTCAGACGAGTCATGGGATCCAAACTGGTGGGTGAAGACTTCGGTTAACAATGAAGGATGGATAGCTGAGATGAAGATCCCTTTCAGCCAGCTCAGGTTTGAAAAGAGCTCAGGCGATGTATGGGGATTTGAGGTTTACAGGAGCCTTTACAGAAAGCAGGAAATGAGCTTGTGGCAGCATATCCCGAAGGATGCCTCAGGATTAATTCACATGTTCGGTGAGATTGGAGGCATCGGGAATGTGAAGCCAAGAAAAATATTTGACATAACTCCTTATGGTGTAGCTAAAGCAGAGACTTTTGAAAAAGAGGCCGGGAACCCTTTTTTAAGCAAAGGACGTAAATATGGCTTGAACGGTGGCATAGATGCTAAAATCGGCGTCACGAATAATATGACAATGGATCTTTCAATAAATCCAGACTTCGGGCAGGTAGAAGCCGACCCTTCGGTTGTGAATCTTTCTGCGTACGAGACATTTTTCCAGGAGAAAAGACCTTTCTTTATTGAAGGTAGTAACATAATCAGCTTCGGGATGGGTGTAGGCGACGGAGGAATAGGTAATGACAATCTTTTCTATTCAAGAAGGATCGGCAGACGTCCCCAGGGCGATACATACATCAATTATGGACCCGGTAAAAACAGCGAGGGTTACGCCGATTATCCGCTTAACACTTCAATTCTCGGCGCTGCAAAGCTTACAGGAAAAACAAAGGATGGACTTTCTGTCGGTTTTCTTGATGCTGTCACAGCCGGGGAAACAGCTGAGATCGATACGGGAGGTATTCGCTCGCATCAGACTGTGGAACCTCTTACAAATTTCCTTGCCGCCCGGCTTCAGAAAGACTACAATGAAGGGAATACGATCATTGGAGGAATGATAACAATGGTTAACCGTGATATGGATAACATCAGCCTTATTGGCAATGAAGAAGACAATCTTATTAACAGGTTGCCCCGGTCGGCATTTGCCGGCGGTCTCGATTTTACCCGGTATTTTAAGAAGAAAACCTACATGTTCAATATAAATTCAGCGTTCAGCAGGATTGCAGGAACAGAGCTTGCAATTGTCAGAGCCCAGAGATCATCGGCACGTTACTTTCAACGCCTCGATGGACCAGTCTCACTTGATTCATCGAGAAGAGCTCTTATGGGCAATGGCGGCAGAATACAATTCCAGAAAGTCGGAGAAGGCCATTTCAGATACCTTGCTGCTCTATTGTGGAAATCGCCAGGGCTTGAACTGAACGATATGGGATATCAGAGAGAAGCCGACCAGTTATTCGGTGTTATCTGGGTCGGATACAGGTTATGGGAACCAAAATCATTTTACAGGAGCGTTTATCTGAATTATAATCAATACTCATCCTGGGATTTCACTGGCATGCGTCTTTTCGACGGAGGTAATATAAACGGGAACATTAATTTTAAAAATTACTGGAGCTTCTTCGGTGGGACAGAAGTGAGCTTTAATGTAAAAGGTAATACAGCTCTAAGAGGTGGCCCGGTAATGAAGCTCCCCGGGGGAATAAACTATTGGTTCGGAATAAACAGCGATGACAGGAAAAAGCTGGTTTACGGATTCAATAGCCAGAACTCCTATACAGCTCACAATGCCGCTCATTCGGCAAGCATTTCACCGTTTTTAACATATAAACCGCTGAAATCGCTGACATTAAGTCTTAGCCCGTCTTACTATAAAAGTTATGATGAATTACAGTATGTAACAAAAGCTGACTATAAAGGTCCTGACAGATATGTTTTTGGAAGCATCGACCAGAAAACTATAAGCATGTCATTCCGGGTAAACTTCAACCTTACGCCTGATTTAACGTTCCAGTACTGGGGACAGCCTTTTATAGCTTCAGGACACTACTATGAATTCAAGTATATTACTGAACCCATGGCTTCTGATTACAGGAACAGATTCAGCATCCTGAACCCTTCAGAAAGGATCAGACCTACAGATGACTCAAATTACGGCGTTGATGAGAATATGGATGGCACAAATGAGTATTCGTTTGAAAAGCCTGATTTCAATGTCCGCGAATTCCTTTCTAATCTTGTGCTCAGATGGGAATTCAGTCCCGGATCAACTGCATATATTGTATGGAGCCAGACGAGGAGTTATTCAGGCGAAACAGGTCAGATGGATTATTTGAATGACATTCAGGATTTATTCAGCAGAGATAAAAATACACCTCACAACATATTTCTTGTCAAATTCAGCTACCGTTTTGGTTTGAAATAGCGTTTTTTCAATAGCCTGTAAATCAGATGTATATCATGCTACCTGAAATTTTTTTTCAAAAAAATGAAAAAAAAGTGAAAAAACAGGGTAACAAATCGGGGTCAATTCCTATTAAACGTATATAGGTGTTGTTTTTGAAAAGATGGCATTCAACTTTGCAAGACTCGCCAAACTTGATTCACAACTATCTTCACATCAGGAAATTCCTACAATTTCCACCCCGGAATGCCATCTTTTTCTTTTAAAAAGTAATCAGATCGCTTTATCTTTATAATCATCTTTTCAGACTTTTTCTGGAAGAAAGTTGTTTACAAATCTTATTAAATTAGCATGGATTCATCGATCAGAAAAGCAGTTTTAACTGCACAGCGAAACGAGATTACAGAACACTTTATTTATCTGAGACTCTCTGAGAAGACTAAGGATCCGCGCAATGCAGAAGTCCTTAGAAATATTGCTGAACAGGAGCTTGCTCACGCAGAATTCTGGAAATCAAAGACAAACATGAACATTAAACCCCGGAAATTCAGAATAATGATAACTGTTTTTCTGGCAAGGCTGCTGGGTCTTACATTCATGCTGAAACTAATGGAAAGCAGGGAGGGGACCGGTTCAAAGTTGTACAGCGATCTTTCAGTTGTTTTTCCTGAAGCAGGAAAATTATCAGAGGAAGAACGTGAACATGAGAGATCAATTCTTAAAATGCTGGATGAGGAAATGCTTACATACATCGGATCAATAGTCCTGGGTCTGAATGATGCGATCGTTGAACTTACAGGCGCGCTTGCAGGCTTTACACTCGCGTTGGGCGATACGAAGCTTATTTCTCTTGTTGGCCTTGTAACAGGGATTTCAGCGGCAATGTCGATGGCTGCCTCCGACTATCTTTCAACAAAAGCGGAAGGCGATCCCAGGGCAGCACGATCAGCTCTATACACAGGTGTGTCATATATCTTAACGGTATTGCTGCTGATCCTGCCTTTTCTTCTGATGTCGGACAGGTTCGCGGCACTGGCAGTCACGCTTTCAATAGCTGTTCTGATAATCTTTTTCTTCAATTATTATATTTCGGTCACAAAAGAGCTGAACTTTACTCACAGGTTCCTCGAGATGACAACAATAAGCCTTGGTGTTGCTTCATTTTCGTTCTTAATCGGGTATATCCTAAGATCAGTTTTTAATGTTGAGGTTTAATCCGGGGGATTAAATGAATACGCGGGTAAAGCTTCTCTTTCCCGGTCATAATATAAATAAATCAGATTTCAGGTTATGCAAGGATGTAACCGGTTACTTTTTAGCGCCTGTGTACTCTGCAGCACATTGTTTGCAAATTGCCAGGTTTTAAGGAATGATTTTTATCCCGCAGGAAAAGTAATAGATACTGTAAGATGCCGGGACAATGCTCGATTCAGATATTCATTATATCTCCCTTCCAATTATTCAGACACATTAAAATGGCCTGTAATATTTGTTTTTGATCCGATGGCAAGAAGTAAGCTTGCAACAACAGGGTTTGTCCCGGCAGCTGAGAAATACGGTTACATAATTGCTTGCTCCGGCAATTCCAGGAACCAGGTCCCCTGGGAGGAACTTTTGCCGGCAATAAATGCAATGTTTTCAGATGTTCAGTCAAAGTTCGCAATAGATACATTACAGGTTTACACAGCAGGTTTCTCAGGAGGTGCAAGGATTGCCTCTGCAATTGCTTTACAAAACACGATATTTTCAGGAGTGATTGCATGCGGAGCCGGTTTGCCAGGATCAGTTGGTGCTGATAACTTTCGTTCCTTCAATCTTATCGGGTTTGCCGGTGTGAGAGATATGAATTATGTTGAAATGTGTGAGCTTGAAAAATTTCTTGCAAATGAAGGTTCAAATATGGAGTTGAGAATCTTTGACGGGGGACATGAATGGCCTTCGCCCGATCAGCTTACAGGCGCTATAGAATGGCTCAGGCTCCAGGCAATGAGAGCAGGGAAAAAGAAGAAAGACGAGGAGTTTCTTAAAGGTCAGTTCATACATTATCAACACACTGCAGACTCCAGACTCAGAAACGGGGATCTTACAGAAGCCGCAAACCAATATCAATACATTCTCAGGTATTTCCCGGATAACAGGTCTGTTTCAGCTATCCGAAAAAGACTCGACAGCCTTAAGGTTACAAAGGAATACATCAGAGCGGTTAAAGAACGGGAGAGGAGCATGGAGTGGGAGACCGGGAAGGAAAAGCAAATCAGTTCGGAAATTTTCGATGCTGTACAATCCGGCTCACCGGGCGACAGCATCAAGAATGTCGTTTCGGGTCAACTCAGGACAGTTAAAAACATGCAGAACAGCAAGGATCCTGATGAAAAAAATATGTCGGCGCGAATTCTTGGATTCATTAGCCTGACATGTTATGAGTACGGTAAGAATTTTTATGACAGGAGGGATTTCAGGGCTGCTTCTGTATTTTACGGTTTCCAACTGATAATTGATCCGGAAAATAAGGCTCTACTGCTTCTTCATGCCAAAGCATGTGCTCAGTGCAGTGATGTCGAAGGATGCATTCATTCCCTCGAGAGACTTGTGAAACTGGGTTATACAATGTCGGATTCTTTAAATGACAGGGCATTTGATCCGGTAAAGAATGATGGCAGGTTCAGGAAGATTGAGAGAAACCTGCAAGCAGCAGCGCATTAATGAGTGGGCTCTACGGTTTATTTTAACCGCAAAAGGCGCAGAGTTTTAATCAACGCAGAGGGCGCAATGTAACTATTTATAAGGTAATCACATTCTGCGCTCCCTGCGTCTTTAATCTCAGCGTCCTCAGCGGTTAATTTTAAGCAAAGTGAATCGGGCTTTTCTTCCCTGTGTCTTAATCTTAGATCAACGGCCTCTCTCCAAACTTTATTCTGAAATAGGAGCCTTGTCTATCAACGGCCTCTCTCCAACCTCTCCCCTAAAGCGGGAGAGGCTTAATATTTCCAATGATAGGGAGATTATATACCTGATAAAAGATTATTTGAATTTTGTGGGGAAGTAAAATTTAAGCGAAATTGTTCCCCGCGCCCATTGGGAGCGGGGAATTCAAGGGGTGAGGCCGGATGTAGAAGCTTTCTCTCCACTTCAGTAGCGGGCTTGCCTCAACATGCGATAGCATCGTTGGGGTGAGGCCAGTGCTGTAGCCATTTATTTTGCCACCTTCTTAATATAAATATCTCCTGTCATATTCTTAAACATCATCTCGGGTCCGCCGCCATTAATCTTGCCATAGATCCAGTCATCCTTCTTTATCTGGTATAATCCCGGCTGGCTGACTTTTTCGGTTTTTGCAGGTGTTTTATCGATCTCTATATCGAAATCACTGTAAACATCTCCATGGTCAGATTTAATCTTTACCCTTGCTTTGAGATCAGCAGGGAATTCAACGTTCACATCTCCGTTCAGTGTGCTGAACGCCATAGGCGTCTCCGGTTTGATGCTTTTAAAGCTCACCCTTACGTCGCCGTTGACAGTATTTGCAACAACTGAACCGGAGATGCCGGTTAATTTTATATCATCGTTTATGTTATTTACCTCGATATCGCCTGAGATATTTTCAATAGTAACAACTCCTTCATTTACTGTTCCTGCTTCGAGCCTGACATTCTGTGGGATCTTAAGCTCAAGGTTCACAACCTTCTCGAAATTGTTTGTATTCACTGTGACGTTGTTATCGGCCTCCTTTGCAGTAAGCTCATATCCTCTGTCGGTCGATATCTTTTTCATACCTTGTGCTTCAGCAGGTCTTCTGCCGTCATCATTATTATCCGCTTCTTCTGGTGTAACGCTTATCTGTATATCTTTCCCCTCATAACCTGTTATCTTAATCTGCCCGAGGAAGTTTTTTACTTTAAGAGAATATTCCTGTCCCGGTTTACTGAGCGGAACTGTTAAAGTTTCGGTTTGCGGATTCTGTGCCAGAATCACAGACGCGGATAAAAGCGTCAGCAGTAATGTTATGTATGTTTTCATGGATATAAATATTAAGATTGTTTTTTAATATAGACATTCCCGTTAAGGGTTTCAAAGCTGTATGTTTTTCCTCCTTTGCCGAATCTGACTGTAGTAGCTTTATTCAATTTATATACAGTATTCCCGCCTCTTTTCTCCTGCGTTTTTACTGCTGCAACAGGAAGAGATTCAGCATCAGGGAAATCAGTATAAAGGTTCCCGTTCATACTTTTGAACGTTACATCTGCAGACAGGTCAGGCCTGTAACTTATACGTATATCGCCGTTTATTGTATAGTAGGAGGATTGCTCAGGCGGATTTGTAACATATGTTACAATTACATCGCCATTAATAGTATGAGCATAAGTACTTCCATGCGCATTTGTAATTGATATGCTCTCGTTGACATTGTTCACGTGGAGATTGCCTGCAACATTTGAGATTTCTATATTGCCTTCGTTCACAGTTGATATCCTCAGGTTTATCCCGCTGGGAACCTTAATTGTGAAGTCGACATTGAACTCATAGTCGGGATTATAGCTGTTATTCTGATTCCTGTTTCGCCGGGGCCGGGAATCAAAGGGTTCAGCTATGTACGCTGTAATACTGTCATCTGTCTGCTCAAAATCAAGCCTGAATTCTTTTTTACCTGTTTCAAGGTCAGCCGGATCATCAGCAGAGATTGTCTTATCCATTTCAATTACTATGCTGTTTCCTGCAACCCCTTCTATATGAATAAATCCCGAAATATTATATACGCATAATGTAGTGTTGGTTGCATTCCCCCTGAGGGTGAATTCTTTCTTAAGATGTTCAGTAAAATCCCGGGAATAGATGCTCTGTTGAAAGAACAGCAATCCGAATCCTGTTATGAGGATTAAAAGTTTTTTCATTTTCGTTTTTCTTAAATCAGTTTTTGAATACTAAGTTCAATGTTTGTCTTTACAGACTGATTGATATCTTTCCTGCTGAGAAGCCTCTTGAGAGGTTCAACGGAACGTTTTTCATTCAGCCTTACCATTACATCGGCAATTGCAGACTGGACAACCGGGGATTCCTGGTTTTCAATGCTTCGAACGAGTCCTTCCCTTACGGAAGATTCATCAGCCAGTTGTGCAAGCGCCTCAAGAGTAGCGAGTCGCACGTTAACGTTTGGATCATTATTCAGAGTAAGGAGGAGAGCTTCTATAACCTGTTTATCAACACTGCTGAGCTCTTCGGTATATGAAACTGCCTGAAGTCTCATTGTAGCAGATTGATCCTGCAGAAGTGACAGCATCATCATCTGTTTGAGCTCCGAGACCTGTGATGAAAGGGAATCTATCTGCCTGTTATATGACAATGAATGATTACCGGAAGGCCTGAGAAAATATCCCAGCAGAAAGCCCCCCATGAGAATAAGTACTGTAAATGCAAGCCTGGGAACAAGAGGAGATGATACTGAAGCAGCTATTTTCTCAAGCAGACGAGCAAAATTGTTCCTTTTCACCTTCTGTTGCTTTCTTCCGATGTTGTTTAAGGCTGAGTTGAAGCGTTCTGCCATTTCGATTGAAGGCTCTTCCTGATGTACTTCTCCCAGAAGGTCCCACATCTTCAGCGCCTTGTCGAGCTCCATCCTGCATTCAGCGCATTCTTCAATGTGCTCGCTGAGCATATCTTCCTGCTGCGCATTTAGTTCGCCACAAAGTTTTAGCGTTATCAATTCCCTGTAATCCCTGCATTCCATAGCATTATCATTTTTCAATGTTCAGAAAATTTGTCTTTAATTGCCCAATAGCCCTGTGCACCCTCACCTTCACTGCCCCTTCCGTAGTATTCAGGATTGCTGCTATGTCTGAATACTTAAGCTCCTGGAACCTGCACATAACAATCAGCTCACGGTTTTCTACGCTCAGCATTTCAATTGCTCTTTCAAGGTTCTCGAGCTCGTCTTTTTTCTCGAGTGAAATGTCAGGCGCCGGCTCTGTCTGAAGTTTCCACTCAAGGTTCTCAGGATCTTCCAGGATGGGAGACCTTTTTTCTTTTCTGAAATGATCGTAAAGAACATTCCTTGCTACATGGTACATCCATGTTCTGAATTCTCCAAACCCCCTGAAACCGTCAGGATACTTCAGCATTCTCAGGAACACATTCTGAACCATATCCTCGCTGAGCTCTTTTTTCCTTGTCATGTTGAACATGAACCTGAAAAGCTGCCGGTTATGTCTTTCAAACAGGATTCCCATTTTAGCGACATCGCCTTCTTTCACTTTTTGCATCAATGCATTATCTGAAAAAGCATCCAAACCTTCCGGAGTTTATTTTAATGTTTTTTACTGGAAACTTGTATAAAGGTAAAAGGTTACAATGAATCATTCATTTTTTTCTCGGTCATACATCCTCTAAGAAAAAAAATTGTCTTTTACGTGTAACCATTTAGTAAAGCTTCTGTAACCTTTTTTGAAAACCGGAGTTTACAGAATCCGGAAATAGGAAGTACAATTAATTTACCATGAAATGAATGTGAAAAAAGCCCTTCTCATCCTGTTGATTAATTTAACTGCATCTGTATGCTTTTCACAGGAAAAAAGAACTTATCAGACAGGTTTTACAAACAATCCTCCATCAATAGACGGACTGATGAACGATCCCTGCTGGGACATAGTTGAATGGAGCGGCGACTTTATACAGACGCATCCTGAAGAGAATAAAGCGCCGACTCAACAGACAGCTTTCAAGCTCCTGTACGATTATGCAAATATTTACATATTCATAAGAGCGTATGACAGTGAACCCGGTAAAATCAGCAGTATAATGTCGAGGAGGGACAGCTTCGACGGCGACCTGGTGTTTGTTGATATTGACAGCTATTTTGATAAGCAGACTGCGTTTTCATTTGCAGCCATGGCTTCAGGAGCAAAGGGTGACATTGCGATCACGCAGAACGGGGATAGTGAAGATGACAGCTGGAATCCCGTATGGTATCTTAAGACATCAATTGATGACAAGGGATGGTGTGCGGAAATGAAAATACCTGTCAGTCAGCTTCGGTTCGGGAACAGCGAGGATCTTACCTGGGGTTTGCAGGTCTCAAGGGTTCTTTACAGGAACCAGGAGAGATCGCTCTGGCAGTTCATTCCAAAAGGATCGCCCGGAGTCGTACACCTGTATGGTGAGATACATGGTATTAAAAACCTTAACTCCCACAGGCAAGTTGAATTAATGCCTTATGCAGTTGCACGCGCAGAACGATTTGAGAAGATCGATGGTGATCCTTTCAATACTGGAAAACTTCAGAAATTCTCCGCCGGTCTCGACGGTAAGATAGGAATCAGCAATGATTTCACACTCGATTTTACAGTGAACCCTGATTTCGGCCAGGTAGAAGCTGACCCTTCCGAGGTTAATCTCACGGCATTTGAAACATATTTCTCAGAACGGCGGCCGTTTTTCATTGAGGGCAGGAACATTTTTGAGTTCCAGCCAAACCAGACAATAGTAATTCATAACATGTATTCCGATAACCTGTTTTATTCAAGGAGGATCGGACGTTATCCACATAATTCACCAACTCTCGCTGAAAATGAGTATGCAAGGATTCCTGAGGCTACAACAATAATGGGCGCTGTAAAACTTTCAGGAAAAACAAAGAACGGACTTTCCATAGGTATACTCGAGAGTCTTGCAGCAAAAGAGAATGCAGTTATTGATAACGAAGGCCTTAGAAGAAAGGAAACAGTCGAACCATTAACGAATTATCTTGTTGGAAGAGTTCAGAAGGATTTTAATAAGGGTGAAACTGTTTTAGGCGGGATGATAACTGCTGTGAACAGGGATATCAATACTCCCCTTCTAAATTATTTGCATAAATCAGCTTATGTTGGCGGTATTGATTTCCAGCACAAATGGAATGAGAGAACATGGTATGTTGCAGGAAATGCAGAGTTCAGTAATGTCAATGGAGACAGGGAAGCAATAACCGATACGCAGACATCATCTGCAAGATATTTTCAGCGACCCGATGCCGGACATCTGTCAGTTGATTCGTCACTTACCAAACTTTCAGGGTACGGGGCTACTGTCAAGCTTGGAAAATCAAGCAAGAAGAGGCTTCAGTTTGAAACAAGTATTACATTAAGATCCCCGGGACTTGAATTCAATGATATAGGATACATGAGGTATTCCGATATTATTCATCAGGGAGTATGGGTTGCTTACTACCTGAGGAATCCTTTTTCAATTTTCAATAACTTCTATCTGAACACAAATCACTGGGCGTACTGGAATTTTGACGGACAATTTCTTTCATCCAATATCAATATAAACTTCAACTCGCAGTTTAAGAATCGTTGGCGTCTTAATGGCCAGTTTAACAGGCAGAGTGAGAACAGGTCGGTATCGCTGCTTCGCGGCGGACCTTCATTTTTGATGCCCGGGAATAACAACTTCAATCTCAATCTTCACACAGACCAGTCGAAGAAAATATCAGGAGGGATCGGCACTTTCCAGGGTAAAGGCGACGCCGGGAGCTCGGTTGATCATTCGTATTGGACATATATTACTGTACGGCCCTCAAATTCCATCTCACTATCAGTAGAACCCGAATATGATGATTCTGACAGAGAGCTTCAATATATAAACACGATATCGTCGGGTAACACACAGGAATACTTGTTCGGAAGTCTGCGTCAGAAGACACTTAGCGCTACTCTCAGGTTCAATTATACTATAAATCCCGAGCTTAGCATCGAATATTATTGTCAGCCGTTTGTTTCAGCAGGGAAATATGGAAGCTTTAAAAAAATAGTTCAGCCTGATGCAGGGAAATTCAGGGACCGTTTTCACTCATTCACTCCGGGAGAGATCAGCTATGATGAGACTACGAATGTCTTTAATGTAACTAACGATTCAGGCAGTTATTCTTTTGATAATCCGGATTTTAATTTCAGGCAGTTCCGCAGTAATCTTGTTGTAAGATGGGAATATCGCCCGGGCTCGGTACTATACCTTGTATGGTCACAGGGCAGAACAAGTTCTGGCACAAACGGATCTTTCAGGTATGGAGACGAAATGAAAAATCTTTTTGATGAAACTCCACATGATGTATTTCTTCTGAAGTTTTCATACTGGTTCTCGTTATGATAAATATAACAGATATGACTTGTTCCTGTTTTTTAATATCTTCGGGAAATTTCAAACAGGAGATACAGTTTGGCAGCTTTCGTAAAAACAGACTCTGAACGCATAACCCGGATAACTATATTAGGTATTGTTATTTTATTAACAATAATCCAGGTTGGCGCCGTCTGGATATCTTCCAGGTTTCCTGATCATATAATTTATATATCTGCAAGTGAGTTAATCGTTTCCCTTTTCTTAGTATTCTGCATTGTTCAACTTTTCAGAAGGAACCGGCGAACCATGGAACAAAAGCTCACAAATCAGACGATAGAGCTACAGGAACTAAACAGGGTGCTGAGTGTTGAGATGTCTGAGAGGCTACAGGCTGAAATTGCATCTGAAAACGAGAAAAAAAGACTAAATGATGTTCTCGAAATGTTGCCTGCATATATTATCCTGTTATCACCCGATTATCATGTTCCGTATGCAAACAGGTTTTTC
The DNA here is from genome assembly GCA_036261265.1 of Bacteroidales bacterium. Taxonomy (GTDB): domain Bacteria; phylum Bacteroidota; class Bacteroidia; order Bacteroidales; family VadinHA17; genus LD21. The sequence continues at coordinate 45,218 of DATALC010000059.1, forward strand.
AGGCAGAGGTTTGGAGATTCAGGTGGAAAAAGGTGTTACGAGTATCTTTTTAACAGAACCGAGCCATGCGAAATATGTGATACTTACAGGACATTAAAGGAGAACAGACAGATTACCTGGGAATGGGTTGGCCCTGACAGGCATGTTTATTCAATATTCGATTATCCATTTAAGGATTCAGATGGCTCACCGATGATAATGGAAGTGGGTATAGATATTACAGATCTTAAGGAAGCTCAGAATAACCTGCTTTCATTGAATAAGGAGCTTGAAACAAGAGTAGAAGACCTGATAAGGTCAAACAATGAGCTTGAACAGTTTGCCCGCGTTGCATCGCATGATTTGCAGGAGCCTCTTAGAATGGTGGCAAGCTATACCCAGCTTCTCGGGATGAAATATAAGGATAAGCTCGACAGCGATGCAAATGATTACATAAGCTTTGCAGTTGAAGGAGCCATCCGTATGCAGGAACTTATAAATGATCTTCTTGATTTCTCGAAAATTGGTTCCAATACAGGAAATTTCAGGCAGGTTGATCTTAATAATGCTTTTAAAACAGCGTTGAACAATCTTCGTCTTATTATATCTGAAAAAGGCGCTTCTGTTTCCGGCGATAACCTTCCTGTGGTTTTTGCCGATGAAAGCCAGGTAGTGCAGTTATTTCAGAACCTGATCGCAAATGCCTTGAAATTCTGTGATGTTACCCCTGTAATACATGTTTCATCTGAATATGCTGATGGCTTTTTCAGGATATCGGTTAAAGACAATGGTATCGGCATAGAAAGTCAGTATTACGAAAAGATATTCAGGATATTCCAGCGGCTAATGCCAAGGGAAAAATACGAGGGCACCGGAATTGGACTTGCTATCTGCAGGAAAATTGTTGAGAGGCACGGCGGCAAAATCCGGGTTGAATCCGAACCCGGAAAAGGATCAGAATTTGTGTTCACCCTGCCGGTTTCATCCGGTCAGGTCTGATAAAGTAGTTTTCTTATTCAAGCTCTGATAACTACTGAATTCAATTTCAGCATAGGTTAACTCTTTTCTTAACGGTCATATCAATGTAACTCAAAATTTACCTATATGTTATTGAAAAATTCAGTATCCAGACGCCATTTCAGATCGTTTTTGATTATAGTCATGGCAACAACAGCATCAATTGTTATTACGGCATCAGCCTCTGGCCAGGAATTGCATGCCGATAACAGAATGCCTGTATATCCGGGCGGCATTAAGGCTCTAAATGATTTTGTAAATAAAAACCTTAATTATCCGTCAATAGCTCTTGAAACCGGTATTTCAGGAATAGTGCAGGTTAATTATCTGATTGACAAAGAAGGAAAAGTAAGGAATATCAGGATCATGCAGGGATTAAGCTCTGAGTGTGATGCTGAAGCCAGGCGAATAACAGGACTGCTTCATGGCTGGGAACCGGGAATACGTAACGGCAAACCGGTTGAGATCACTGTCAGTATGCCTGTTGAATTCAAATCAGATAAAGAATATAAACCTGGCTTTGTCAGTGGGATTATAACTGAAAAAGCAACGGGAAAGCCAATTGAAGGAGCTTTCGTAATTATTAAGGACACAAACATTGGTTCGGTGACAAATGAAAGCGGATCATACAGGATCGATCTACCTGAGAACAGCAAGAATCTTCTTGTTTTTTCTATCGGATATTCATCAAAGGAGATATCAATAGGTAATCATTCTTCTATAAATGTGGATCTGGATCCCGAGAATTATGTGATCGATTTCGATAATCCCGGGAAATGAAGGTGTTATTTTTCCCAGGTTAAAAACAAATGTTTTTTGTTTACCTTTTTAATGGGATCGTTAAAATATGATATATAACATATTTTTTTTCGACAATGTAATAAAAAAAACTGTTTCATGAAAGTCACCATTCGCTGAACAGAAGCGAGGATCAGTTTTCAATTGTCTAGCCATTCAGATCAATTTCAGTTGTTTTTTACATTGTCTTTACACTCATGTCAGCTTTGAGGTGTACGCCCGAATTTGTCGTATTCGCGACATATTCAGGTAGTTTGAGCATAAAAATCACGGGAAAACACTGGATTTTAACTGTATTGATATTTTGTTATATTTGTCCGGTACATCTATTATGAATCATGGAGATACAGGCGGGTTTTGTTTATATATCGAACAACATAAACAACAAGTATAATTTTACCAAACCCCTTTTATTTATCAAAACAATGAAAAACATTACAAAAATTCTCTCGATTGTGATCCTGGTATTTGCGTTTAGTGCAAATGTACTGGCACAGGCTACGGCAATTGCATCTGCCACTATTGTCACCCCTATAACAATAGTGCATGTAAGTGATTTAAGCTTCGGAAACGTTGTTCCTAGTGCAACTACTGCAGGTACTGTTGATGTTGCTCCTGATGGAACTCCAAGCTATACTGATGTTACAGCCACAGCGTTGCCTGCTGCGACCGCTACGATTACTGCTGCTTCATTCAATGTATCGGGTACTCCTGCAGCGACCTATGATATTACATTACCTGTTGCGGATGTAACATTAACCGGACCTGCCGGGACAATGATTGCTAATACATTTGTTAGTGATCCTTCAGGAACAGGCACTTTGGATGGAACTACCGGCACTCAGACTCTTAATGTGGGTGCTACTCTTCATGTAGGAGTTGCTCAGGCTGCAGGAACGTATACTTCAGCACCGTTTACTGTGACAGTTAACTATAATTAGACTGGTTCAACGAATTAGTAATTATTTCATGTTCAGGCTTAAGAAAACGCATCTATGCCTTCTTTTGCTGCTTTTTGACTTTAGCTCACTCTGTTTTGGACAGAGCGGAAATCCTTCAACAGCTATGGGTCATATAGTTGCAGAGGTTATAACTGTATACTCAGCAACTGAAACTGCACAGATGAATTTCGGAAGATTTGCACCGGGATCTGAGGGGGGGGAAATCATTCTTACCCCTTCAGGTACCTTATCGGTCCGTGGCAACATTTACACAGGCAATGGAACACATAACGCTGCAAGCTTTTATATTTCAGGTGATCCTAATGCCTCATTTACTGTGTCTCTTCCGCAAACCCCGGTTTTCCTCAAACATATATCGAGTTCTAAAACTATGATGATTGAAGATTGGATCGCAAACACGGGTACAGGAATTGGTTCCGGTATTTTAGAGGATGGTGCCCAGACTGTTTTTGTGGGTGCAACGCTTAAAGTTGGAAGTCTTCAGGATAATCCTGTCGGAGTGTATGCCGGAACTTATACAATATCATTCGATTTCAATTAGCACTAATTATCAATTTACCATGCTAAACAGTAAAGCTTTGCATTCAACAAATTGGAATTGTTTGTTTTTTTTATTTCTGGCTTATATTTTCGGGACGCCTGATACTTTTGGACAGGGTAATCTGCTTATAACTCCACGAAGAGTTGTATTTGAAGGAAATAAAAGAGTAGTAGATCTGAATCTTGCGAATACGAGTCCGGATTCAGCTACATTCGCAATATCGCTGGTGCAGATGCGAATGACAGAGACCGGCGCTTTTGAGCAGATTAACGAGCCTGATCCGGGACAATTATTTGCAAGTAACTATATACGTTATTTCCCTCGCACAGTTAAGTTGGGGCCTAACGAATCGCAGGTAGTTAAAGTCCAGCTTAACAGAATTAATCAGCTTTCTCCCGGCGAATACAGATCTCATTTTTACTTCAGAGCTGTTCCCAAAGCAGATCCATTGGGTCAGGAGAGTAAGACGGTCGATACGACTGCAATAGCAGTAATGCTAAAACCTATTTTTGGCATTACAATACCGGTTATAATAAGAGTCGGTGAAGTTTCTGCCAAAATAACGCTTTCAGACTTGTCATTAAAAACGATAAACGACACTATTCCAAATATTACGATGACTTTCAATCGTTCAGGAAATTCATCGGTTTATGGAGATATTGCCGTGTATCATATTTCAAAACAGGGAAAGGAGACAAAAGTCGGCATAGCAAATGGGATTGCAGTCTACACTCCAAATTCAAAGAGATCATTCCAGTTTAACCTGAATAACGTTCCGGGAGTGGATTACTCTTCCGGAACCCTCAGGGTTGTTTTTTCTGCGCCATCGGATGTTAAACCGGAACGGTATGCTGAAGCTGAACTTCAATTGAATTGAGATTCAGGATTGAAGTAAAACGCATATTATTTTGATTTTAAAGCTTTGATCTAGAAGCTTTACGGGGAGTATTGAACACAATATCAGACTATTGCTTAGCCAAATCAGTATAATACGATTATTCGTATACAAAGCAATCTTGTTTATTGCTTTTGTATGCATTAGTATTGTAATTTCAGGTCAGGTTACGGGCGATTACCAGTCTTTTCGGGATGGAACATGGAGTGATAGAACTGATTGGAGAAGATGGGACGGGAATTCCTGGGAGACACCTACTGCAGCCCAGGGATATCCAGGTAGCAGCTCCGTTCCGGGAACTGTAACAATTCTGAATACCCATGATATGGTTCTGAATGCAACTCCTGCTAATGCGATAGGAAACCTGATTGTAGGTCAGGGCGCAAGCGGAACACTCGTGATGGGAAGTAATAGCACCTCCAGAACACTCACAATAAACGGGAATCTTACTATCTCAACCAATGCAAGCATAACAGTAAGTAATAACACTGCGACCCATCTACTTTATATCAGTGGAAATTTAATAGTTAATGGTACACTGGATCTTCAATATGATAATAATAGCCTCTGCAGTACTGTATTTGAAGGGACATCTCAGATAATCAGTGGGGGAGGGATAGCAGATTTTTATAGTATAACGAGTAATTCCGGATTGTTATCACTTGCCCGTAATATCAACATTTACAATGGGAATATTACTGTAAACAATGGTACATTTGATCTGGGTGTTTACACAGCAAATCGATCTGCCGCAACCGGTACCTTGACTCTTAATGCGGGGACAACAATGAGGATCGCAGGAACCAACTCGCTTCCTGTTAATTATACATACTCATTCAACAACACAAGTACAGTCGAATATTACGGGACTTATCAGAATATAACGCCTGCAACCTATGGGAATCTGGTTATTTCAGGCAGCGGTAATAAGACAAGTTCATCAGAAGTTTTCACCGTAACTAATAATTTATCAGTCAGTTCAGGAACCCTTGTACTTCAGGCAACGAACGCTGATTATCTAGTTGGTAACAACCTTACTGTTTCATCGGGTGCAACTCTCTATCATAATGTTGAATGGGGTACTAGACTTCTGAGTGTCGGTGGCAACCTGTCCATTGCAGGCAACTACGATTATTCAGGAGTGCCAAGAGCTCATATACAAATGAATGGTACCGGATCGAAAACTATAAATACCGGTTCAACGGAATTAAGCATTTTAACTCTCATGAACGGCGACTATTCCGCAACCGGTCCTGTCACGGTTAATGACAATTTCTGGGCAATGTTCGGCACCACAGGATCATTTTCAACAAACGGTCAGACAATCAATGCTAATGCATCCTTGCTTATAAACGGCGGAACAGTAAATATTAATGGCGGTATCCTTAATGTCACAGGTGGATTGTCAGCCGGTACAGGAGGACTTACAGGGAATGTAAATATGACTTCAGGCACACTGAATACAGATAATATTCTTATTTCGCCTTCCTGTTCATTTTTATGTACGGGTTCGCCCCAGATCAATATCTCCGGCAATTTTACAAACAACGGAACATTTACAGGAGGAAGTTCAAACATAACGCTGACGGGAATATCAGATCAAAACATTGACGGTTTCAGTACAGCCGGTACGCTGAGTGTAGTAAAAACAGGCGGAACAGCAAAACTACTTGGGAATGTAAGCGGGTCAGGGTTGACTGTGAACGGAGCGGGAGGTTCCTTAAATTTAGGAAACGGATTAACAAATACATTCAGCGGTGCATTTAACTTTTCAAACGGTTCAATAAACGGCGGTTCTTCCACACTCCGTTTAGGAGGAACATCAACTGTTACAGGAGGAAGCTTTACTGCAGGCACAGGAACAGTTGAATTTTATGGAGGAGCACAAACAGTTCCGGCTTTCGCCTACAATAACCTTACAATATCAGGAGGAAATTCAAAGACACTTGGCGCCAATACACGGATAAGCGGCAACCTTAGCCTTACAAGCGGCATTCTGGATCTGGGTGGACATGACCTTACTCTGGGTCCTGGCTCCGGCATTTCCGGATCATTCTCCGCCACGAGTATGATCAATACTGGTAACAATATCGTCATCAAAGAGGGGAACCAAAACACCGATTTTATCATAAACCTTCCAATCGGTAATGGTTCTGCATACACTCCTGTCAGTATTGCAAACTTTACGGCAACAGCAATTGCTCCTTCATCATGGATCAGTGTAAGGAGTTCAGCTGCTCCCGCACCGGGAATACCAGGAACACATCCTCTTAACCGTCACTGGATAACTTCATGCAGTGGAATAACCGGATCAGTTCTTGCAGATATCAGCTTCATGTATCTTCCCTCCGATATTCCATCGGGAGGAACATCAGAATTGTATGAAATATATTACAGACCAACAGCGGGAGAATGGGGAAAGCCAGGCGGCGCTTCGGCTGCCGGCAGTAACCCTTTAAGAGCCACTGCTGCCACAACTTTAAACGCAACATGGTCAGGCACTGAGCCTGAGAAACGAACTTTTTTCTCCTTCAGGAGCGGCTCCTGGGATGTGGCAAGTACCTGGACACTTGACCCCTCAGGCACACAATGGCTCAATCCTGATTCATATACTCCTTCAAATTCACCAACATTTGAAAATGATGAGGTTATTGTTCTTTCAGGCCACATGGTTACTATAGCCTCCAATGGCAAGAGAAACAAGAATCTTACTGTAAACGGCACTCTTGATTTCGGAATAACAACAGGGCATTCATTTGAAACAATATCAGGAACAGGAAGAATAAGGCTTGCCAATGACAACTTCCCATCCGGTGATGCTGCAAATTTCATAACACAGGACCAGGGCGAAGGGATGGTAGAGTATTACGGGAACACACGAAATCTCAACATTTCACGTACATTTTATAATCTGGAGGTGAATCTGACCCCTGGGAACTCGCTTATTATCCTTGCAGACTATATAATTAATGGTAATCTAACAATTTCAAACGGTAGCTTTAGTATTTCTGCGCCTAATCCTCTTAATATTACAGTGTATGGGAATCTTTCAATAGAATCTTCTGGAAAGATTGTGACAGGTAGTGCAAATTCACGGCATCAGCTTAACCTCTACGGAGATTTTACAAATAATGGCGAGGCCAGTTTTACTAACCGGCTTGGTCCCGACTATGTTAACGAGGCATCAAACGGGATCGTTGATGTAAATTTCCTCAACGATACAAGGAATCAGAGTATCATTTGTAATGGTCTGACAAGGTTCTACAGGATTGAAATTGACAAAGGGGAAGATTTCACTTATGTGCTGAACATTGATGCAACAAATCCGGATTATTTCAAACTCTTAGGATTTGCAAATGAGAGTCATGGGTCAATCCCGCAACTCACTGAAAACAATAATGCGCTTGGACTTGTGAAGGGTTCAGTCAGGATCGGCAACAGCATCATTTTACCTGTATTGTCTGAAGCTAATGTTTATAGCATTTCAGAAAACGCACAATTATGGATTGACAGGGGCACAGTTTTAAAAAACGGGAATGGAACACTTGCCATCTATGGAAAATTAAAAATTTCAAATGGTCTTGTTGAAGTAAAAACAGCAGGAGGAATTACATTCCGTGAGAATGGAATTCTTAATGTTGAAGGCGGTACTTTGAATACAAACCAGTTAAGATCATTCGAGACGGGTACATCCAATTACGGAGGTTATGTTCAAACCGCAGGAAATGTAAATATACTCGGAGGACCGGTAAACAATGATTATTATGTCTTTTCGCTTCCTTATCCAGAAAGCGTTTTCAATATGAGCGGCGGGACTCTTACTGTAAATACAGCTACAGGAGCCGGAGGGATATTGATAAACTCCAATCCTGAAAATATAAAGGTTTCGGGTGGAGCGGTAATTGCTGAAACGAAATCGACAGATGATTTTCGTATTACGTCAACAGCTGCTTTTTGGGATCTGACTTTTAAAAACTCCACTTCTGCAACAGGACTCTTTACACTTGGTCCCGCAAATGATATAGGACCAGCCAATATTGACATTCCTGCCCAGCCTTTGAAAATACTGAATGATTTCAGAATATGGGGAAAAGAATCCGGAGGAGTCTCTTACCCTGTAATATCATTCAGTCCCGGTACAAACGACATTTATATAGGTGGTTCTTTTTTCATCGAAGATGGCGCCAGGTATATTCCGGTCAGCGGTGGCAACCCACCTTACGATGCTATTGCCAATCAGCCCACATCAAAGAATACAACATATTTCAATAAAACAGGTGGAACAAGCCCTGTTGAAGAATTATACCAGGGTGATATTTCAAATCCTCTGGAATTCGGTAATATAATTATCGACCGCACGAATGGTTATGAGGTAAAACTTACTTCTGCCTCCTCAAGGGTTAATGAATCAGTTATTCTTGACATAAACGGGAGCGCATCAGTACTCTCAGGCATTCTTAATCAAAATCTTTTCACAATCCGCACCTGGGGTGCAATCGTAAATAATGACCGGATGGGCACATGGCTTCCCGGGGTAACCCCGAGCCGTGCACAGATACAGCTTGTGGAGAATCCATCTCTTACTCTGTCGACTACTTCCAATGCAGTCTTTGGAAATGTTCAGGTTAATGTGACTCCGCCTTCATTGCTTTCACTTAGCAGCGATGTTTATATTGAACGTATGGAGTATGTGAAAGGTCTGATTTATCTGAAAAATTTCAATCTTAAAATTGATAATCTATGGAATATGGCTGCAGGCATGTTCCAGAATATTCCTGCTACAAGTTATTTGAAAGTCCTTAATAATGGCTATTCCGGTAATTCGATGATATTTACAGACGGAAAGGCAGGTGATGGAGGTCTTACGTTAAAGATAAGTTCTGACTCTCAGGCAGAAAATGAAAACAACATTTTAAACAACTTTGGACCAGTTACATTCCCCTTAGGCTTTTCTCCTGATAATGGCGTGACCCAATACTTCAGACCTGCACAAGTTGTTGTAAAAAATCTGACAATGCCCGGGTATATAACTATAAGGCCGGTCATGGGAGCCCTTCAGACTACAAACCAGTCCGGAAATCAGGTCCTGCAACATTACTGGCGTGTTACTCATTCAGGGTTTGCGTCTCTTCCGACAGTTGCCTATCGTTTTTATTATCGCAGGCAGACCGGCATTAGTAATGTTGATTTATCCGAACTGACAAACGAAACAAATTATGTGCCCGGGAAAGTTCTTGATGAGGCGCCTTATACACGGCAGTCTGAAAGCAACACTGACATATTCAGGGCTCTGATCGAAACAAATAGCCGTGCAATCACTATTAATGGTTCCAGTATTAATGCCCTATTCAGTCCGGCTGTCACTGGGGTGACACTCGAGAATGCGAATTATACTGCAGGAACTACAAACCGTTTTACAGGAAGCGTTCTTATCTATTATTCACGTGATTACGAACAGGAAGCAAGATGGAACGATCGTTTATCATGGACACGCAGTGATATTTTGAATCCTTTGTACCAGCCACATGACAGCCGGCAACCGGCAGCGCCTGCAGTTCCGGGTGCCGGCGATGTTGCAGTAATTGGCTGGGTACCATGGACCGATTCTAAAGTTGATCTCAGGGGACAGCCACATGGTATGTGGATCACAGATACACGGTCTATAGCCGAAGTAGTTTTCACTAAGATGACTGACAACGCAGGTAATCCTGTAAGCCGTGTTTACAGGTCAAATTTTCAGTTCAGACCTACACTGACGATAAACGGCAGGGATGGTGATAATGGAATCCTCACTGCCAAACTTGTAAAAGGAGAGGGATTGTTCTGGAACAGAGGATCTGATCCTGATTATTCACTGATGGATATAGGTGATTTTGCCCGTCAGGATTCCTCTTATGTGATTTATGAAAACTTTACAACTAACAGGGTTATAAATAATACACCTGCTCTTTTCCCTAACCTGTACATTTCAAATGATAACTGGGGCGCTAATGATCACAATTTTACTTTCGCCAGAGATATTGCTACTACAGGAAACGTGGAGTTATTGGGAAATGTCAATCTTCTGTTGCCAAATGGAACAACCGGCAATATGACAATTGGCCGGGATCTGGTAATGTTTGTGAATCAAGGTTCGGGCAGCGGCGCAGAGATCGGTTATGCCAATAGTGGTTCCCCACGAAGGATTATTGTTAATGGCGATCTTATAATGGCAAATACGGCCAGCATAATTAATGTCAGAACACCGAACACTACAGCACCTTTGGTTGATCATGAACTTCATATTAAAGGCAATATTATCCAGGGAAGCACTTCATACGCATCAACCGGGTTACGTTTATGGACAGGAGCCAACCAGGATCGGATAACATTATTCCTTGAAGGAGATAACAGCATGAATTATTACCTCATTAATGGAAGTACACCTGTGTTGTATCGTCTTGTTATAAATAAAGGTAATAGTATTGCAACTTCAGTCACTTTCAATTCGGGTTTTAGCCTGAATGGACCCACTTATGGATCAGGCGTACCTAAAGCTCTGGAACTACAGAATGGTTTGTTCATTGTAAATAACTCAAGTGTAAATTTGAATCTTACAACCGGTAATGATCATTTTAGTATTCCTTCTACTGCCGGTCTTGAAATCAGGCAGGGCAATCTCATTACATCAGGAAATTCAGGAATTTCACTTGATGGGCTTTTACGTTTGAGTGGGGGAAATTTGAATATGTCATCTGGTGACAATCCAATAGAATACTCAGCATCCGGTAATGCAATGATAGAAGTTAGCGCCGGTACATTAAATGTTGGAGGCCAGATACGTCGCAGTCCCACTTCAGATGTTGGAATACTACACTACAAACAAACCTCAGGAACTGTTATCGCTGGAAGTAATTCGGCAACTGTGAATAACCGTGGTGTATTTGAAATACTTAATCCCGGCAGTTCTTTCTCCATGACCGGAGGCGATCTCTATATTGCCCGCTCACAAGCTAGTCCTTCCATAGCTTCTTTTTACTTCGATCCATCCAACTGCAATATTGATGTGGCAGCCAATATACATATTGGGCATTCTACTACTCCGGAAGCACAAACTATTGGAGTTTTTGCCGGCAAACCTCTGCCTAAGTTAAGGATCAATAACACAAGTAGTAATAGCCCGATCGCCAGACTTGAAATTGTACCGGCAACTATTACCAACCTGTTGCAGATTGATGCCGGAACTTCTTTTAATGCGAACGGACTTAATCTTATTCTTAATGGAGACCTTTCTGTCAGCGGAACTTTTATTCCTGCCGGTAATACAACATTTTTCAGTGGAAACAGTCCTCAAACGATCAGCGGAAGCGGGGCATCGGTAAACTTCTATAATCTTGATAAAACTTCATCCGTTGACCTTGCTCTGAGTTCCGGTAATACTCCATTGCTTGTTTCGAATGCCATTTACCTGCGGAATGGCACCTTTTCAGACAATGGTAATACTATAACACTGAAAGGTAATATTTTCAACGATGCAGTTCACCTTAACAACGGAACAGGTGATGGAATTGCAATGAATGGCAATGTTGCCCAGTTACTCACCGGTAATGGGGTTTTCGGCAAACTTACTATTAACAACCCCGGTGGAGTGAACATACCTGTAGGTAATCAGCTCACAATAACGCGGTCACTTAAAATGCAGGCCGGTGTCTTAAATATTGGCAGAAATCTCCTTGACCTGGGAGTGGATGCAGTGATTGAAGAAGCATCTCCTTTTTCAACTTCCAATATGATCGAGACAAATATTTCCTTTACCGATAACGGTCTTAGGAAAACATTCAAGTCAGGGGGGCCACTGGTATTCACTTTCCCTATGGGCTCCAATTACAAGTATACACCTGTAAGAATAAATATCTCAGCCAACGGGAACAATTCAGGGAGTATCACTGTGAAACCGGCAAGTGAGATGCATCCAAGTATCGTGGATGATACCGAATCGGGCGTGCAGATTGTTGATAAGGATAACGCGCTCCAGTATTACTGGACTTTGAAATCGGAAGGAATAACTGGTTTCTCCGCTACTGCAAGGATGTATTATGCAGAGGCTGATGTAAAAGTTACTTCTCCTTACACAATTGCAGATTACCATACTGCCAGTCTGCTTACAAGTGGCAATGGGACATGGCTGAAATTCCCAAATACCTCTTTTGATGAAACAAACAAGTGCCTAGTTTTCAGTTTTACAGGAACGGATGATGCTCAGATAAGCGGAGATTACACAGCCGGTGCCGGTGATGCAACCCTCGACGGGGCCATCCCTTCTCATATAACTGTTTATGAGACAAATAGCAGCGGAAACTGGACAACCGGATCGATTTGGACACCTAATGTAAGTGGCGGGCCCCGTGGAGGCAGTGTAAAAATAAATACACCTCATACAGTTGATGTATCTACTGACTATCTTTCATGCTACATGGCTGAAATCAATGGTACCTTAAATCTCGCTGGCACATTCGGACACAGGTTGGGTATTGTTAATGGGGCCGGGACAATTTATATGGAAAGGGGAGAAATGCCGGCAGGAGTTTATGCAAATTTCTTCTCTCCTGCCGGTGGCACACTTCATTTTGGAGGTGCTGACAGTTACGACATTCTGGGAAATATTCCCGTTGTCAACAATCTGACTATTTCAGGAAGCGGTATGAAGAGACTTCCAAACAATAATGTTACTATAAATGGTAACTTAACTATTACTGGCGCTTCTGATCTGGATGTAGTTAATTATTATAACAGGAAAATAAGCATTAAAGGAGATTTAACCCGTACCCTGGGTGACTTTGAAGCCGGAACAGGTGTCAATGCGACCCTTGCTTTAAATGGAACTCTGCAACAGACGATATCAGGTTCCTTCATTGATAATAATGCTGTCAACAATCTCGAGATTAGTAATAGTAATAATGTTACACTTGACGGGCAACTTGAAATTGACGGGGAACTGAAGCTGATTGAAGGGATGATAACTGTTGGACCATCAGGTTTACTGAAGATTAATTATGGAGCAGGTATTTTACCCTCTGCAGGTACACCTCTGTCTTTCGTAAACGGAATTCTGACCAAGGAATTAATGAATGGCAACAGTTTTACATTCCCTGTTGGCAATTATACAAGCACAAAGGCACACGGTGCTATAACATTACAAAACATCTCAGGCCCTGCCGGCATCAATAACTGGAGTGCATCCTATTTCTTCTCGAGTCCGACACTTGCCGGCTATAATACTTCGAGCTATGAAAGCTCGATTTCAACTGTGAGTAACACCGAGTACTGGAATTTAGATTGTCCTGCGTCCGGGGCTTCAGTAATCACAATCAATCTGGATGGTTCCAGTGATGTGGCCAGCGCCCTGGATGATCTTTCAAACCTGCGTGTTGTGGGATGGAATGGTACAAGGTGGGAAATTGTCGGAACAGGAGCTATTGTTACCGGAACAAAAACTTCCGGAACAATTACAACAACGACACCCGTTGATTATGACATTTATTCAGTTATTACACTTGCTTCTGTAATTCCTGTTGCCTCAGGAACTGCCACAATAACAACACCTGCTGTTGTAAATATCTGTAATGGTTCAACCACCAGGATAATTGTAAATTTTACAGGTGAAACGCCTTATGTGCTTACATATAAAGAAGGAGGTACTACAGTTTATCCTCCTGCTATTAATGAACCTTTTTATTATATAGACGCGAATCCTTCAGGACCTACGGTATATACTTTAGAGACCATCACAGCTAACGGTGTTCCGGGAACAATCACAGGTACTTCTTCTGTAACAGTTAATGTGAATCCAAAACCTGTAGTGAACCTGACACGATCCGGTTCAGGCGCTATATGTGAAGGAACATCAATTACTTTTACAGCCTCACCGGGTTTATCGCAATACGTCTTCAGAATAAATAGTTCTACTTACGAAAGTATCAGTAATGTTTACACTACCACACTTCCTGTTGGAACAAATTCGATTGACGTAACAGGGACAAATGCAGGTGGATGTTCGGCAACAAGCAGCGCTCTTGCTGTTACAGTTAATCCTCTGCCTGGCGCGGCTGGTGCTATCACTGGAGCCGCTTCTGTCTGTCGTGCTTCAGCCGCTCAGACATATACTGTACCGGTCATTTCTGATGCTACAAGCTATTTATGGTCCTTTTCCGGTGCTGGAGCAAGCGGTAGTAGTAATACAAACAGCATTAATCTCACTTTCCCGACAGCAGGTACTGCTATTATTACAGTACGTGGTGTTAACGCTTGTGGTAATGGGGTGCCTTCAACCTTTAATGTTTCTGTAAATACCTTATCAACTCCCGGGGCAGCAGGTGTAATCTCAGGTGTTAGTCAGGTTTGCAGGGGTGGAACAGGATATACTTATAGTGTAGCTGCAGTTGCTAATGCCACAAGCTATATCTGGACGTATTCAGGAACAGGCGCTGAGATAAATGGCACAGGGAATAGCGTGACAATCAATTTTGCGGGTAACGCAACAGCGGGTAACCTTAAAGTTGCGGGCACCAATGGTTGTGCAACAGGAGCTTATTCACCTAATTTCAGTATTGTTCCAAACGAACCTCCGACTGCATCCATTAGCCCTGCTGTACTTTCTGTCTGCAGTAGTGCTCCTCTTACAATTATGGCTTCTCCTTCCGGAGGGCTGACACCTTATACAGTACACTCATGGACAGGAACCGGGGCAGATTACCTGTCAACAACCTCCTCTGCTAATACAACATTCAGCAGTTCGGCAGGAGGAGACTATGGCCTTACATATACTGTTACCGATACAAGGGGTTGTTCAGGTTCAGTTAGTACAACAGTTACTGTACATCAGTCGCCTGTTGCTAATGCAGGGACTGATCTGACTGATTTATGTTCGGGAACATCACCAATAACTATGACAGGCGCATCTGCCTTATATTCATACACCGGTACACCGGTGTGGACAGGGACCGGAGGCACCTGGACGCAGAATCCTGATCCTGCATTAGCAACATTCACTCCATCAACACAATCAGGCAATACGATTGCTACTCTCACTTTAACAGGAGCAAATGGTTGCTCTAATGTCACAGACTCAAGGAACATAACATGGAGCAGAACACCTTTGCAACCCGGAAACTTCACTGTTAGCAGCTCTTCTGTTTGCCGGGGTCAGACAGGGGTTGTTTATACTGTACCAAATGATCCCATTGTTACAACATATAACTGGACATATACTATTGGATCGGGAGCCCTTATCTCAGGAACAGGTAATAGTATTACAGTGAATTTTTCTGGTACTGCTACGTCTGGCAGTTTGAATGTTACAGCAACGAATTCCTGCGGTACAAGTACTTCAAGATCAATTCTTATAACAGTAAATATTCCCCAGATTGCAGCATTTAGTTATCCGGGATCACCTTATTGCCCCTCAGATGCAGATCCTCTTCCGGCTCTTGTTGGATCAGCCGGAACATTTTCATCAACTGCGGGACTTATAATTAATGCAACAACAGGATTAATTGATCTTTCTGCAAGCATTCCGGACACATATACAATCACCAATACAATTGCAGCAACAGGAGGCTGCGGAATTATTGAAGCAACTAATGCAATAACCATAATTTCGGATTATGTATGGACAGGAGCAGCCGGGCAGGATTGGAATTTTGCGAGTAACTGGTCATGCAGCACTGTGCCGGGAATTTACAGTTCGATCCATATCCCTGATGTACTCAATAAACCAATACTTGGTTCTACAGGTACTGTTAAAAATTTAACAATAGATGCAGGCTCCTCACTTACTCTTGACGGAGGCGCTCTTCAGATATCGGGTACAATAACAAATAGCGGTTTACTTGATGTTTCAAATGGCAGAATAGAGCTGAACGGAACCTCTCCTCAGATCATTCCTGAGAATGTCTTCCTTGATAATAAGATAAATGATCTCATAATAGACAATCCTTCAGGCGTTACTTTACTTGGTCCGTTAAGTGTTCTGGGCTCTCTTTATCTTAAAAATGGAGATCTTGTTCAAGGTGAAGATGAACTTCTTACGCTTGTATCAGATGCGACCAAGACAGCATTGATTGACGGCTCAGGCCTGGGGAATGTAACAGGTAAAGTTATAATGCAGAGGTATCTTGCTTCCAGGTTCGGTTACAAGTATATAAGTTCCCCATTTTCTGATGCAACAGTAAACGAATTGGCTGAGGAAGTGGACCTGTCACCCGGCTTCCCAAGGATTTATGCCTGGGATGAGAACAGGTTCTACAATGGTGATCCGCTTGAACCTTATTATGCCTATACTACTCTGACAAAGGTTTTTCAACCAATGGCCGGTTACGCTGTTAATTTTGGAGCGGAATCAAGTGAATTAACACTGAACATGACAGGGTCAGTTAACAATGGTTATTATTCTGCGACAGTCACTAATCATAACAATACTCTTGCTGAAGGCAGAAGCCTGATAGGTAATCCATATCCATCGCCGATCAACTGGACATCAGCACAGGGATGGACAAAGACAAATGTAGATAATGCGTTATATTACTTCAAGGCAAGCACTGACGATGAGTGGGGTGGAACCTATAGCAGTTGGAATATTGTTTCAAGCGATGGAATTGCATCAAATATTATTCCGTCGATGCAGGGTTTCATGGTTCATGTGACCTCGGTTTCTCCTGTTGATGGGTTTATTTCAATGGATAACAGGGTCAGGGTGACAAACTATACACAACCTTTTATCAGAAAGGGCTTAAGATCATCGACTGAAAAACCTCTTATCAGGTTAAGCGCCTCATTTCCTGCTTATTCTACAAATGAAGATCCGCTTGTGGTCTATTTTGATGAAAATGGAACCAATAATTTCGATGATAAGTTTGATGCTTTGAAATTCATGAATACTGATTATAAAGTTCCGAACTTCTTTTCATTTGGGAATGATGGATCCAGGCTATCCATCAATGCTCTATCCATGACTGACGGGCATGTTCCGACGATACCTCTCGGCTTTAAATCTGACCTTGACGGTGAAGTTATTTTCAAGTTAAAAAGTGTTGAAGGACCATATTCCTGGGGGGCAATCAATTTCTTCGATTCCAAGACCGGTGAATTCATTGATCTGTCATCGGGTTCAGAGTACAAAGTGTATCTTCCTGCCGGTGAATATTTCAACCGTTTTTTCCTGAATCTGGATGGTTTTACAACAGGTGAATCCCAATGGGAGCCAATTACGACATCTTTCAAAGTATACAGCTCAAAAGATTTGATTATTGCCGAGGTAAATTGCATCACAGGCAAAGAAGGTATTTTGACTGTCAATAATTTCATGGGTCAGACTGTATTCAAGACTAAGGTTTATGAAAACGGGCGGCATGAATTTGACCCGGGAATTATGGACGGGATATACATTGTCACCTTCAGTACGGGGAATCTGAGGTTTTCTGAAAAACTGATCATTTTAAACAGATGAAGATGAAAAATTATATCATAAAAGAATGTAACACCAAATGCCGGGTGTGCTTGATTGTACTGATTTTTTTGTTTTCGGCATGTTCGCTTTTTGCCCAGCGCCCACCACGACCAATTACTGTCACAAAGGTTAATGATCTGGCTTTTGGCGGTTTTTATCAGGGCGCCACAGGTGGCACTGTATCAGTTAATGCCGCCGGTACACGTTCAGCAACAGGTACTGTTATTTTGCTTGGAATGGGTTATACTGTTGTTTCTGCAATGTTCAGAATAACAGGTAACGCAGGAACAAAGGTTAATTTTTCAGTAGATCCTAATCCTTCTGTATTAACCGGGAGTAACGGTGGATCAATGTCGCTTCTGCTTGACCCGGCTACAAATCCATTGTCACCCATAACACTTACCGGAAGTTCGCCATCAACCAAAGATGTTTACATTGGAGGAACTCTGACAGTCGGGAATTCTGTTACAAGCCCTCCAGGAGTATTCACCGGAAGCCTCTCAATAATATTTAACCAGGAGTAAATTAAGCGCTATAAAGAAATATGACTGATTGGAAAGCATACCACTCCTGTACTCCGATGTGGCGATTGCTCTCCATAGCAGTGTTACTTTTCTTCCATTTTGGAGTACTAAACTCCCAGGAAGCAGAACCAGAATATGATGAAATGTTGGTTTTTCTGGAGATCCCCAGAGTCGGGGGCTTTGAAGTTCCCGGGGTGATCAAAGATGAGCAACTTTATCTGCCGGTCTCAGATCTGTTCAATCTTTTAAAGATCAAATGTGTTCCAAGCGAAGATTTTGAAGTCATAACTGGTTTTTTTATAAGTCCTGAAGCATCCTACTCTATAAGCAGAACTGATAATACAATTACTTTCCAGGGAAAGCGATTTGACTTAAAACCGGGGGATCTTGTCAGAACTGAAGACAATCTTTATCTCCATTCTCTATATTTCGGGAAGATATTCGGTCTTGATTGCATTTTTAATTTCCGGAGCTTGTCTGTCTCAATAAAAAGTTCGCTGGAGCTGCCTCTCATCCGTGAGATGAAGCAGGAAGAGATGAGAAAGAATTTATCCAAACTGAAAGGCGAAATTATAGCTGATACTATTGTAAAACGTTCATATCCGATATTCAGATGGGGCATGGCTGACTGGTCAGCATTATCGTCCCAGGAAATTGGCGGCCGGACTGACACAAGGCTGGGCCTGTCACTTGGTGCAATGGTTGCGGGCGGAGAAGCAATTACTTCTCTTAACTATAATTCTTTTGAGAAATTTTCAGCAAGACAGCAGCAATACCTCTGGCGGTATGTTGATAATGATTATGACCTCTTCAAACAGGTTATGGTTGGCAAAATTGCAACTCAGTCAACAGCTACATTGTTTAACTCGGTCATTGGTGTACAAATTACAAATACGCCATCATTCTACCGTCAGTCTTTCGGTACTTACACTCTTGCAGACAAAACAGAACCAGGCTGGATAGTGGAGCTTTATGTGAACAATGTGCTTGTCGATTATGTAAAAGCCGATGCTTCAGGCTTTTACCAGTTTCATGTTCCCCTGGTTTATGGGAATTCAATAATTCAATTGAAATTCTTTGGGCCCTGGGGTGAAGAAAAAATTAAAGAGCAGAATATAAATATTCCTTTCAATTTTCTTCCTGAGAATAGATTTGAGTACAGAATCAGCACCGGAGTGGTAGAGGACTCCACATTCAGCAGATTCTCGCGATTGAGCGCCAGTTATGGTGTTTCAAGAACTCTTACAGTCGGGGGAGGTCTTGAATATTTATCATCAATTACCTCAAAACCCTATATGCCGTATTTGAACGCGTCATGGAACATTTTCAACAATATTCTTTTTTCGGGTGAATATGCCCATGGGGTAAAAACAATGGGTACTCTTTCTTACAGAACCCATTCCAATATACTGCTTGACTTCAACTACACGAAGTATGCTAAAGGGCAAAAAGCTATTATGTTCAATTATCTTGAGGAACGGAGAGCGTCAATCGCAGTTCCCGTGAGATTTAAAGGTTTTTCTTCATATAATAGATTTTCTGCACACCAGATCATAATGCCCTCATTAACGATAATCAATGGAGAACTTACTCCATCAACAACTGATTATTATACTGGTGAATGGATGTTTTCCGGGAATTTTTTTGGCTTTAACACCAACATAACAACTTATGGAATATTTTTAAATGACAAAATATCTAATCTATATAGTAACCTCTCACTTTCCTTCAGCTTACCAGGCCATTTTGTAATAATGCCTCAAATTCAGTATGGCTTTACTTTGAAAGAATTTATAACTGCAAAGGTGAGTGTCGAAAAAAACCTTAAGGAAAAAGCATTTTTAAGAATGTCGTATGAGCAAAACTTTAATAATAATTTTAAAATGGCCGAAATTGGCTTCAGGTATAACTTCAAATTTGCTCAAGCAGGCTTCTCTGTTCGCCAGAGCCAACAAAAAACGTCATTAATTGAATATGCAAGGGGAAGCCTGATCTATGATAGAAAAATCAGATTCCTGGGCGCTGACAATCAATTTCATGTTGGAAAGGGAGGTATTATCGTAATTCCATTTCTTGATATTAATGCAAATGGAATACGGGATAATCATGAGCCAAAAGCATACGGTATAAATCTCAGGGCAACAGGCGGAAAAGTTGAAAAAAGCGAAAAAGATACAACTATAAGGGTTCTTGGACTTGAACCCTATACTAATTGTTTTGTGGATATCGACGCAAGTAGTTTTGAAAATATCACATGGAGTCTTCCTGTAAAAACTTTTAATGTGGCAGTCGATCCTGAAATACTAAAACATATTGAGATTCCGATTTCAATTGTTGGAGAAGCTTCCGGAATTGTTAACCGTGCCCATAATGGAGAGGTTTCGGGGATTGGACGGATCACTGTGGACATATTCTCAAAATCAAACACGCTTCTTGGGAAAACTCTGACTGAAGAAGATGGTTATTTCTCGTGGTTTGGTCTTGTCCCGGGAGAGTACTATGCGAGGATCGATACTGCCCATTTACAGAAACTTGGCATGTCCTCAAATCCTGCAATCAGAGAATTCAGCATAAAGGGAGGTATAGATGGTGATTTCGTCGATGGACTCGATTTCACTCTTAGAATCATTGAATCCGACACTATAATTCCGGGGATTAAAAAACCTGTCTCTGTCACCCGCAAAGACACTACAGTGATGATCGTTCATGAAGTTGTTGAAGAGCTTGTTACAATAGATAAAGATATCTGGGCTATCCAGCTCGGGGCATTTAAGAGCAAAGCAAATGCAGACAACCTGAGGCAGAATCTCGCTAAGCTGCTCGGAAGAAAAGTCGATATCGTCCTGGCAGACGGATTCTTTAAAGTTCGGATTAACGAAATTCCCGACAGGAACGAAGTCGACAGAATAATTGTAATTCTGCGCGAAAATGGTATTACTGAACTCTGGATCATCAGCCTCAGGGCAAAACAACAGCATATTGTGCTTAGAGAAAAGCAGGATTCTGTAATAACAGTTGTTGATGTTACTGTAGAAGAACCAGATTTCTATGAATCAAAGGTATTTGTTCCAATGACAGGAGAATTTTATGATCTCAGCAAATCGACACGTCAGACAATTACCGATCAGACAGTATTCGAAATAATGAAGAAGAACTCTTCACTGAATAAGATGAAATTCAAAGATATACGGCCAGCTGTCAGGATCATAAGACGCGATACGACCCAGATAGTAATTCCCGGGACAACAGGTCCCGATACAATCGGGCACGCCATTATTGTAACCGATGATCCTGTAAGAGAAGATATCGTAATCGACAGGGTTGTACTTCCTGCCGGAAATACCCAATTGTCAAAACCTTTGGGAAACTCATTACAATACCGGTCTGAATCAGAGGCTGTTAAAGTTCCGGTCATTTCTCTTCAGGTAGGAGTTTTCTATAAGAAATCCGAGGCAGAAAAAGCAAGGAAGAAGATAATGTCGAAACTTAACGTTCCCGTTAAAGTTGTGGAACAATGGGAATATTTCAGGGTAATAATCACAGGATTTCATAGCAGGGAAGAAACATATCAGTATTACCCGGATCTGGCAGGATTAGGCTTTTCAGGGCCTACGCTCATTGAAGAATAACTAATTCTAAATTTTGGATACAATTTGAAAACCTCTGTCTTCCGGAATTTTAGTCTGTTGACTGTTATTAGTTTTCTCTTTCTTCATTCATCTCATGCAAACAAGTGAATCCTGGAAGGGAAGATATCAATTTCAATTCCGGCTGGAAATTCTATAAAGGGAATACAACCGGGCTCTGTGCTGCTTATCTATGTCCAGTCTCTCGATCAACCGGGCGAGACTGAAATAAAGGTCTCATCAGGTGCACTTTTAGGAGCCACAATAAGACTGAACATAAAGTAACAATCATTACCTGACCTTCGTCATCAGTCCTTTATAAACTTTACAAACTTTATAGACTTTACAAACTTTACAAACTCTATTGCGACCACTCATTCGGCTCCCTGTCCCAGCGGTGCTTTTCAAGCTCCTTCATCAGCTTTGGATCAAGAGGTCCGGCATCGCTTGCAGAAAGATTACCGGCAACATGCTTTGATGTTCTCATTCCCGGTATGATCGTACTGACTGTATTCTCTCCAAGGATGAAGCGCAGAGCCATCTCGGGCATTGTTATTCCTTCAGGTACCAGTGGTTTCAGAGCATTAGCCCGGTCAACGCTTGCATTAAGGTTTTCAGGAACAAAGTATGTGTTTCGCCAGTCTCCTTCAGGCCATCTTGTGTCTCTTGTGAGAGTACCGGTAAGAGAGCCCTCGTCAAAAGGTACACGTGCAATAACGCCTGTATTCATTTGCCTGCATGCAGGGAAAAGTTCATCTTTCGGGTTCTGATCGAAGATATTATATATCACCTGTACCGTATCTATAAGCCCGCTTTTTACTGCTCTGACACCATTCCACGGTTCCCACCGGTTAATGCTTATACCTATTGCATGAAAAAGCCCCTGTCTTTTAAGATCGATCATTTTATTGATTCCTCTTTCATCATCGAGCCAGCTATCTTCCCAGGTATGGAACTGCATAAGGTCAAATGAATCCAGACCTGCGTTTTTAAGACTGCTTTCAACGTATTCCTGGATGTGATCAGGAGGAAAACAATCATCAAGAGTGTATTCTCTTCTGCTGGGCCATTTCCAGTTCTTTGGCGGCATCTTGGTCGCAGTATATAACCTCTTTCCTTTGTTGGCTCTAATAAGGCTCCCGAGGATGCTCTCGCTTTTTCCCGAACCATATCCCCAGGCAGTGTCGAAGAAATTACAACCCATATCTACTGCAAGCTGAAGCGCTGCAAGTATTTCATCGTTGTCCGATCCCGACCAGCTTGCAAGTCCCCACATGCCATACCCAATTTCGCTGATTTCCCAGCCTGTCCTTCCAAGTTTTCTGTATCTCATAATTTTATTATTGAAGTATTCACTAAGATAACAATTAATAGAAGCTTTTGCAAACCTGAAGAAAAAATCGATGGTATGAATGAAATACATGTTTTTTCATTAGTTTCAGCCTCTTAACGATAATGACCCTGAATAAAAATGAAAAAGAAGTTGCATTTTCTTTTACTTCTATTCGCTATCTTCATTTCAGGTTGCAGTGGAAAGAAATATTTTTCCGGCAATCCTGTCTTTCCCGGATGGTATGCAGATCCCGAAGGTACTGTTTATGGAAAGAAGTATTGGATATATCCAACCTATTCTGCTCCCTACAAAGACCAGGTTTTTCTTGATGCCTTCTCTTCAAAAGACCTTACAAACTGGGAAAAACACTCAGGGATATTAGATACATCAGACGTAAAATGGGCAAAGAAAGCAATGTGGGCTCCTTCTGTAATTGAAAGGGAAGGCATGTATTTTCTGCTGTTTGGCGCAAATGATATTCAGTCTGATGAGGAATATGGTGGAATCGGTGTTGCTGTTGCAGATAAGCCTGGAGGACCCTACAGAGATTACCTCGGCAAGCCCCTGATTGATAAATTCCACAATGACGCCCAGCCCATCGATCAGTTCGTTTTCAGGGATAAAGACGACAAGTTGTATCTGATTTACGGCGGTTGGAGGCATTGCAATATTGTAAGACTTAAGGATGATCTCAGCGGGATCATTCCAATGGATGACGGAACTCTTTTCAGGGAGATAACCCCTGATGGTTACGTTGAAGGCCCGTTCATGTTTATCCGCAACGGGAAATACTATTTCATGTGGTCGGAGGGAGGATGGACAGGCCCGGATTACAGCGTTGCCTATGCGATCAGCAATAGTCCGTTCGGACCATTCGAACGGATTGGCAAAATACTTCAGCAGGATCCTGCGATAGCTACCGGCGCCGGACATCATTCAGTTATACAGGTTCCGGGTAAAGATCAGTACTATATTGTTTACCATCGCAGGCCTTTGGATCAGAAAGACCGTAATGCAAGAGTAACCTGCATCGACAAACTTGAATTTGATGAAAATGGATTTATAAAACCTGTCAGAATTACAAATGAAGGAGTCCCTTCTCAAAAGTTGAAGTAAACAGTTTATCAGGGCCGAATTGAAAATTATACGAAAAATTTCGTAACGAAAAAATTCGTATATTTGAATACGTAAATATTCGTAATTCATTTATCAATGAAAACAAACCCTTTCAAATTCGGAACAATCGTTGACGGGGAATTTTTCATAGATCGTAAAGATGAGCTCCGTGATATTTCCTCCTACATTGAAAGCGAGAATCACTTAACGCTTATAAGTCCCAGGAGGTATGGGAAAACAAGCCTGATTAAAAAAATAATCAAAGACTCTGCCCGACAAAGCATTTATCTTGATCTGCAATTAATACTTTCAGTTCAGGATTTTGCAGCACAGCTGTTGAAACGGATCTACAGGATATATCCTGTTCAGAAATTAAAAGCATATATAAAAAGTTTCAGGATAATTCCTGTTGTAAACATAAATCCTGTCACTGGTCAGACAGAGGTTTCATTTAAACCGGAGATACAAACGATGGCTCCTCTGGAGGATGTACTTAATCTTGCTGAAAAATTATCAGATGGCAGGAAAAAGCTTGTAGTCGTTCTTGATGAATTCCATGAAATTTTCAGGATTGACACCACCCTTGATCGTTTTCTAAGATCGGTGATGCAATCTCATAAGAATATCAATTATGTAATTCTGGGAAGCAATGAATCAATGCTGAGAGAGATCTTTGAAAAGAAGAGTTCTCCTTTCTACAGGTTTGGTATACTGATGAAACTTGAAAAGATTCCGAAACCGGAGTTTTATGCATTTCTCTCAGATAAATTCCGAAAGCTGAACAAAAATTATGAAAACATCTCAAACCAAATCATCGATATAACTGATTCTCATCCCTTCTACACACAACAACTGGCATTCGAAGTTTGGGAAAATCTTGTGTTATCCGGTTTTAGAGATGACATCGTAGATGTTACGGCAGACAAGTTAATTCACAACCATGACAATGATTTTGAACGTTTGTGGAACACCCTGAACAGAATCGATATGATTATACTAACAGGAATTGCCTCCAGCCCGGCATCTCCTTTATCGGAAGAATTCTCGAGGGCTTTTGATACAGGAGCAACCACAACAGTATACAGCTCTTTACAAAGGCTTGTAAACAGAGGCATGCTTGTGAAAGAAAAGAAAAAGTATATAATTGATGATCCATTTTTTAAAAGATGGATTTTATACAGGAGACAAGTATGAATTTATATCATGCAATAATTTAGACTTTCATGAAATGAAAAAATTCTTATTATTAATCCTGCTTTCTTCAATCCGGATCAGCGCTATTCCGCAGCAACTTACAATGGAACAGGCAGTAAAGCTTGCAAGGCTTCCTTTGAATTGTATCAATACCGAATATCCGAATAAAACAAGTCACCTTATCAATGATGCTGCCGATGCTGTAATGACACCGGCTCAGCTTCATCCGGCTTTTTACGGCTGCCTCGACTGGCATAGCAGCGTTCACGGTCATTGGATGCTTGTAAGAATACTGAAACAATTTCCGGGTATTCCAATTCGCGATAGTATTTTATCGGTCCTTCACAATAGCTTCAATGAAGGAAAGATAAGGGCAGAAGCAGATTATTATGTAAAGTTTAAAAACAGCAACACATACGAACGTACTTATGGCTGGGCATGGCTGCTCAAGCTTGACCAGGAATTAATTGATTTTGATGATCCTGCGGGAATTGAATGGCATAAAACATTACAACCTCTTACGAATAAAATTGTCGAGCTCTGGAAAGATTACATTACAAAACAAACATACCCTAATCGTACAGGCGTTCATCCGAATACGGCTTTCGGACTTGTTTTTGCACTCGACTGGGCAAGAGCTGTGCATGATACAGCTTTTGAAGCTGCGATCGTAAGAAAAGCGAATGAGTTCTATCTTAACAATATTGAAACGCCTGCTTATCTCGAACCTGACGGAACGGATTTCCTCAGTCCGAGTCTTGAGATTGCTGATCTGATGAGTCGGATATTACAACCAAAAGACTTTGAAAAATGGTTCAAAGAATTCTATAAACCTGAAAGTATTGCCAATCTTGTAAAGCTTCCTGTTGTGAGTGACCGTTCCGACTACCTGATCGTACATCTCGACGGACTTACACTGAGCAGGGCATGGTGCATGAAAGGTCTCGCCCGGGCGCTTCCTGAGAAGAACAGCACAGGAAGATTATTTACGAGAACATCTGAAATATTTCTTGAGCAGGCTTTGCCGAATGTTCTCAGCGGGAATTATGGAGGTGAGCACTGGCTTGCGAGTTTTGCGGTTTATGCCTTGAGTTTGTAGATTTTTGAGCATCGTTGTAACAATGATGCAATTCAGTCATCATCTCTTTCGGTCAGTTGTTTTTCAAATAATGATATTTCAGCCAGCAGTTTTGATCTTAATTTAACGGCAGTTTCATCTTTTAACAGTTTCTGAAGGCTGATAAACCTGCTCATATTTGTACTGAACTCTCCGGTTTCAATCAGACCGGATATCCATGTTCTGAAATCATTTGTAAGTAGTTTATTGCACCATTCAGCCACCTCCTTAGCGTAGCCTACACTTTCATGTCCCCATATTTCCAATTTGTCTATACATTCAACAGGCCTGTTACAGATTAAATCAAGAAGATATGTGTTTTGGAAAGCAGTTTTATATGCAAGACGAATTGCGTCTTTCCCGCGTTTATTTTTGAAAAAGGTGAATGACCAGAAAAGATTAAAAAACGGCAGACCAATATCATTCGGAAACTCTCTTGAGAACCATCTGAAATAGGCTATGGCTCCTTTGTAGTCGCCGAGTTTAAGGTATAACTCAGGGATGATGTAACGAATGCCGCTATTGTCAAAGTAGCCGCCGAATCTTCTTTTTTCAGAGGCTAATCTTGAGCGATAAACTTTGATCTTATCTTTAATTATTTCAAGTTGTTTTTCATTCATGGATCATTATGCTTAAACAATGGTTCAAAATTAAAACAAAGTACAGGATTTAGAGTTATAACTTAAGACATTAATATACAATATGTTTCAAAAAGATGAATTGGAATTACATTTTTAAAATTTCACTTGCTTGTGGAGAAGCAAGGACAAACGCCTGATGTACTATCCGAATTGTTTATATTTGACAAATTCGATCAGGCTGAACCTAATGGAACAATATGCTCTTTCGGTTTATGCGGCGGTTTATGCGGCGGATTTATTATTTATACGCATATCTTGAAAGCACATCAGAGCGTCAACGAGCAGAGGCGAGATGAACTAAAGCAACAGAAAGTAGATAAATAAGCAATAGATACTCTCTGCGATTTGCCTTCTGGACATGAAAAACAAAAGTCTTTCATCTTCCTCTACCTTGTCGTTGATCTTAATTGTCGCGAAAGCGAGCGAACTGACAATCGCCCGCATTAGTTTTTGCTAATGATTATTTTTCAAGAATTCTAATGCCCAGAATGCAAATATCATCAGTTTGCTCATTTTCCCCTTTCCATTCAAAAAATGCTTTCTCAAGAAGCCTTTTTTGCTCCGACATTGTATTTGAATTTATTGAGATTAATTGATCTTTAAATTGTGCTGACATATATTTTTTAAATTTCCTTCCACCAAATTGATCTACATAGCCATCAGAAAATAAGTAAATAGTGTCACCCTTTTGCAATGGTATCACATTGGTCATAAATGGATCCGGATTCATTATTGAACCTATACCTTGTCTCGTCGGTTTAGTTTCAATTAATTTTCCCTCTCTTACAATCCATAAAGGTCTGTTAGCTCCAGAGAACTGGAGTCTATCTTCTGTTATAGAGCACAATGCTATATCCATACCATCGTTTACGGATTGACCATTTCTTTTAAAGTCACTCAACCGAATCTCTAAAGTCTTATCCAAAATATGACCTGGTATGACCATTCCAAACTCTTTCATAGATTTCTCAATTAACCTATGACATATTACTGTAAGCATTGCACCTGGAACTCCATGGCCTGTACAATCTGCAACTGCAAAAAGAACCGTATTATTGACTTCCCTAATCCAATAGAAGTCACCTGAAATCGTATCCTTCGGTAAATAAATGATGAAACTTTCAGGATATATTCTTTTTATTTCGCTTTCTGCAGGAAGAATTGTGTCCTGAATTCTTTTTGCATTTCTATAGCTATCAAATACTTCAGTTTGGGTGAGTGTCATGGGGATAATCTGTAATTACAATTATGCAATCGGCATACCCCCTATGAGCTTTTTGCCCTTCTCAGTAATAATGTATTTTTGATTTGGATCATTGGGCTTCTCAGGAATTGTAAGTTTAATCAAATCATTCTTTCTCAATACGCTTAAATAGTTTTCCCTAAAACTCTCTTTGCTCTCAAAACCAGAAAAGGTTAGCGCCTCATCTATACTCATTTCTACTATAAGTCCTATTAAAATCCTCATTAAAATCTTCCCTTTTTTCTCAATGAAGTTCCCTCCAAATTCTAATAAGGTTCCCTCCATTTTATTTGACCATTTTTCTAACATCTTCTTTTTCAATAAATTGAAACCTATAAGCTTCCCTTCATTTTCAAGGAGGGTTCCAATAAATAGGCTTATGAAGTTCTCTTTTTCGTATATTTCACTAAGCTTTGTATTGATAGATAGATCCTTAAGTTGATTTATCCTTTCTTCACTAATTTCTTCTGTTAAAATTTCAAATAGATCAAGGTAAAAGATATACCGACTTTGAATCTGAGATCCTTTTAATGGAATGACAGTAATAAACATATCATCCTCTTGAAATAAAGGAACAGCACCTCTACTATAGATATCAAGAAATTTGGTGACATTCCGTACCCCAGAACCTGCTTCATCAGCCCATCCAAGAACATTAAAAAATTTACGTAATAAAGGGTTTTTAGGGTAGTGTCTGAATTTACCAAGTTCTAATAATCCTTTTTTATAAATTATATTTGGATTCTTTGCTTCAACACGATCCTTATAAATAATAATTTCAGTAGGTAAGGCGTTACTATATTCACGATGAATTATAACATTACTAATGATTTCACGAAATATAAGATCTCTAAGATCTTTTCTTTGGGCTCCATCCTGGTAAAATGCTTCTGGCAAATGGCCTTTAACAAAATTGAGTGCGCCTGTTTGAGTATCAATAAGATTAGTCGAAAAAGTTTTACGATCATCCCATCTATCAATATCGTTTTTCCTGACAAAAATATCTAACTTATAAGCAGGCAAAACTCTTCGTATAGTCTCATCCTTACCAAAAAGAAGAACCGTAGCCAAACAATAAATTATCTCACCACTACTTTCATCATATTCTGAAAGATTACTTCCATGAATTATTTCATCATCTGACATTGTAAGCCATTGATGTGTAGAACTTACCTCTCTTGCAATGGATTTAGCTTTTTCAATGAGTCTAAGATCGAGATCTGCCTTTGTTATAAAAGGCAATGTTTCGGAAACAGTATTCTTTCGCCTGATTGAATACAACTCCATAATATCTTGAGGTTCTGAAACTCTGATCGTTTCTGATCCTACTCTTTTATATAGTGCCTGACCAGAATAATGTAATACAGGACTGCGAGGCACATCAATAATTAAAAAGTGACCATCCTTGAATTGGTCAATCTCCATAATAAATCCATATGACGGATTTAAATAATCTTTCTCATGTTCTGACCTTTCTTTTACTGTCTTGCGAAATTCAATTAAAGAGGATTCTGTTAGAGACTGGAATTCTTTATCTCGAGATACTCCTATAATAACTGACCCTCCTTCTGTATTAAGAAAAGCGCAAATCGTTGGAAACAAAGGTGGAACATTGCCTTGTGGATCAAGTTTGAAGAAATCTAAATGAAGGTTTGGTGGAAGGAAGAGATCTTTCTGCAAAGACATGATAATCAAAATTAAACTTGATTCAAATTACTGCAGATAAATTTAAGATTATAAAATGATTCTATTACTTAAAGGTAGTTTTTTTAATCAATATTACTTCTGGTTTGTTTCAAAGCTCTGGTTTTTATTTCAGTTTACTTTCTTTTGTTTTTTTGTAAGAATACAAAGAATAGCTGGAACAGTCAAGGAACAGTCAAGGAACAGCCAAGGAATGCCAAGGTTGTCTAATTTGTTTATAAGTAAGCCGTAACCCGGATTAGCCTGAGCGAGAATAAAGAAGCTTTAAATGAAAAAGCCCTCCTTCGCTGAAGCTACGGAGGGCGAAGTGGAGGTTAGGGGAATCGAATGCTGACGCTATCGGTCAGCATCCTGACTGGCGCTATAATAAGCGCCACGTCAGGACCCCTGACAGTAAAACAAAAAATCCTGCATGGAAGCAGGATTATCGTGGAGGTTAGGGGAATCGAACCCCTGACCTTTAGACTGCCAGTCTAACGCTCTAGCCAACTGAGCTAAACCCCCGAAATCAAAAGAACAAATTTTACTAACGCTCTAGCCTCCCGATAGCTATCGGGATGAGCTAAACCCCCTCACGGTCTGTCGCAAATGTAACAAAAAACCGGATATAATATCCGTCGCAATTGAAAATACATGAATCATCCTTTTTGGATAACGAACTCCTATTTTGTAATTTTGCGCGTCAATTTGCTGAGCTTTACAGAACAAAGACATACAAATTGGCATTATTATTGACAATCATTTGAGATCTTAAATGAAGGGATATTAAGGAGAGGATGTTCGACAACTTACGGAACATAATGAATTTTGATGAGGAACTGTTTGAAAACAGGAATAAGGATTATGGCGCTTATATCTTACGCAAGAAATATAATGCAGTGATGATGGCAAGCATAATACTTGCTGTTCTCCTGTTTTCCTCATTTGTAATTACTCCTTTTCTGATGCGACCAAAGAATGAGAAAGTAATCGCTGGCGGATTTGGTTTCACAACAGTGAATATGGAACACTTTGAACCACCCGAAGAGATTTATATACCTCCTGTCGCTCCGCCACCTGCCCCCGCTCATTCTGAAGAGGTTGCAAGATATGTACCCCCTGAGGTCGTTGATACGCTTACCCCAATGGATCTTACATTACCTACTCCTGAAGAGCTGACAGATGACCCTGTTGATGTTGACAGCGATCTCGCGGACGCCGGGAGCGGTAATAATCCTTTTGGAGTAGAGGGAGGTATTCCTACTGATGAACCATTCTTTTTTGTAGAGCAGATGCCGACTTTCAAAGGCGGTGATCTTGGCAAATTCAGGCTCTGGGTACAACAAAACACTAACTATCCCCAGGAAGCAATAAATAAAAAGATCCGCGGCAGGGTTGTGCTTACATTTATTGTCGAAACTGACGGTACCGTAAGCAATGTTACTGTTGTGCAGGGACTTGATCCACTTGTTGACACAGAAGCCGTTAAAGCAATCCAGAAATCGCCAAGGTGGAGCCCCGGGCTTCAGCGCGGGCAGCCTGTCAGAGTGAGATATTCACTCCCTCTGAACTTCACTCTTTAACCTTATCACGATAGCATATAATTGTTAATTAATTAACAATAAAATCTGACGAGTCAATCCTTGATATCAATTCATTGTAAAACCAGTGATTCCCGCGAATTTGATTATTCAATGATTTTCTTACCTTAGCCCCATAACCAACGGATGAATATGAAACGGATTATACCTTTTTTCTTTATTCTCACAATTATCTTTTCAGGCTGCGGATCTTCAAAGAAACAACTTGCAAGAGGTAATTATGATGCTGCAATAACCAAGGCAGTGCGCGACCTTCGCAGGAATCCCAGGGATGAAAAACAGGCTGAGATACTCTCCCAGTCATACAGGATAGCAAATGACCAGGATAATGAGAGAGTACGCCTTTTAAAGGCTGAGGGAAGAGCTAACGGCTGGGATGAAATCTACCTGATCTATAAAGCGCTGAATGACAGACAATCTATAGTCAAAACTGTTACTCCGATCAACCTGAAAGGAAAAACAATAGATTTTCCTTATGTTGATTACATACCGGAAATGGTAAATGCAAAACGAAAAGCTGCCGATTTCTACTTTACACATGGCACAGAGCTTATGAAAAGCGGGATCAAGGATTCTTACAGGCAGGCTTTTGCGGAGTTCGTAAGGGCAAAAGAGTATGTGGGCGATTATCCGGAGATAGATCAAAAGATAATTGATTCAAAATACCTTGGAATGAGCCGTGTTCTCATCTCTATACAAAATACATCTGTTATCAAATTTCCGCCCGAGTTCGAGCAGGATCTTCTTGCGCTTGACCTTCCGGCGCTTAATTCCGACTGGGTTGAATACCATACGCAAAATCTGAACGGCGATACTCAATATGATTATTTCATTAATGTCAACATTAAAAATATTGCAGTAAGTCCTGATCAGAACGCCCAACGTGATTCTGTTATCAAAAAGGATATTGAAGACGGTTTCTCCTATGTTCTTGATAAGAAAGGAAATGTAATGAAAGATACTCTTGGCAATGATATTAAACAGAAAAAGTATAAAACTGTGCAATGTGCATTGATCGAGACTATACAGACTAAAGCCTGCCAGATAACAGGCGATGTTGAAGTTGTTCAGGTCAACCCTGCCAAGACAGTTAAAAAAGATCCGATCGGGGCACAGGCAACATTTGAGAATATTTCTTCACGTGCTCTTGGAGATCAGCAGGCATTAAGCCCGCAACAGATTGAAAGAACCAAATCAGCAATTGTTCCGTTCCCGACCGATATTGAAATGGTATTAAGATGTTCGGAAACACTTAAATTAGCAATACGTGGTGCAATAATGAACGACAGACGTTTTATTATATAACAGCTCTTCACGCAAATTATGCCGCAAAATCAGTAATTTTGCGGCATAATTTTTTTTACCGGAGATAAAAATTGATAGATACAGGAGAAAAAAAGGTAGGAGCTGTTCTGATAGGGTTGAATTACCCGGGACAGGACGAAAGCGAATTGAATGATTTTCTTGACGAGCTTGCCTTTCTTACAAGAACTGCAGGCGCTGAACCTGTTAAAAGATTCACACAGAAACTCGATCATCCCGATCCACGTACATTTATCGGATCAGGGAAAATAGTTGAGGTCGCAGGTTTTGTTCATGATAATAACATTGAAATTGCAATCTTTGATGATGAGCTGACTGCGGCCCAGATCCGTAATATCGAAAATGAGTTAGGCTGCAGGGTGCTCGACAGGACAAACCTTATACTCGACATTTTTGCTCATCATGCAAGGACATCACATGCACGCACACAGGTAGAGCTTGCTCAATATAAATACCTTCTTCCAAGGCTTACCGGAATGTGGACTCACCTTGAAAGGCAGAGGGGAGGAATCGGTCTGAGGGGCCCTGGCGAGACAGAAATAGAAACCGACAGACGAATCATAAGGGACAAAATATCACTTCTGAAGGATCAGCTCAGGAAGATCGATGTGCAAATGGCAACACAGCGGAAGAGCAGGGGGAAGATGGTGCGTGTTGCCCTTGTGGGATACACAAATGTGGGGAAATCGACAATAATGAATATGCTCAGCAAATCTGATGTTGTTGCTGAGGATAAGCTGTTTGCAACACTTGATACGACTGTAAGAAAAGTCGTTATAGGCAATCTGCCATTTCTTCTTTCCGACACTGTCGGCTTTATAAGAAAGCTTCCTCATGATCTCATTGAATCCTTTAAATCCACCCTTGATGAAGTAAGGGAATCAGACATGCTTCTCCATATTGTTGATATTTCACATAAAGGGTTTGAAGAACAGATAAAAGTTGTAAACGAAACACTGCGGGACATTAATTCACACAGCAAACCCACAATATTGATATTCAATAAAATAGATGCATTTTCATATACTGTCAGGGACGCGTACGATCTGTCACCTGTTCTTAGGGAACATTATTCCCTTGATGAGCTGAAAAAAACATGGATGGCCTCAGACAGCATTCATAAAACAGTTTTCATATCGGCTAAGAACAGGCAGAATATAGAGGAGCTGAGAAGTCTCCTGTTTGAGGAAGTAAAGAAGATCCATATAACAAGATACCCGTATAATGATTCACTATACGGGCAGCCTTATATAGAATAGCATGAAACTTTAATAGCTTCATGCAGTATTGTATCACATTGATTTATAAAGCTTATTCTTATACATGTATTCAGCGATCTGAACCGCATTTGTTGCAGCGCCCTTCCTTATATTATCTGAAACAACCCAGAGATTCAGGCATTTCTCTTTTGAAAGATCGCGTCTTATTCTTCCAACAAAAACCTCATCCCTGTTATGAGCCATTATTGGCATAGGATATTCATTCTTTGAAGGGTTGTCATAAACGACAATACCCGGGAAATTTCCAAGAAGCTTTTTAACATCTTCTATATCAAATTCATTTTTGAACTCGATGTTCACAGCTTCAGAGTGTCCGCCGACTACAGGTATTCTTACAACAGTTGCAGTGACCTGGATTGTCTGATCTCTCAGAATCTTTCTTGTCTCATCAACAAGCTTTTGTTCCTCGGTTGTATAACCATCTTCCTGGAATGTTCCTCCATGAGGGAAACAGTTTTTATCGATAGGATGGGCATAGATCATTTCCCCTTTAACTCCTGCTCTCTCATTTTCCATTTGTTGAACAGCTTTAACACCTGTGCCTGTTACTGACTGGTAAGTAGCTATCACAAGCCTGTGAATACCATATTTTTTATGAAGGGGAGCAAGGGCCATCACCATCTGTATTGTTGAGCAGTTCGGATTGGCAATTATAGTATCTCCTTTTTTAATTACGTCGCTGTTTATTTCAGGAACGACAAGTGGTATGTCCTTAAACATCCTCCAGTATGACGAATTGTCAATAACGACTGTTCCGTTTTTTGCAAAAGCCGGCGCCCATTCTTTGGATGTCGAGGCTCCCGCAGAAAAAATAGCGAATTCAGGTTTAGCGGCAACAGCATCAGCAACGCTGACAACCTTAACAGGTTTGCCCTTGAACAGCAGTTCTTTCCCGACTGATTTCTCGGAAGCTGCCGGTATTAATTGTGTAACAGGAAAATTTCTTTCTTCAAGCACTTTCATCATTGTGCGGCCTACCATGCCGGTGGCGCCTACAACTGCTGTTTTCATCATTTCTGGTTTTTAGACTGGTTTAGTTGCATGTTGCTATGATACATCTTTATTTTTTCCAGGTTTTGGCATCTCAACATGCTGATTCAACGATTAATTATTTGTATTTGATAAAAATTATTATTTAATTTTACAGTTAAAGTTAAAATCGTCAAAATTAGCTTTTTTTTCATATCTGTCACGCTGCATGAAAAAAGTTATTTTTGTCCTCATCTTTATACCGTATCTGGCATCATCACAGATCGTTGATGATTTTGAGTCAGGTAAAGTATCTGATTGGGTCCAATACCCGGAAGGAAGATGGAAAGCTGAAAACGCTTCTGCAATCTCAGGGAGTTTTTCTCTTCATCATGTTTTCGATAATACAGAATCAGGAAATGACAGGGTGGCGCAGGAAATCAGGTACATTCATCCTGATGAAGGTTCAGTCATCTGGTCCTTTTCAATTAAACATGGATACGATCCTTCCTCAACTAACAACTGGGCGGTTTTTCTTGTTTCTGAACAGGATCCTGTTAATATGTTTGCTCCAACGTGTAATGCTTATTTAATCGGTGTAAACATAAGTGGTTCTGATGATACTCTTCGTTTGGTAAGAATGATCAATGGGAATAATACAAATGTTGTTAATTGTGGTATAAACTGGCAGACCGATATCGGCATAACGACTGCTGCCAGGATCTCGGTAACAAGAAATGCTTCAGGAGTCTGGAAAGTTGAGATCTTTAAAATAACAGGTGAGCTGTTAAAAGCTTCTGAAGGAACCAGCGCTGACCTGCCTGATTTCAGATGGTTTGGCATTGCATATCGTTACTCGTCGACTAAAGATCGGCTGTTATGGATTGATGATGTTTTACTAAGCGGTGTATTTTATCAGGATACAATTCCACCTTCTGTTAAAGAATACAATATCTCAGGAAATAATTCAATTGAAATCTGTCTTTCGGAAGAGCCATCAGAAGGAACAATGACAGCCGGGCTATTTACACTCGAAAATGGCGCATCAGCAATTTCTGTAGAGAAGCTTTCTTCGTTGAAATATAATATCGTTTTCGCTGATGATTTCAGCAATAAGAAGAGAGATACACTTTATATTTCGGGTTTATGTGATATAACAGGGAACTGTTCAGACCGGATCGGGCTTGATTTTATGGCATTGCGACCCGATCCGGGAGACATAATTATTTCAGAGATAATGGCGGATCCGGTTCCTTCAGTTTCACTTCCTGAAGCTGAATATATTGAAATTACAAACCTTACTGATTATTCATTCAATACTAAAAACTGGACAGTTCAGTCAGGTGATCAGTCTTATCTTTTCACCGAAAGAGTTTTAAAACCACGTGAGATTGTCATATTATGCCATAAATCTGATACTCTGGCATTTTGCAAATATGGAAGCGTTTATGGGTTCAGCTCTTTTCCGGCGCTACCTGATAATAGTCGGCTTATAAGCATATCTGACAGTGCAGGCATATTGGTCCATGGGGTAGAGTACTCTCAGAGTTGGTATAATAATGATCTTAAATCTGAAGGTGGATGGTCGCTTGAAATTATAGATCCTGATTTTCCTTTTTATTATGAAGACAACTGGACAGCATCTTCATCAAAAACTGGTGGAACTCCCGGAAAAAAGAATTCAGCCTCAGAAGAAAACAGGGACATTTCGTTCAAAGGTTTAATCAATACATTTCCTGAAGATAGTCTTCATCTTACACTGACGTTTTCAGAGCCTGTGAATTATACTGGTAATTCTGTGAAACCGGCGATTGAAAAGTATGAAGTTCTTGAAATACATTGCTCAGACAAATTATTCAGAAGTTTTTATATTACAGTAAATAAACCTTTCCTCCCGGGAGAGGTAAACGCTGTAATATTTCCTGAGGGGATTCATGATTTTGCCGGTAACGAAGCAGAAATAAAGGAATTTAAATTTGGACTTACTGAACAAGCCACAAATGGAGATATTCTTTTCAATGAGATTTTATTTAATTCGATTGTTGAAGGAACTGAATACATAGAGTTTTATAATTCATCAGATAAAGTCATAGACGCATCCAGACTATTTCTTGTTTCAGTCAGCGAGAATGGAGATACATCAGATCTGTTAAGGGTTTCTGAGGAGCACAGGTGTATATTGCCGTCGACCCATTATGCAATTACTGAAAAGAAGGAAGATGTTGAACAATGTTTTATTTCAGGAAACAGCGAATTTATTTTTTCAGTAAATGATTTTCCTTCGTTACCTGATGCAAAAGGACATCTGCTGCTGCTTAACCGCGAGCTTGACTTCATTGATGAGGTACTATATGATGAAAAGATGCATTATTCACTTCTTGACAACAAATCAGGAATTTCACTTGAAAAGACTGATCCGTTATTATCGTCGATTCAGCCTGACAACTGGCATTCCGCATCAGCAACTTCAGGCGGCGGAACTCCTGGCTCACAGAATTCTGTGTATCAGGAAACTCCGGTGACAGAAGAAGAGATCGTTCTTTCCTCATCAAAGATCACACCTGACTCGGATGGAATAGATGATATCCTGACAATTCGAATGAATTTTCCCGGGGACGGGTATATCGTATCTGCATCAGTATTTGATGAAACAGGAAGCTTAAAAAAAAGGATTGCATCCAACCTTCTTGCAGGTCCGTCTGATACAATTATTTGGGATGGTACTGCAGATGATGGAAGCGCTTTGTCATCCGGCATATACATAATCTTTGTCACATACTACAACGATGCAGGGGAAACTGGTCGCTGGAAGAAGATATGTACTGTTTTACGATAGAGGATCTAAAGTGAAGAGATGAGATCAGTCATTATGTTCGTCATCCTGTTCTCAGTTTTCTCTGCTTCGGCCTGAACAGATTCATGCGTGGTGTACTCGATTTTGCCTTCAACGCCAAGGTCTGTTATTACACTGACGGCAAAGCATGGCAATCCCATGTGCCTTGCAACGATCACTTCAGGTGTTGTTGACATTCCTACCGCATCGGCTCCGGCTATTCTGAAGAACTTGTATTCTGCAGGTGTCTCGAATGTTGGTCCTGATGTTGCAAGATACACACCTGTATGTACTCTTATCTTATGGTCTTTTGCTATGAGTAGAGCTTTCTTTATTAAGTATTTATCGTAAGCTTCGCTCATATCAGGAAACCTTGGGCCAATACGTTCATCATTTTTCCCTATTAGCGGATTCGGAAGAAGATTAATATGATCATTTATAATCATTATGTCTCCTATGCGAAAATCAGGATTAAGACCGCCTGCAGCATTCGACAAAAAGAGGCACTTAATGCCAAGATATCTGAGAACTCTTACAGGAAGAGCAACTTTCTCAGGTGTATAACCTTCATAATAATGAAACCTGCCTTTAAGGGCAACTATTTTCTTGTTTCCGAATTCCCCGTAAATCAGCTTCCCGGCATGACCCTCAACAGTTGAAACAGGAAAGTTCGGGATGTCTGAATAATCTATTTCAATACGATTTTCAATTTTTGCTGTCAGACCACCAAGCCCTGTTCCAAGAATTATACCCGCATCAGGATCTTTGATTCCTTTACTGATGAGGAAGTCGGTTGTTTCTTTTATTTTTTCTAACATAATCAATTATCTGTTTATCAAGCTCTTCCTTCTCTTCGTTTAAAACCTCAATTCCGACAGGAATATAGTAAGAGCATGACTTAATTTCTGACGCAATATTAGCAAATTCCCTCAACCTCATTGCATCTTTTTCAGTCGTAATGACGTACCGGTTTGAAGTTTTCAGATTTTGAAAAGTATCCGAAATATTCTTAATATCATTCTCCGAAAAGTCATGATGATCAGGAAATGCAAGATGTTCCAGCGTAGAGAATATCCTTTTAAGATGTTCAACAAGCGGTAAAGGGTTGGCAATTCCTGTTACAAGGACAGCCCCATTGTCTGAAAATGAATTCCATCCGGGATTGAAATCGTCATTTATGTTTTCGAAGACA
This sequence comes from Bacteroidales bacterium, assembly GCA_036261265.1. Classification (GTDB taxonomy): domain Bacteria; phylum Bacteroidota; class Bacteroidia; order Bacteroidales; family VadinHA17; genus LD21. Next base: position 84,568 of record DATALC010000059.1, read on the forward strand.
GGAACAGGCTGAAGATATTTTATTGCTGTAAAATAAAGATTCTGATGAGAGAACTTATTTGTTTTACTGACAATAAGTCTTCTGTCTATGGCTGAAATATTGGGGGGCGTTTTTGTAATCAATATTATATCAGCCCTTTGCATATTATCAGCGCGTTCCCTCAGACTACCGAATGGTATCAGGTGATCTTCCTGCATTGGTCTTCCAAAGTCAGATAAAAGTATGGAGAAACCCGGCTTAAGACTTCTGTGCTGGAAACCGTCGTCCATGACAACGACTTCAGTATCAGGACGAAGTTCAAGTATTTTGTCTATTCCTCTTATTCTGTTACTTTCAACAACAACTAACAGATCGGGGAATTTTTTTGCTATCTGTAAGGGTTCATCCCCTGCTTCGGAAACAGTGGAGGACGGCGTTATTATTCTGAAATCAGCTGTCTTTCTCTTATAACCCCTGCTGAGGACAGCAACCTTAAAATGCTTTGAGAGGATCTCTGTAAAATATTCGGTATGTGGTGTTTTACCGGTTCCCCCGATTGTAATATTTCCTATGCATATTACAGGTATATCAAATTCCCGTGATATCAAAATCCCGGAATTATACATGAAATTTCGAATCTCAGTTATAATTCCATACGCCAGCGACAAGGGGTAGAGGAGAAAGTTTCTGTTATCAAGCATCTATAAAACAGCGACTTTAGTCATTTTTAAGTTGTAATTCAGCCATTATCCCATTATTAATGTATATCGATGAAATACGGCAGCCTGGCCTGAATCCCGGACATCTCGCTTATTTCTTTTGCAATATTGAAATACTTCAATGATTCTCCCAGTTCCTTCTTTATTGTTCTCATTTTTACCTCACCGCTTAGCTGTGATAAAAGTTTGAGATAAGGATCTTCGATAACAGGAAGCTCTTTTATTGAATATTCGGAAATGCCTGCAAGCTCTGCAGCGCCCCTGATCGCATCTTTCAAGCCTCCGGTTTCATCAATAAGACCTATTTTTATAGCGCTTTCACCGCTCCATACGCGGCCCTGTCCAATGCTATCAACAGCAACAGGCTGCATTTTCCTGCCTGCAGCAACCTTGCCTACGAAATCTTCATAGATCTTTTCTATGCTTAGTTGCATGATATCTTTTTCTGTCGAATTCATTGGTCTGAATAGCGATGGAAAATCGGAGTTCGCATTTGTATTTACAACTTCGGTTTTGAGTCCGATCTTTTGTTCAAGCAGTTTTCCTGCATTTGGTAAAAGACCAAAAACTCCTATTGATCCGGATATCGTTGTAGGGCTTGAGTAAATCTTTGTAGCCGGCGCCGAGATGTAATAACCTCCAGAAGCGGCATAATTACCCATTGAGACAACTACAGGTTTCACCTCAGCAGCAAGCTTCAGTTCACGCCACATTATATCTGAAGCAATTGCATTTCCGCCGGGAGAATTGACTCTTAGCACTATTGCCTTAACATTAGAGTCTTTACGTTCTTTCCTTATCACCTCAGCATAATGATTGCCGCCAATGTTTGTCTCGTTACCGTCGCCCATTACTATGTTGCCCTCGGCATAAATGACAGAGATATGGGATTTATGGAATGTTGCTTTTTTCCCGGGAACTTTACTGTATTTTATCATTGAAACGAACTTCAGATCGTCATCGTTATCAACACCTGAAAGATATTTTAGAGTGTCAAGCAACGCATCCCTGAAAAGGAGTCCGTCAACAAGACCTTCATCGAGGGCCTTTGTTGCTATTGTGGCATCGAGATTATCTGCTATTTTATTAAGCTCTTCTACAGGAATATTCCTTGACTCCGAGATATTTTCAAGGGCGTGGTTCCAGATTGATCCGGTATACTCTTTTATCTGTTCCCTGTTTTCATCGCTTAGTTTATTCAATATGAATGGTTCGACGGCTCCCTTGAATTTACCGTGTCGTGTAACCTGTACTTCTACACCAAGCTTTTCAAGAGCATCCCTGAAGAACAGGACTTCGCTGCTGAGGCCCTTGAAATCAATCATCACACCCGGATTTATGAAGATCTTATCGGCAATTGTAGACAGGTAGAAGCATTCCTGCGTAAGGACATAATCACTGTATGATATTACGAATTTGCCCGATTCCTTGAATTCCTTTAATGCATTCCTTATCTCTTCAGTTGTAGCCCAGCCGGAATTAAGCAGGCCGTTCTCGATGAGCACTCCTTTTATTTTATCATCGCTTGCAGCCTTTTCAAGGTTTTTAAGTATCTCATTTAGTCCGGGAGTATTCGTCACCTCCATATTGATTATATCGAGAGTGGCAAATGGATTATCATTACCGCGATCAGGTATCTGGGCGCCTGCTTTCAGAACAAGCACTGAATTGTTGTCGATTGTTACCGGTTTATCGCCGGCTGCCACCATTGCAGACAATGATCCTAACAGAATTACAAAGAACAGAATCGATGCAATTATAATTCCGGTGATTGTAGCGAGTGTAAACTTGAGAAACTCTTTCATTCTATGCTTATTTAAATGAAATATAAATATACTCAAAACAAAATGAGTTCTAAAGTTATTATATGTATTTAATACTTTTGTTAACAGGTAAAAAGGAAGGCTATGAAGGTATATTTCAGTATAGGGAGCAACCTCGATGACAGGGAATTCAATATTGAGGATTCACTCGAAAGGATTGTCGAGAATATTGGCATAATTTCAAGATGCTCATCTTTTTATGAAACCGAACCGTGGGGATTTCAGGCTGATGAGAAGTTCCTTAATATTGCTGTTGAAGCTGATACTGATCTCAACCCCGCTGATCTTCTTGAAACAACAAAAAAGATTGAGAACAGGATGGGAAGGATCAGGGATAAGGTTCAATACACATCGAGAATCATTGATATTGACATCCTCCTCTATGAAGATGTGATTGTCAATGATGTCGATCTTAAGATTCCTCACCCTCTGATGCAGGAAAGAAATTTTGTCTTAATGCCACTAAATGAAATCGCCCCAGAAGTTATGCACCCTGTTCTTGGCAAGACAGTTTCGGAGCTTCTTCAGGTATGCAGCGATACAGGTGAGGTCAGGAGTCTGAACAGGTTTCCCCGGATAGGAGCCGGGATACAGGATCAATAATCTGCCTTGATCGGGGTTTGATCATATCAGACCATTATCCGCAAAGCTGTAATAGTTCTTATCGGTAATTATCAGATGATCAAGGAGCTGGATATCCATAAGGTTACCGGCATCTTTGATCTTACGGGTTATTGTCGTATCCGAATCACTTGGATTCAGATTACCCGATGGATGATTATGGCAGACAATTATTCCTGAGGCGAGATACTCGATTGCCCGTTTCATTATCATTCTTACATCAGTAACTGTTCCGCTTACGCCACCCTGGCTCAGCTTCATCCTGCCAATAACCTTGTTAGACCTGTTCAGGAAAAGGATCCAGAATTCCTCGTGAGGTAGATCTGAGAGAATCGGCTGAAAAATATCGGCTACATCTTTCGAGCATTTGATCTGGGGATTTTCAGGAGATTCAGACAGTTTTCTTCTTCTTCCAAGCTCAAGAGCCGCAGCAATTGTCACTGCCCTTGCAGTGCCTATACCCTGAAGAGTTTTAATCTCAGCAATTGAAAGCTTTCCGAGTGAGTTCAGATTGTTATTCACTTTGCCAAGAAGCTCCCGGCCAATGTCAACTGCAGATTTATTTTTTGTTCCTGAGTTTATGAGGATTGCAATCAATTCGGCATCACTCAGACTTGAGATGCCTTTTTCGATTGATTTTTCCCTGGGCCTGTCTTCCAGCGCCCAGTCGGTGATTTTTAATGACATACAGCTTAAATTTATTCCTGAAATAAATTTAAGCAAACGGATAATTAAAAGCAATTTTTTTCCTGGTCAGGTCCGAAAGGTTGGAAAAAGTGTCAGATGCAATAAACAAAAGTATAAAAGCAAAAAAGGCGTCTTCATGAGAAGACACCTTTTCATATATTGATTTAAACTTTAAATCAGAGACTGTTAACGTGTTTTACAATTGAAGATTTAAGGTTGGAAGCCTTCTTCTTATGTATTATGTTCTTTTTGGCAAGCTTGTCAAGCATTGAATTAAGCTTTGGCAGCATAGCGCCGGCTTCTTCCTTATTTGTGCTTGTACGTAAAGCTTTAATCGCATTACGAGCCGTTTTAGCGTAATACTTATTACTGGAGTTCCTTGATTCGGTCTGCCTTATTCTCTTTTCTGATGACTTGTGATTTGCCATGCTGATATTTCCTTTTTATTTTAATATTGTAGTCCATAGGGGAATCGAACCCCTGTTACCAGGATGAAAACCTGACGTCCTAACCACTAGACGAATGGACCATGCAAAGAACTTAAATTGCGGATGCAAAGAAAGGATGTTTTTTTTGATCTGCAAAATATTTTCTATTAAAAAAATCAGGCTGCGTTACTAACTGATTATGCTACCGATATCATACCCGTCAAAATCACCTGAGCTCATAAACAGGTAAACAGGTTTTTTTGCTTTGAGTTCAGTTATCGCTGAGAATAATTCTTCAGATTTGTCAAATATGTTCACGTCATTTTTCCCGAAAGCATTTTTAACTATCTCTTTTGTAACAGGCTGAAGCTTTTTGATTGCTATTGCATGTGGATTAAAATATATAAATGCAACTGAAGCATCGTCAAGAGTGCCATAGTAAAGCGGAAGAAAGTCCTGGCTCAGGCTTGAATATGTATGAAGTTCGAGGCATGCAATTATGTCCCTGTCAGGATACCTCGATTTTACCGCCTGTACTGTTGCTTTTACCTTTGAAGGTGAATGTGCAAAATCGAGATACACTATCCCTCTTTCATTCTCAGCAATCTTCTGGAGTCGTTTTGATGTACCTTCGAATGTCTGTATTGCATCATAAAACTCGTCTTCTGTTATTCCGGATGAGAGGCAGGCTTCCCGTGCTGCAGAAAGGTTCTGCATATTGTGTTCACCGAAGATCTTGAGTGGAATAACCCTGCTGACAGTAGCGCCGAAAAATCCTTTCCGGTTCTGAAAATATCCATGTGTTCTGTATGGTATCTTCCTTATATCAGTTGAAGCTTCGTCTGCAAGTTTCTTTACAATGCTGTCATCTTCAAAATAAATGAGTGAACCGCCTTCAGTTATCTTAGTGATGAAGACTCGGAACTGATCAATGTAATTATCGAAAGTTGGAAAGACATTTTTATGATCCCAGGCTATACCGTTGATTATTGCAATATCGGGCATGTAGAGGTGGAACTTGGGTCTTTTGTCGAGTGGAGAAGTGAGGTATTCATCGCCTTCAAAAACAGCTATGCAGGATTCATCGGAAAGACCGACCATTGTCTCAAAGCCATCGATCTTTGAACCGACCATGTAATCGAATTTTTTCCCGGCCGATCTGAAAACATGCATTATCATTGCTGTTGTAGTTGTCTTCCCATGGCTGCCTGCAACTACTATCCTCCTTTTATTCCGGGTCTGTTCATACAGGTACTCCGGGAACGACATTATTTTCAAACCCAATTCCCTTGCTTTCTTAAGTTCAGGATTATCTTCTTTAGCATGCATGCCAAGTATGACAGAATCCAGGTCAGGAGTGATTCTTTCAGGATGCCATCCATACTCTGTTGGAAGGAGTCCGTATTTTTCGAGATTTGTCCTTGACGGTTCAAAGATCTCATCGTCAGATCCGGAGACTGTGTATCCTTTCCTGTGGAGAGCAATTGCGAGATTGTGCATTACAGCTCCGCCTATTGCTATAAAATGTACTTTCATTAATTTAATTTCTTTTACGCAGATTCAAATGCACATACAAGAACTAAAATCTGAAATTGTTTTTTTACAAGAAATTGCAATGCTGCGGTACAGGCAAAAGTAGTAACAATAAGGCAGGATGCAATCATTTTTTTTATGTTTCCCGGACTGAACATTCAGACATTCTTTAGTTCAAACATTCACCACCTCTTTTTATATTTGTATTATGGACATAAAGAACCTGAAACCGGCAAATCTGTTGAAGTTTCGTGTGCCAAGAGGTTACAGAGGCGGTCATCATATTCAGCTTGTCAGAAGCGGTGAAGAGTATTTCAGAGCTTGTGAGAAGGTAATCGATGAGGCAAAAAAGTACATTCATTTTCAAACATACATTGTCGATGATGATGAAACAGGCAGAAGGATTACCAATGCACTTGTACGAGCTTCCAGAAGAGGAGTCAGAGTATATTTCCTGCTGGATGCCTATGGAGGAAAGACTTTTTCAAAAACTCTTATAAAGAAAGTTGAAGACGCCGGTATCATTTTCAGGAAGTTCTCTCCGGTTTTAATAACAAAAGGGTTTCATCTGAGCCTTCGCCTGCATCATAAGGTTCTTCTTGCCGACGGAGTCGTGACTATCATCGGCGGGATGAATGTTGCGAACAGGTATCATGGAACACGTCAGCAGAAGGAATGGCTTGATTTCGCGATTCTTATTAAGGGCCCGGAAGTTGCACATACTCTTACAATTCTTAAAAAGCTCTGGAACAGGACTTTCATTTCAAAGAAGGAAAGATCAAGAGAGATTGTTCATACGCCTGAAATTTATGATGATGATGTTAAGGTGAAGGTATTGCAGAACAACTGGTATCGCAACAAGATTGAGATTCTCAAGAGCTACAGAACTGCAATGAGGCGGTCAAAGAGCCACATGATAATCTATGCAAGCTATTTCCTCCCCGGAAGGCATGAGCGTAAGTTGCTCAGGGATGCTTCAGGCCGGGGTGTCGATATAAAAATTGTTCTTTCGGCCGTCTCGGATACAAGGCTCTTTAAAAGGGCAACAGTATTTTTATATGATTTTATCTTAAAGAATAATATTAAGATCTATGAGTACATCCCTTCGCTGTTACATGCGAAAGTAGTCACAGTAGACGGGGTATGGAGCACAATAGGTAGTTATAATCTGAACCACCTCAGCGATTACGGGAGCATTGAAACAAATGCTGATATTCTCGATGTGGCATTTACAGAATACTTTGAAAGACTGCTTCTCGATATTATCGAAAAAGACTGTCGCGAGATAACGCCTGCAGAATATGCCAGGAGAAAAACAATATTTTCGCAAATGCTTGGATGGTCATCTTACCAGATCATCAGATTCCTGCTCAGGGTAATGTTCCTGATGACAACAAAGAAATCACGGCCGATGTCATTTTAAAAAAAAATCCCCTTCTGCAGGACAAAAGGGGAGTGCAGTGATCTTATATATTTCAATACTGATGGAAGCTCATCGACACAAAATTAAGAACTACAGGCAATGAGGCCCTCCAGTAGCTCCATGTATGCGCGCCATCGCGTGTTCTGAATTCATGAGGGATTTCCTTCTTCCTCATTGCAATGTGAACAAGACAGTTACCTTCGTAAAGGAAATCGTCATCACCGCAATCGATGAACCATCTCACACTTTTCTTCTGGTTATCAGGCATGTTCTGAATAAGTCTGAGAACACTATATTTGTTAAAATATGCTTCCTTGTCGGATTCTTTCATGTCTTTTACGGGCCATAACCTGTAATCGCCCATTTCAGCCGGAGTTGCCGGTCCTGTTGCAGCGCTGAGGGGGCATGCTGAGGAAAACAGCTCAGGATGATGAAGAGCATATATGAACGTACCTTCACCGCCCATTGAGAGACCTGCTATAGCCCTGTATCTTTTATCGGATTTAATCCTGTAAGTTTTCTCTACATAGGGCATCAGCTCCTGGAAAAAGAAATCCTCGTATCTCCATTCTCCTTTTGAATCATTTACATAGCCTGTTTTGCCTGTATTTGCGTCGGGCATTATAATAATCATGGCAGTCGCATTGCCTGATTTGATAGCTTCATCGGCAATAGTCAGAACTTCGCCGAACTGAACCCAGCCGGTCTGGTCATCACCGTAACCATGCAGCAGGTATAGTACGGGATAGCTTCTCTGGGAGGATTCATAATCCGGGGGAAGATACACAGCATACTTCCTGTCCATGTTAAGGATCTTGCTCGGGCAGATCAGGTTATCATAAACCTTGCCTGTCTGTGCAGTGAGCATGGTTGTAATGACGAGTGTCATTGATAATGAAAGTAGTTTTTTCATTTGATTACATAGTTGTTAATGTTATCCAAATATATAAAACAAAAAGTACGAATCTTCATATCAGACGGAAACCGGGCAGATTAGTATATTTTTGATCTATGTTCGTTCTTATTTGTTATTTTTGAGGAATATGCAATTATGAAAATACAACTTTTCAATATCGCCAATTTTAAAGTCGACGGAGGGGCAATGTTCGGAGTAATTCCAAAAGTCTTATGGTCGCGAAACTATGCTTCGGATGAAAATAACCTTATTGTACTCACATTGCGATCACTTATAGTTGAAACAGATGGTCACATTATACTTGTTGATACAGGCTGGGGCGATAAGCAGGATGAAAAATTTTTCAGGCATATCCATCAGCATGGCGGTGAAGGGCTGATAAATGGCCTAGCATCAAGGGGATACGAACCCGGTGATATATCTGACGTCTTTATAACTCACCTCCATGCGGATCATTGCGGGGGAGGAGTTATCCGCGATTCAGAAGGAATTTATAAACTCACTTTTCCGAACGCCACTTATCATGTAAGCAGAACGCAATGGAACTGGGCGGTTAAGAATAATCTCAGGGAAGCTGATTCCTTTCTTGAAGAAAACATACTTCCTATTGAGAAAAGCGGTCATCTGAATCTTGTTGATGAAGAATGTGATTTGTTTGCGCATTTTTCCATTATGATCTGTTACGGCCACACGCCCGGACTGATGATTCCCAAAATTAAGTATAACGGGAAAACTTTGATCTACACAGGCGACCTTATCCCCACTGTTTCACATATTCCTTTACTCTGGAATATGAGCTATGATATTGAATCTCTGAGGACAATTGATGAGAAACAGAAGGTATTGAATGAAGCGCTGGCTAATGATCATACCCTCATTTTTCAGCATGATGAACATATCGAATGCTGTACTCTCATGATGACTGAAAAATGTATAAGGGCAAAGGATAAGTTTCCTCTTTCGGAAATTTTTCAAAAACAGGAAGATCGCAGGTAGCAGTAGCGGTGATGGTTACAGTTTTCTAAAGGTCGAGACTATTGTAATATTCTGTCAGTTTCTGAAGATCTTCAATTTTATTCAGGTTAATCCGGTTCTCTTTAATGAAGATGCTGACCTGTGATCCTTTATCTGACATTACAGTCAGTGCATCTTTCTTATTTGTAATCTTCACAGCATCATTTTCTCCGGTTTTGAAATAGAAGGAGTCATTAAGGAGAATAAACTCGGCAGGTTTAGCATCCTTGTAAAGTCCTGGCTTTTCGGGTTCCTGCAGGCGGAGATTTTTTCTTATAAGCAAGCTGCATTTCCCTTCCGTTTTAAGTATAAAATAAGAATATTTTAGTGCCTCATCCTGAGCGGAAGAATTCCTGAAACCACAATAAATAAACTTAAGACTGTCAGTGATGATCATCCTGATAATTTTAGGTTGCGCTACTAAATATATCCTTGCATCATTCATTACTTCCATTTCACCGGTATACAGATCGTATCTTAGAGGCAAGCTGGCTACCTTATCGTCGTATGTTATTATTGACGCAGGTGTGAATGAGGGGAATATATAAGGCGATCCTTTTATATCTTCATAAGTCACTTTATTCAAAACATTGCCTCCTGTTTTCATCCTCATCTTATTCATCAATTCTTCAGAACCAAGAACCTGGTATTGAGCCTGGACATTCAATATGAGACATAAATTGGCAATAAGGATGCTCACCGGAATAACATAGATTTTTTTCAACATGATCTGATTTTCATATAAAGATAATCAAAATGAGCAATTACGTATTTTGATGATTTACAAAGTTCAGGCTTAAAAGTCAGATTTTTTGGATGTTGAATTTTTTTATCTTTGTAATGCTCACCCCTAAAGCATCCGATCATGGCAGGATTCATTTATGAAAAACCATTTCAGTTACAGCACGACACGACCTCTTACAGACTTCTCTCGGATAAATTTGTGAAAGAAGTTGATATTGAAGGCAGAAAATTACTTAAGATCGATCCGGAAGGGATTGAACTTCTTGCCAGGGAGGCAGTGTATGATCTTTCATTTTACCTTAGGACGGGTCACCTCGAAAAACTTTCTTCAATCCTTAGAGATCCTGAAGCAACCGATAATGACAGATTCGTTGCGCATGTGATGCTGAAAAACACTGTAATTTCAGCGAAAGGCGATCTGCCGTGGTGCCAGGATACAGGTACTGCAATTGTAATCGGGAAGAAGGGCGAGAATGTCTGGACCGGAGGAAATGATGCAGAACATCTTTCCAGAGGTATTTACGAAACATACAGGGACAGGAATCTGCGTTATTCCCAGGTTGTGCCTCTTACAATGTTTGAGGAAAAGAATACAGGTTCGAACATGCCTGCCCAGATAGATATATATGCCGCTGAAGGAAACATATATGAATTTCTTTTTATCACAAAAGGAGGAGGTTCTGCAAACAAGACTTTTCTTTACCAGCAGAGCAAATCACTCCTGAATGAGGAGTCTCTCACAAAATTTATTAAAGAAAAGATCAAAGAACTCGGGACTTCAGCATGTCCTCCTTATCACCTGGCGCTTGTCATTGGCGGAACTTCAGCTGAAGCAACCCTCAAGACTGTTAAGGAAGCTTCCGCCGGATACCTCGATAATCTGCCAACAAGTGGAAACATGGGGGGACGCGCTTTCCGGGATCTTGAATGGGAGAAGAAAATTGAGACGATCTGCCATGAATACGGGGTCGGCGCACAGTTCGGAGGAAAGTACTTTGTGCATGATGTTCGTGTAATACGGCTTCCGAGACATGCCGCATCATGCCCTGTCGGACTTGGTGTGAGCTGCAGCGCTGACAGAAATATAAAGGCATATATAAGCAGGGACGGCATCTTTCTTGAAAAGCTTGAAAAAAATCCTGAGAAATATCTTCCCGGTACAGCGCCACAGCTTGCAGAACCTGTATCGATTGATCTCGACAGGCCAATGAACGAAATTCGTGCAACGCTTACAAAATATCCTGTCAAAACACGGCTGAGCCTTACAGGCACCCTGGTTGTTGCAAGGGATATTGCTCATGCGAGGTTAAAAAAAATGATCGATGAAGGTCATCCTCTTCCTGATTATTTCAGGAATCATCCTGTTTATTATGCCGGTCCGGCAAAGACTCCTGAAGGAATGGCTTCGGGAAGCTTTGGTCCAACAACAGCAGGCAGGATGGATTCTTATGTTGACTTGTTTCAGAGCATGGGTGGTTCGTTAGTGATGGTTGCAAAAGGAAACAGGAGCAAAGCTGTTATAGATGCATGTAAAAAGCATGGCGGGTTTTACCTGGGTTCGATAGGAGGGCCTGCTGCCATTTTAGCTGCAGAGAATATCAAATCGGTGGAGCTTATTGATTTCGATGACCTTGGGATGGAAGCAATAAGAAAAATACGCGTTGAAAATATGCCGGCTTTTATTCTGACTGATGATAAAGGGAATGATTTTTTCGATGAATACAATGCAGGATAAGTCTGCTGATCAGCTCGTTCATCTTTTATCACAATACTTCTATATTGAAGATTTCATGCCTGTCGAGCTCGAGCCAGTATTTTACAGTGTTCTTTCTTACAAGCTCCCAGTATATATTTGAATCAAGGCCATAAATGAAGTTAATTTCCTTAAGTTCATTATTGATTTTGGCTGATAAATCCGGTTTAAGTGTCAGCCTTATCTTATGGTTCATATAAGTGAATTCAACAGAAGGGGAGGGATTCTCATTTCGTACGGTAAGAAGCCCATGACCCGGAGTTGCACCTGTGCTTACCTGCAGTCCGTCGTTCATGCAACTCAGGGGAGGAGTCGATCCGGCGAAAGAGACAGCACTGAACTCATCGACTCCAGTGTTGAAATATTCTCTTGCCCTGATCCCCATTTTAACTCCAATAATTGCATAAGTTCCAAGATGCCTGTGTAATTCATTAGCAATAACTCCGGAAACCCATTCTTCTTTTCCGTACTTATTAATTATTTCTGAAACATTTACCCGAATATCATCATAATAAAAATCAGGATCATCGGGGAAGTATCTTATTACCTGGTTTTTCTGAACTGTCTCCCCCGCAAGAATTTTTATTGTTGAATCACGGATGCCATCTGTATTATCAATTTGTTGAAATGTGTTGCCATTTAACCTGAATAACTCAGGGAAATGGAGGAATACAGGGATCATCTCATCAGTCGCAGTAAATGAATAAGGGTGATTCTTAATAAGTTCGGATGTGAAACTTTTTATTATACAGTCTGAGTATTCACCATGAGTCTGGTTGATTTTTTGTAAAAAAACATCATTGTAAAAATATTTTACGCTACCGTTAATTATTTTTACAGGTATCTTTCCGGAACTTACCTGGACAGCTGATCTTTCATCTATCTGGTAATTAAACCCTTTTACTGCCTCTCCGCTTCGTATTATTTCTTTTACACCTGCGATAAAGGCCGGCTCTTTCGACATCATCGCTGCTGTCGACATTCCACCGAAACACAGGAAGCTGATTGGATTTTTTTCATTTTCAAGAATATCAAGTATCATCTCCGGAGCTTCTTCTATTGTACCTTTAATAAAAACTGATTTTCCCCATTGCGTTTTAAGCGCTACTTCAAAGTCGGGAGATTTAAATGTGCATATTTTGTTCACTGAGACAGGTATGCCTTCGTGATGAAATGAATAAAGCAGGCTTCTTACTTTTGAAAAGGCTGAATCAACATTCAATGCACCGGGAGATACAACTATTCCCAATACTCTGACATCTGGAGAAGCCAGGAGCATTGTAATTGCACGCATATCATCTATGCCTCCGTCGGTATCGATTATTACAAAGTGGTTCGGTTTCCATGGATGTGAGTAACAACCGGCTGTCAGAAGGAATAAATAAAATAGTAAAAGAGTTTTTTTCATAAAAAGCGGCTAAAAAACAAAGATATTGAAAATTCAATTTTATAATGATATCTGATCTGTCTTTTAGTCAGTATTCCGTAATAAGATATTTTTTATCTTGAGGCAGTTAAAATTTCGGTTATGAAGAAGAAGATCTTCCTCTGGTTTTGTTTAGGAACCATATTAGGGATAGTACTTATATTAAGTGGGGGAAAGGCCGTACAAATGACATCCTCAAGCGATTATTGCATGTCGTGTCATGTTCACCCGCAGGCTGATGCAAACTGGAAAAAATCAGTACACTATACTACACAGTCAGGGATGCGGATTGCATGTGTTGAATGCCATCTTCCTCCGAAGGGAGAAGGTTATATATGGGCAAAAGCAAAAACAGGTTTAAGGGATCTCTGGGGATACTGGACAAAGGACACTTCAGAATTTAAATGGGAAGACAGGAGGAGACTGGAGGTTGCACGTGACTATGTATACAATAACAGCTGTACAAAATGCCATGAAAATATATTCCCTGCTGAGATGACGAGGGAAGGGGAAGATGCTCATCTTTATTACCAGCAATCAGGTGCAAAAGATGATCTGCAATGTATTAATTGCCATCTTGACGCCGGTCATACAATCGCAGGATATACTCATGGCAGTAATTCAACATTCGGCAAGGTGGCATCGGTAAAGGAGGTGTTTATGACATCCACACCTGTTGAAAAATTTGAAAGTTACACAGAGAAGATACCGAATTCTTCAGTTTCTTTTAACATGATAGCAATCCCCGGTGGAAAATTCACAATGGGCAGTCCTGAAAGTGAGCCTTTCAGAAAAACTGATGAAGGACCAGCACATGATGTGGAGTTAAGCCCTTTCTTTATGGGTGAGATTGAAGTAAGCTGGGATGAATATATGGCATTTTATGTACAAACGGCTGCAGAAGGAAGAACGACTGATACTGAGGGCCTGAGGACTGCAATGAATTCAGAAACAGATGCAATTTCAGGGGCAACCCCGCCCTATGGTCAGCCCGACCAGGGTTGGGGATTAGGCAGGAGACCTGCAATATCATTCTCATTCCATGCTGCCGAGACATATTGTAAATGGCTTTCAATGGTGACAGGAAAAACTTACAGGCTTCCAACTGAAGCAGAATGGGAATATGCATGCCGTGCAGGTTCGCGGGAGCCCTATTTTTTCCCGGGAAACCCAAAGAAATTTGAGAAATCAGGGATTGCAGCAAAGCTTTCAAAGAATGATACTGCAGTCATTAATTCGTATGTGATTTATAAGGATAACAGCCCCACAAAGACGCAGCTTCCTGAAAGAGTTAAGCCGAATCCTTTCGGATTAAAGAATATGTCGGGTAATGTTGCAGAATTCTGTTCAGACTGGTATTCTCCTGAAGCTTACAATGAGTATAAGTCGGGAGCAGTAGATCCCAAAGGACCATCCGAAGGCACCGAGCATGTTATAAGGGGAGGCACCTTCCAGAGCCCTGCCGGTTCGGTGAGGAGCGCTGCCCGCGATTATACAAGGACAGAAGCCTGGCTGAAGACCGACCCGCAGATGCCAAAGAGTATCTGGTGGTATTCAGATTGCTTCAACGTAGGATTCAGGGTAGTTTGTGAATTTGATAACAAGACAGGGAATAAAGAATTCTGAAATAAATTGAAACTAAAACTCTGAAATATATTGAAATATTGAAACCCTGAATTTTTGAAATAATTCACGTCTTTACTTTTTACGCTCTAAGCTCTAAGCTTTCCGCTTCTTATCCCCTTTTTATGCGGATCCCGGGCAAATGTTAATAATCCTTAAATAAAACTGACTAAAATTCTTGTTTGCTAAAATATTCATTATTATTTTTAGGTAAACTTAACCTGAAGATTTACAAAAACCTGTTCTTTGAAATTGCTGGCACTGGGTTGAAGGTGTATTGAAAGTAATTATAAGATTGAAATTCAATAAGATTTTTTATCAAAGACAACACCTCATATCGTTTTTGAAATAAGAGTCTTTGGGAAAAACGGGGAATCTCAATTTCTTTAAGAAACTATCAACACTTTTCTTCTTTATTAACCTAACTAACTGTTAACAGTATGAAAAAAACTCCCAACTACTTGTGGCTGTTAAGGCCATTTGTTGCTATTCTTCTGTTTTGCGGGATTGCATTAGCCGCTTTCCCGTCGCCTGATGATCAACAGGTCAGGGTAACAGGGAAAATTACTGATGAATCAGGGGCAGGAATGCCCGGTGTCAACATTCAGGTAAAAGGTTCGACAATCGGGATTATTACCGATGAGAACGGGCAATATTCTGTCAATGTACCTGATTCAAAAGCCACTCTTGTTTTTTCATTTATCGGTTATGTAACACAGGAGGTGGCTCTTGACGGCAGAACAACAGTTGATGTTGCTCTTAAAGCTGAAGTCACAGGACTTGACGAAGTTGTTGTTGTTGGTTATGGTACCCAGAAACGTGCAAACGTTGTAGGGGCTGTTGCGTCTATCTCAGGCGCTGCTATTCAGACTATTCCATCGACATCTGTTACCACAGCCATCGCCGGCAGGCTGCCTGGTGTTACACTATGGCAGACAACAGGAGAACCCGGGAATCTCGGGGCTCAGATCCTTATCAGGGGAAGAAATACAATATCTCCAAGTAACAACGATAGCGACCATTACAGGAATACCGGCCCGCTTGTTATTATTGATGGAGTTCAGGGTCGTTCTATGGATGAGATCGATCCGATGGATATTGCATCTCTGTCAGTTTTGAAGGACGCTTCTGCCGCTATTTATGGAGCATCAGCCGCAAATGGTGTTATACTCATAACAACAAAAAACGGACAGGAAGGCAAACCAAAGCTTAATTACCAGTTCTACCAGGGTTTCATGACCCCTACAGTTATTCCTGAAACAACAAATGCAGGAGAATATGCCACAATGTTGTCTGAATACCAGGATGCACAGGGTATAAAACGCACTTATTCAGACCAGGAAATTCAATTGTTTTTTGATGAAACCGATCCATGGCGGCACCCGAATACTGACTGGTATGGCGATCTTATTAAAAACTGGACAACAACTTACAGGCACAACCTTACAATTGACGGAGGCGCTAAAGGAATGCTTTATTATGTTTCCCTCGGTCTTAAGGGCGATGAATCATTCTACAAACAATCGACAACAGCCTATAAGCAATATAATGTAAGGGCGAAGGTAGATATGCCTATCAATGACTGGCTTAAAGCCGGGTTAGATATTGCAGGGTTCCTGACTGACCGAATCTATCCTTACAAAAGCGCTGATGCAATAGTCGGACAATCTACAAGGTTATTGCCTACACAATGGTCATTCTGGCCAAACGGACTTCCCGGGCCGGATATTGAATATGGCGACAACCCGGTTGTTACATCTACATTTGCCGGCGGGAAAAATGATCAGAAGACATACAGGTTACAGAATACTTTTGATTTTACAATTACTCCTCCTTTTGTAAAAGGTCTCTCTCTCAACGGATCATATAGTTACGACCTTACAAACTATTATAATAAGGCATTCTATAAGCCATGGATACTGTATTTCCCCAATACAACTGCTCCTATTGATCCTGAAACCGGGCTTAATGTGACAACACCTCTGGTTCCTCAGTCAAGGGGGCTTTCCTCAGCTGAGAACAATGAAAGATATGACAGAACGATAAACCAGACAGCCAACCTGAACCTGACCTTTAGCAGGAAATTCGGCGATCATAATCTTACGTTATATGCCGGATATGAACAATATACTAACGATTATAACCGCCTTGTCGGATATAGGAAATACTATATCTCGGATCTTATTCAGACAATGGATGCCGGTTCAGATACAGAAAAGAATACAACAGGGTATGCAACAATATATGCCCGCAAATCATGGATCGGTCGTGCAACATACGACTTTAAAGGGAAATATCTTGCTGAATTTCTCTTCCGTCGTGACGGTTCTCTCAAATTCCCTCCCAAAAGCCGCTGGGGTAATTTCCCGGGAATACTTTTAGGATGGCGTACATCTGAAGAAGGATTCTGGAAGGATAATATTCCTGTAATTAACTACTTCAAGTTGAGAGCTTCTTATGGACAAATGGGTAGCGACCCGGGTGATCCATTCCAGTACATGAATAAATTCGGCTTGACATCAGGTATGATGTTCGGAACCGGAACTTCAATTGAAACAGTTGTAGGACCTCCAGTAATTGCTAACCCGAAAATTACATGGGAAACCCAGACATCAGAAAACATCGGATTTGATTCGAAATTTCTGAACGATTTGTTCCATTTGAATTTTGAATACTTCTATAACAAGAGAGATGATATTCTTTGGGCAAGGGATGCAACTGTTCCAGGCTATAGCGGCCTTTCCCTTCCAAATGAAAACATTGCAAGAGTTGATAACCAGGGTTACGAACTTGATTTTGGTGTACATAAGAATTTAAACAGCGATCTTCGTATTGATGCATCCTTTAACTTCTCTCATAACAGGAGTAAAGTAGTCTTTATGGATGAACCGGAAACTACACTGGCATGGCAAAGGAGGGAAGGCAAACCATTTGTTTACAATAACGAAAATTACATGTACAAGGCAATTGGTATTTTCGCTGATGAAGCGGATCTCGACAAATATCCCCATCTGCCAACAGCCAGACCAGGTGATGTTATTTTTGAGGATGTCAGCGGCGATGGTCAGATCAATGATGACGACAGGATTTTACTTGACAAGTTCGAATTCCCCCAGGATTATTATGCAATTAACCTCGATGTGACTTATAAGAATTTTACACTGTCTACATTGGTGCAGGGTCAGGGAGAATTCTGGAAGATGAACTATTATGATAACCGCCGCGGAGTTGCAGGTAACTATTTCAAGTGGCACTATGACAACAGGTGGACACCGGATAATATTCATACAGATGTCGCAAGAGCCTACAACCGTGATGATCTGTACTGGTCAAATGACGTAAAAAGAAATTCTTACTGGTATGCGAACTTTGCATTCGCACGGTTGAAGAACCTTGTTCTTACATACAATATTCCTTCCAGGTTCTACAAACCTCTTGGAATACAGAATGCAAGTGTGTATTTCTCTGGTAACAACCTTGCACTTTTATATGCAAAAACTAAGACGTTTGATCCGGAGGTAAATAATCCGGGAGTTTATCCTGCAATGAAAACATTTGCTATCGGAGCGAATATTACCTTTTAATTAATTGCAAAATCTCTATATATACTTGAATATGAAAAAAATAACATATTTTATAGCGATAACAGCGCTGTTGTTCTTTGCAACATCATGCAAAGATGTTCTTGATCAGCAGGCTGTCGATGCTTTTAACCAGGATGTTGTCTTTGCCGATATTAATATAGTTAAGGCCTATGTTGGCAAATGCTATGACAGGATGGGTGGAAACACAGACGCAGGAGTTCTTGGAATGCGTGAGGACCTGCTTTCCTCAGCTACAGACCAGACACTCTGTATTCATCGTCCTGCAAACTACGTTGATCTTAAGGGTGATATGAGGCCGGATAACCTTGGTTTTTATAACAACAATGGTTATGGAGGTTACCTGAGATGGACAAACCTTTATGCAAATATCCAGAACCTTAACACAATAATTGCCGGGATTGATGATGTTAATGTCACAACACCTGACGCCGAGAAACTCAGGGACAGACTTAAGGGGGAAGCATTGTTCATAAGGGCTTATGAGTATGCGACACTTCTTTTTGTTCATGGAGGAGTTGTTCTGATCGATCAACCCTTCAAACTCGATGATGATTTCTCAACACAGGTAAGATCTTCAATCGAGAATACAAAGAATTTCATTGTTAAGGATATCGATGCTGCAATACCTCTTCTGACAGGACAAACCATTGAGCAGGGAAGGGCCACTCCAGCTGCTTGTGCCGCTCTCAAATCAAGATTACTTCTTTTCTGTGGAAGCAAGCTGACAAATGGCGGTTTTTCTGCAAGTAATCCTCTTGTTTCATTCCCTTCCGGTCAGCAGACCGCACTCTTACAGGCTGCAAGAGATGCGGCTAAAGCTGTTATGGATGGAACATATGGCGCTTTTAGTCTTGTAGGTAGCACAAGTGATCCCGCACAGCCTTTAACCCAGACTCAGATCACTTCTTATGCAGAAAATTATCAGAAACTTTTTACGCAGAAAGGAACATGGAATAAGGAAACAATATGGGGTATCCAGTATCCGATAACAGGAGGTAATTATAATACGTGCAACAGGTGGAATGGTCCATGCGGGTATCATAACTGGGGCAATAACAACCCTACTGAACCAGCCGTAAGAAGCTTTGAGATGGCTGATGGTACCGAATTTAACTGGAACCAATATCATCCTGGTGACCAATTTACTGCAAGAACTGCAACAGCTGCAGAACTTGCTGCGAATCCTCTTCTTAATCCTTACAATGGTCGTGAACCCAGATTCTATGCTATAGTTCTTTATCACGGGGCTCCCTGGCAGGCTAGAGGAGATTTACCGCCTTATGTCGAAACTGGTCATTTTTATAATAATGATGGTACAGTACGGCTTAATGGAACTGATACAAGACAGGGGTTGATTGAAGCATGGAACGGAACAAAAACTGGGTATTATCTTAAAAAATTTATGGACCCTGAAACAAACGGACAGTACAACAATAATACGAATACATGGGTTGAATTCCGTTATGCTGAGATACTGCTTAATTATGCTGAAGCCTGTATCGAACTTGCAGTTCTTGGTCAGAATGCCGATCTCCAGAACGGACTTGATGCACTTAACCTTGTAAGAAACCGTGCCGGCCTTCCCGACAGGGTAACAAATGATCCTTTGATTGCAAGGGATTACATCCGTCATGAAAGAGCAATTGAATTCTTCGGAGAGGGGCATCGCTGGTACGACACAAGGCGCTGGATGATACGCGATCAGGTCACTACTAATGTTTATGGTATGAAGATCAAGCAATATGATAATGGTAACATGGAATGGAAACTTGATCAGAATGACCTTGAAGATGCCAGAACCTGGGCAGGAGATTTCTACTACTGGCTGCCAATATCGAGAGATGAAAGAATTAAAGCTCCCCAGGTTGAACAGAATCCTGGATACTAATTTATAAAAGATGAAACCAGAAGGCGTCTTTTAGACGCCTTTTGTTATTTTTCCTGATAGAATTACGAAATGCTCATTTATAGAATGCCCAGTACCAGAATGTATTTCCATAGCTCTTTCTGAGCGCCGGCTCCGCGGCCCTGGGATTGTTCCCGTATTGCTGGAAGATCGTAAGAAATCCGATCCATCTGTCCTGAGTCGCTTTACTGATCTTCAGACAACCCTTATAAGCAGATTCTGAATTATTCATTGTTTCAATCGCAAGGAGCGCTTCTTCAATATGTACCGGAAAAGCTTTATATCCCAGTCTTTCGTACTGAACTGCATTTCGTGAGAGACTCTTATAATCTTTTTTCAATAATGAAAAGGCCATAAAGTAACCGAAAGCAGACCTGTTTAATGAATCACCCTGAATAACCCTCTCAACGTTGACTATCGGATCATCTGTAATAGTGAAAAAATCACTCTTTACTCTTGTTTTTCTTCCTGACCCCAGCTCAGCATCAGATTCAACAGCTTCGTCATTATAAAGGAATTTTTCTAACCGCCGTGCTTCATTTTTGTAAAACAATGTTTTTTTAAGAATGCGAATATACTTCTCAGCCATCCTGTAATGACAATTAATGACCTCTGTCTTTATAAGCATCTTAATTCCTTCCGGGGTCATCCCGCTCATTACAATATTTTCATAAGCCCACCGGTGAGCTTCATTGATCATTCCTGTTGTGTAATAAAAATATCCGCCTCTTTTAAGTATCTCCGTTACCATTTCCCACTTAAGGAAGAGTGTTTTTCCATCAGAGGTCTGGATGAAACTGAATAGCTTGTCGTTAAGCTGGTCCGTTTCACTGAGCGCGATATTGTTATAGAACAATGTGAGTGAGTTCGTTGAAGGATGCTCAGTGTTATACCTGATTATATCTCCGAATTTTCTTTCGTAGAAAAGCTTTTCAACATGAAAATAGTTGTGATCTTTTCTGTCAAAACTGTATATTGATATCAACAGTACTGCACATAACAGAAGCGCTGATCTTAAGATTTTTTCAGAAGAATACGTCAATCTGAAAAAATTCAGAACCGGGAAACGGACCACTGCGATCAACGGCAGCAGGATAATTAAAATACTTGTTGTAGTGAACAGAAGCGCTGAAAGCTTTTCAACAGGAAAGATTACAGGCGAAAAAAGAAGTTTTGATGCATTTTCAAAAAATATAAAACTGCCTGAAACACCGAAAATAAGGGACATTAATACGAAAATGGAACTGATCCTTGGCACGATTCTCTCTTTGAAGAAAAGCAGGAAGTATAATATCAGCAAAAAGATGAATACCCAGACGAACCCTCCTGTCAGAAAATACAGGACAGGTAAAAAGATAATTGCGAGCCAGCCCTTCATCAGGTGGATTGTTCTTATGACAAAATAGAAGAACAGGATTTGGAGAAGTATACCAAGGCTGTTCATTAGAAAGTAAGAATAATCAGTATGCAGAAGAAATAAAAGCAGAGCCGTTACAAATGGCAGGATTTTTTCATTTTTCCCGCTTAACGTGAATAGTGTGTGCGAAAGAATGAAAGAAATAATTGTGATTGTTAATGAAATAACAATAGCGCCTGAAGCAGGATAATAATAAAATGAAGTTAGCAGCCCCGACAGCCACACAACAAACCCCCCGGGCTTTGTAATAGTTTCTGACAGATAATCAAACGAGAGAATGAAGAGAGCTGATTTCTCCTGGAAAAACAGTATATATCCGGCAACATAAGTAAACCAGATATACATGCCCGAAAAAAGTACAATATAAGGCAACCAGGAAAGAAGCCGGTCAGAAGTTATCTTATTCACTGTTTTTACTTTGCTTGTCATTTCCGGTTAAAAAGCTGTTTGCCCATTCAGCCTGAATTGCTCCGGAGAAAACGGCTTTACGAATAATATGCGGATTTGATTTTATCTCAAATGTTGCGAACTCCGGCAAATTGAAGCTCTTTAACAAGCCATTATAGAAATCAGGATCTTTCTGAGGGAGAATAAAAGGTTTTGTTGACTTACCTGAACTATCGATATAAGAAATATATGGCTTTGCCACAAGGTCATCATCTTTCTTGCAACTGAATACAATCCATCTACCGTTAGATGACAATGAGTGATAGCTGTCGGTGAAATCACTGTTAAGATCCATACGCCCAGCTTTCATGCTTGTCAGATCGAGCAGCCATAAATCTGCTTCCTTATGCCATATCGGGAAGCACCCATAATCAGCAATAGTAAAAACAAGAAATCTCCCGTCTGGCGAAATTCTTGGAAATGAAACACTTTTCCCGATTGTATCGGCATTAAATACCAGCTTTGGTTCTTCTGTCATTGAACCGGAAGGATTGAATTCAACCCTGTACAGGTTGTATCTGATTGCTGCGTAATCGTATTCTTCTTTTATCTGTGGAGCCCTGCAGAAATACAGGTGCCTGCCATCAGGCGACCATTCGGGGTATGTATCCATCGAATTCACCTTCCCGGGAAGATTAATATCCGTTATGATACTCTTTTCGACATCATAAAGTACGAGTGAAGATTCAAGATCGGCGACGTCAACCTTTTTATTCCCTGCAGAATGGAACTGCTGTATTATTTTGTTCGTTGAGAAAACCACATATTTACCTGAGGGATGCCACCGGGGATATACTGCCCCGTTTTTCATCTCTTTAGTTTTCAGGTTAGTTTTCCTGAAACCTTTATCAGTGTAAAAAAATGTTCCGCCGACTGAACCTCTCATGTGAAAAAGGAAATCACCGGTTCTTCCGTTATTGAAAGAATGACAATTCACACAGTTTTCTTCAGCAATGCTGTTTTTTATTATTGTCTTTGTTTTGAATCCCTGTATTTTACGCATGTTGATGCTCAGCTCCGACCAGCTCTCATATCCGGGATATAGCAGCCTGTAATAAAGATAAGGATCGATTGGTTCAGCGGCTATTGTGTTTTGAACAGGTTTGTATTTTATCCACTTTTTATTACCGGATTTTACAAATACATCAATTATAAAATTTCTTCCTTTGTTTTTTGATGTAAAATCCTCCCATTTACCCCGGGGGATGACTATTCTGCCATCTTCTGATTTAATGCTTATTCCCGGCCCTTCATCTGCGGTCATAATAACCTTATACAATGATCCCTTTTCATCTATCCTGAAATTGATCGGGCTAATATTATAAGGAATTGTAACACCGCTATAATCAGGAGAAAGGTGAGGTGAAGTTTCAGCTGAATTGAAGTTGTCAATTGCAGTATCGTTGCAACCCGTAGATGAGAGGAGGATAAAAACCTGCAGGATACATGAAATTGACTTCTTCATCAGGTAAATGTACTTGATAGAAATCATTCTTCAAAACATAAAGAATTACTAACTTTAAAAGGAATATTTAACACAAAACATTATTAAAATACGAGAGAGTTTACATCAGGTTAAAATACTTTAAACCTTTTCAAATATTTGTTAATTTGAATGTGGTTGTTTATTTTTGATTTGAATCCTGAACCTATCGATTCTTAAAATATAAATCTAAACCAGTATGAAAAAAGCAGGTATCTCAAGACGCAATTTCCTGGGAAAAGCAGCAACTGTCGGTATGGCCGGCGTCGTTGTTCCCTCAATTATCACAAGCTGTTCACGTGAACAGAAGAAAACAGTTGCAGTTCCGGTGTTCCTTGATCAGGCGCCAGACGGACCGGTTCTCAAGGCAGGGCTTATCGGATGCGGTGGCCGCGGTAAAGGAGCTGCAAATCAGTTTCTCAGCGCGGGACCGAATTTACAGATAGTTGCTCTCGGCGATACATTCCAGGACAGGGTTGATGATGCAAGAGCAAGCATTATAAAGAATCATAATCAGGAAGTGCCTCTTGACAAATGCTTTGTCGGTTTTGACGCTTACCAGAAAGTTATAGATGCCGGAGTTGATGTAGTAATCCTGGCTACTCCTCCTTCATTCCGTCCCGAACATCTTGCAGCTGCAGTTGCAGCAAAAAAACATGTATTTGCTGAAAAACCTGTGTGTGTCGATCCTGTTGGTGCAAGATCGGTTATGGCTACTGCTCAGAAGGCAAAAGGTCTCAGTCTCACAATCGTTACAGGTACTCAGAGACGCCACCAGCGCGACTATGTAGCAACATGGCAGCAGGTACAGGAAGGCGGTATCGGCGATATTACGGGAGGAAATGTTTACTGGAACCAGAATAAGCTATGGCATCGTGACAATAACCCCGACTGGACTGAAATGGAATGGATGATACGTGACTGGGTCAACTGGACATGGTTGTCGGGTGATCATATTGTCGAACAGCATGTTCATAATCTCGACGTAATGAACTGGTTTACAGGATCACATCCTGTTAAAGCTGTCGGCTTCGGTTCAAGGCTCAGGCGTGTTACAGGAAATCAGTACGACAATTTCAGCGTTGATTTCACTTTTGAGAACGGGATGCATTTTCATAGCATGTGCCGCCAGATAAATGGTTGCGCAAGTAATGTTTCAGAAAGACTCCAGGGAACAAAAGGTTCGACGAACTGCCAGAATACTCTTGTTGACAATGCAGGTAATGAAATCTGGAAATATGAATATCCAAAAGATCAGGATGGCAAGCCTACACAGCGCCCAAGTGTTGATCCATATCTGCAGGAGCATATTGACTTTGTTACTTCAATACGTCAGAATGCTGCATTTAATGAGCTTGAAAACACAGCAATCTCCACGATGACTGCAATAATGGGTCGCATCTCAGCTTACACCGGGAAAGAAACTTCCTGGGATGAAATGATGAACTCCGACCTGAAGCTTGGCCCGACAATTTACGAATTCGGACCTGTCGCAATTGACAAATCAGTTCCTGTCGCAGGAGTTGCTTATGATCCTGAAGCTGAAAAGAAAAAAGGATAATCAGCGCTAAATCAAGTATGCTGTAAAAATAAACAATATGAATACCTCAAGAAGGAATTTCATTAAAAAAGCAAGTACTACAGGAGCCGCTATTATAGCTGCTCCTGCAGTTTTTGGTTCAGTCGTATCAGGGAAGCAGCAGAAAGCAACTGATGCTGTAAAGCCATTCAGGCTAAAGTATGCTCCATCTCCGGGTACGTTTAAGATGAACGCAGGCGAAGACCTTGTCGATAATATTAAATTCTGTCACGACCAGGGATTCCGTGCTATATTCGACAACGGCCTTATGCAAAGGAAGCCTGAGGATCAGGACAGGATCATGAATGAGCTGAACCGCCTTGGTATGGATATCGGTCCTTATGTATTAAGAGCCGATTCGGGGAAACAGGATTTTGTCCTGAATACTCAGGAAGTAAGAGATATGCTTGCTGCGAGCATGAGGGAAGGTGTTGAATGCTCTAAAAGAACAGGTGCGAAGCTTGCTCTTATTGTTTTGGGGCGATACGATATGAAGCTTCACCCCGATTATCAGACGGCAAATGCAATTGATAACCTGAGACTTTGCTGTGATATAATGGAACCTGAAGGCATCACGCTCGTTCTCGAACCTCTGAATCCATATATTAACCATCCTGGTTTATTCCTTCAGCGTATACCACAGGCATACGCTATTTGCAGGGCTGTCAACAGACCATCATGCAAGATACTTAATGATATTTACCATCAGCAGATTACTGAAGGTAACCTGATACCAAATATGGAACTTGCATGGAGTGAAATAGGGGCTTTCCATTGCGGTGATAACCCGGGAAGAAATGAACCTGGAACAGGAGAGATTAACTATAAAAACGTTTTCAGATACATTTACACAAGAGGTTACCAGGGAACCATCTGTATGGAACATGGTAACAGCAAAAGGGGTACAAAGGAGGGTGAGCTTTCTCTCATCCAGGCTTACAGGGATGCCGACAGTTTTGAAGCATAAAATGAGGAGGCTGGTAACAGCCTCCTGCCATTTTAGACGGTTTTCGCCCGATATTAACAATCCAAATTCTTATTTAATGAAAGTAAAAATCATATTTGCCGTTTCAGCCTTAATCTCATGCCTTCTTTTTCAATCCTGTCAGTCGGCTCAGAATCATCTGCTTCTGGCAGGAGGCTATACAGGCCCCGGAGAAAAGGGATTAAATATATTTGATTTTAACAGCAACAGCGGGGAACTGACACTTTTGTCACAGAATGATGTCGGGCCGAATCCTTCATATTTCTGTTTTTCAGCGCAAAACAAACTGCTATACGTTGCAAATGAAATAACCGAGTCTGACGGGAAAGACGGAGGCGCACTTTCAACCTTCAGATATAACCCCGGGAATAGCTCTCTTGAGAAACAGGGTGAGATTTCAATTCCTTACGGAGGCACCTGCTTTATATCGATGTCGCCCGACAGCGGAT
Organism: Bacteroidales bacterium; assembly: GCA_036261265.1. GTDB lineage: Bacteria > Bacteroidota > Bacteroidia > Bacteroidales > VadinHA17 > LD21. Next base: position 111,128 of record DATALC010000059.1, read on the forward strand.
ATCTTTTCCTTGCAAATTATCCTAAAGGTTCTGTTGTCGTAGTGAAGCTCGATAATAAAGGATTACCTGAAACTATTGCAGATACTATATTATACGTAAAAGGCGCTCCTGAAGTTTCGCATGCCCACATGATAATGAATGATCCATCCGGGAGGAAGATATATGTGACTGACCTGGGCCAGGACATGATTTTCAGGTATGATTTTAACAGTGAAACGGGAAAGCTGATGCCTTTTGATACACTTTTTGTCCCTAAAGGAGAAGGACCGAGACACTTTGATTTTAATAAAGAAGGATCGAGATTATATATTATTAACGAACTTGGTTCAAAGATCATTGTTTTTTCTGTTTCAGACAAGCCTGAGATTATTCAGACAATCTCTACAGTTAAAGAAGGATTCAAAGGAAAAACCTTCTGTGCTGATCTTCATCTGAGTTCAGATGGGAAATATCTTTATGGAACAAACAGGGGAGAAAACAGTATAGCAACCTTTGCTGTGCAGCCGGACGGTACTCTTAAACCTGCCGGCAATTCCTCATGTGGAGGCAACTGGCCAAGGAATTTCACCATTGACCCCCTGGGGAATTTTATTCTCGTTGCAAACCAGCGCTCAGACAGCATTGCAGTATTCAGGATTGATCGCGGAACAGGCCTTATTTCTCCGTTACAGCAAAAGTACTTTATGAAGTCGCCGGCTTGTCTTAAGTTTGTTTCCTTCAGGTAATTTATAGCTCATTCTAAGTCTGATGAACAGAAAAACAATTATTGATGAAGTTAAAAAACTATCATCTGAACCCTGGGATGTTATTATAATTGGCGGAGGAGCCACAGGCCTTGGTATTGCACTTGATTCAGCTACAAGAGGTTACAGAACTTTGCTTCTCGAACAGGCTGACTTTGCAAAAAGCACATCATCAAAGAGTACTAAGCTTGTGCATGGAGGTGTCAGGTACATGGCGCAGGGAGATTTGCTCCTTGTGATGGAAGCACTGAAAGAGAGGGGAATTCTGTTAAAGAATGCTCCGCATCTTACATTCAACCAGGAATTTGTAATACCGGTGTATACTCTTTTCGATGTTGTTAAATATACAATAGGTCTGAAATTCTATGACCTCCTTGCAGGAAAGCTTAGCCTTGGAAGATCATATTTTATGAACCGCAGGAGGACCCTTGAACGGCTTCCTTTGCTCAGGATGGACGGGCTTAAAGGCGGAGTCGTATATCACGATGGCCAGTTCGATGATTCGAGGCTTGCTGTGACTCTTGCCGGGCAGACGACTCTTCATGGAGGTTACACGCTCAACTATTGCAAGGTTACCGGTTTTGAGAAAGATCAGTCAGGAAAGATAAGCAGAGTTGTTGCTGTCGACAGTTTGTCGGGAGAACAATTTGCATTTTCAACAAGACTTGTAATAAATGCAACAGGCGTATTTTCCGATGAGGTTGTAAGGATGGACAACAGCCGGTCCAGGCCAGCAATCCGGCCCAGCCAGGGAGTGCACATTGTTCTTGATAAATCTTTTCTTCAAAGCGACTCTGCTGTAATGATACCAAAAACAGAGGATGGAAGAGTGCTTTTTGCAATTCCCTGGTATGGCAAAGTCGTTGTGGGAACAACCGATACTCCTGTTGATGATGTAAGTCTTGAACCTGTGGCTCTTAATAAAGAGATTGACTTCATCCTTAAGACTGCCGGTAATTATCTTGTGAAAGCTCCATCAAGAAAGGATGTTCTCTGCATTTTCGCAGGTCTGCGTCCACTTGCAGCGAATCCTGAAAGGCCTGAAGCAACAAAGGAAGTATCGCGCCGGCATAAAATTACACTTACAAAATCAGGATTGCTCTCGATTGTCGGAGGCAAATGGACAACATACAGGAGAATGGCTGAAGAGACACTTAATAAAGCAATTGAATCAGGATATCTGAAAAGAAGCAAATGCGTTACAAAGAGCCTGAATCTCTCATCGGGAACAGACAAAGGGAGGTTGAGTATTTACGGGAATGGCTCCGGTGAGATAGCCGGAATGATCGCGGAGAATCCGGGCTTTGCTCAGAAACTTCATGATTCACTTCCATATACACGGGCCGAAATTGTATGGATCTGCAGAAATGAAATGCCATGTAATATCGAGGATATTCTCGCAAGAAGAACCCGTGCCCTTTTCCTTGATGCAGCAGCAAGCCGGGAAATAGCTCCCCTGGTTGCTGAAATTATGGCCGATGAAAACGGATATGATATGAAGTGGAGGGAAGAACAGATTTCATCTTATAACAATCTGGTAAAGAATTATTTATAAAACCTTAATGTAAAACCATGAAGAAGTTTATTCTTGCTCTCGACCAGGGGACGACAAGCTCAAGGGCAATTGTTTTTGATAACAACGGAACTCCTGTAGCCACTTCACAAAAGGAATTCAGGCAATATTTTCCTCAACCGGCCTGGGTAGAACATGATGCATCAGAGATATGGTCAACACAGGCGGGTGTTGCAATGGAAGCGATAACCAGGGCCGGTCTGGAAAGCCGTGACATTGCTGCAATAGGAATCACGAACCAGCGGGAAACAACTGTTTTATGGAACAGGAAAACAGGCAAGCCTGTTTATAATGCAATTGTCTGGCAGGATCGTCGCACTGCGGACTTTTGTGACAGGTTAAAAGATGAAGGTCACAGCCCGGTAATTCAGAAGAAGACAGGTTTGATAATTGATGCATATTTCTCTGCAACCAAGCTGAAATGGATACTTGATAATGTTGACGGAGCCCGAAAGCTTGCAGATAAAGGAGAGCTTGCTTTCGGAACTATTGACACATGGCTTCTCTGGAATCTGACAGGAGGAAAATTGCATGTAACAGATGTTACAAATGCATCCCGCACAATGCTTTTCAATATTCATAACCTTCAATGGGATGATGAGCTTTTGAAGCTTTTTGATATTCCTGCATCTGTTTTGCCAGAAGTAAAATCATCAAGCGAGATATACGGGACAACATCAGGACAATTCCCCTCAAACCTCCCTGTATCAGGAATTGCAGGAGATCAGCAGGCGGCTTTATTCGGGCAGATGTGTACTGAACCGGGGATGGTAAAGAACACTTATGGGACTGGATGTTTCATGGTGATGAATGTCGGTGAAAAGCCGATCGAATCGAAAAACAGGTTGCTGACAACAATAGCCTGGAAAACAGGAAAAGACACTTTTTATGCTCTTGAAGGAAGCATATTTATTGCGGGAGCCGTAGTACAATGGCTACGGGATAGCCTGGGAGTAATCAGAAATTCTGCCGATGTTGAGAAGCTTGCTGCCAAAGTCGGCAGCAGCGAAGGTGTGTATTTCATTCCTGCTTTTGCAGGCCTCGGCGCGCCTCACTGGAACCAGCATGCAAGAGGCACGATTGTCGGACTTACAAGAGGTTCAACATCGGCCCATATTGCGAGGGCTGCACTCGACAGCATTGCTTTTCAGACGCTTGAAGTCCTGAAAGCAATGGAGAATGATTCAGGGCTGAAAATAAAGGAACTGAGAGTTGACGGAGGAGCGACAATAAACAACAACCTTATGCAGTTCCAGGCAGACATTCTTAATTCGAGTGTTATAAGACCGAAAATAACAGAGACAACCGCGCTTGGGGCTGCATATCTTGCCGGCCTTGCGGTCGGTTTCTGGAGCGGCATTGGTGAGATCAGGAAACAATGGCAGGTCGACAGGACATTTAACCCTGCGATGGATAATGCGGATATAGATTACCTTGTTAAAGGATGGCACAGGGCTGTTAAAGCTGCAAAAGCCTGGTCTGAAGAATAGCTGATTAAATTTAAATTAAACATTACCCTGATATTAACAAAACCTCAAAAAGATGAACGAATTTTTTGCAGAATTTTTCGGAACAGCCATGATCATAATATTCGGCGGTGGCGTTTGTTCCAATGTACTTCTTAATAAGACAAAAGGCTTTAACAGTGGTTGGATAGTGATATCATTCGGATGGGCAATTGGCGTTTTTAC
>DATALC010000063.1:0-21206 GCA_036261265.1 Bacteroidales bacterium
TGACCAGGTAGCAAGTGTAATAGACCTGTCTACAGGTGAAATGGTTTTTCAGGCGCTTATAAAGTCATTTAATTTTGAAAGAGCCCTTATGCAGGAGCATTTCAATGAGAATTACATGGAATCAGATAAATATCCCAGGGCAACATTCAAGGGAAAGATAACTGATCCTGCAATTGCAACATTTAAAAATGACGGCAGGTATGATGTCAGAGTCGAGGGTGAGCTCAATATTCATAATGTGGCAAAACAACTGACAACAACAGGAACGATCGAGAAAAACGGGAATAACCTGAGCGCAACTTCAAAATTCATAATAAGCCCGGAAGATTATAATATCGAAATACCAGCAGTTGTCAGAGACAACATCGCAAAAACGATTGAAGTTACAATTGATATGAAATACACTATTGCTGAAAACAAGTAAATATTTATCAAAGTGAAACCATTTGCAAAGCTGCTCTACATAGTAATAGTCCTTGCCGTTGCAGGACTTATTGCAGGAATATACCTGTATAATGAACCACAGAAAAACATGAGGAGACAAAGAGCAGATTTTGCCCTTACAGCTACGCAGCTCCAAAGTGAATTCGTATCTGATGAACCTGGCGCCAACCAGAAATATATTGGAAAGACAATCGAGATAACAGGAAAAATAACCTCAGTGAACATTAAATCGGATAAGGTTGTAAGCATTATTCTTGAGACTTCAGACAAGATGTCATCAGTTATCTGTACCTTTAGGGAAAGTATGGATCCTCATGAGATTGACACAATGAAACCCGTAACAGTACGAGGTGAATTATCAGGATTTCTCATGGATGTACTTCTGAATAATTGTGTACTTTTAAAACAATAGCAAATGTCCGAAACAATTAAAATAATTACATTCCAGAACGAAATAGAGGCAAGGCTGCTTTCAGGCCTCCTCGATGAAATGAATATACCTCATCTCCTCCGTACATACCACGATCTTGCAATGGATGGACTCTGGCAGACCCAGTCTGCATGGGGCCACCTTGAAGCTCCGGAAGAATACAGGGATGAAATTTTAAAAATTTACAGTGAAATGTCCCGCCCGGGCAACATGGAGGAAATCATTTAAAAAAAGTTTTAATACTTTTAGCGTTTGAAATTTTTGATCTGATGAAAGACACCGGATCGTTGAGTTTTTTTGCGAATGCCAGGAAATCTTTATTAAAGGTTTTCCGAAGCAAGTATTTTTATCTCGGGCTGCTTGCTCTTATTATGGGTGAACAATTGAACTTCGCCTCAGAAACCTATCTTCATGAGTACATGGATCAGGGCAAATCGCTTCCAATGCTTTCTGACCTTATCCTCGATAACCTTCCATACATGAGGGTCTCTGTTCTTTATGATATATTCTGTATCTTCCCTGTGGCATTCCTCATAATTTACATCTTTCACAGGGGAGATTACAACAGGATCCCGTTTTTCCTTCTGATGATAGGGATCTTTTATATGATCAGAGGTGTGTTTATTGTCCTTACACCTTTCGGTAACCCTCCAATGTTCGAAGGTACAGAGTCAATATTCAGGGGATTTTCAAAATACGAACTTGGCGTTTACCCTTCAGGCCATGCAGGAAATGTATTCATGATATTCCTTCTTGTGAGAGACAGCATATACAAAAAGCTGATCCTTTTCTGTCTTATTGTTGTGATTATGAGCTTATTCCTTTCAAGAGGTCACTACAGTATCGACATACTTTCGGGTCTGTTCTTCTCGTATGCTATTAAATCATTCGGAGAAAAGCATCTTTCGGCATTCGATCTCGGCAAACACCGGGAATGATCAGAACCGGGGAGGTTTCTTTTCCATTCTCTTTATAAAGAGATAAGTAGCAACACCGATAATCATCATTCCGAGGACAAAAAGCGGGTAAGCGATCTTCCAGTTTTCAGGGCCTGTAATCATTGTCCATTCCGACATTCCCCCTATGCTTGCCAGAAGAGTCAGCGGCATGAAGATTGTCGCAATCAGAGTGAGCCGCCTCACAGAAACATTTGTTGCATTCGACATTTTTGTCATATAATTATTCAGCAGCGAAGAATAAAGCTCCATGAGGCTGGTTTCAATTTCCCTGAATGTCTCCGCCATTTCAAAGAATTTTGCCAGGTGGTCGTAAATATCCCGGTATTGTACAATGGCTTTCTGTGAAATAAAAGGAGAATCCATCCTGATTATCTTTGTCATGATCTCCCTTTCATGGAACAGGCTCTTCCTCAGTGTAAGCAGCTTTCTGCGTATTTCGAGAAGCTGAACCGGCTGGAAACTTTCAACTTCGTTTAAGAGCTTCTCCTCTGCCTGTTCAAGGTCATCCTCCAGGATGTCAAAAGACCTGTATTTTTCATCTACAATATAGTCGAGGATCCTGTGCATGAGGTTATCGGGACCTCCTTTAAAGTTCATCTTGCCTGTCTCGAGTACTCCGGTCAGGTCATTTAATGGTTGCCTGTCGCCTGAATTATGCCCGCTGACAGTAATAAGGAAGTTCTTCCCAAGGAAAAGATCAATCTCATCAACAAACAACTCTTTGTTTACAATTGTAAAACTGTTAAATATTATGAATGTATTGTTTGTAAAATGCTCAATTTTCGGAACCTGCTGTTCATCAAAACAGTCCTCTACCGACAGGGGATGAATACCGATGCTTTCAACGAGCTGATTGAGATCATTACGGTTTGGTTTATAAAAGTTGAACCATACAAAACCATCTTCTTTGCAGGCCATTATGGCTTCACCTTCTGTAGCAAGACCGTAGAACCGGCCGTTTGCAGGAAAATGGTAGAATCGGGTAGCTGACATCAGGTCTAAATAAATACTAAGTTACTGCTATTTTGAATATTCAGGAATAATGACACAAATCATTTTTAATTAATCTTTAAAACTGGATTTTTGAGCCTTCATGTCCCGATGCAGTAAAACTGAACTTAATAGCTTCAATATCGTTATAATCTCAAATCTAAACCCAGTAACATGAATAATGCAATATATAGTTTCAGGGAACCAAAAAATGAGCCTGTTTTTTCATACAAGCCTGGCAGCCCGGAACGCCTAAGAATTGAGGAAGAATTAAAAGCTCAGATAAGCAAAGTTATTGATATCCCGCTGATTATTGACGGAAAGGAAGTCAGAACAGGGCGAACACGAAAAGTAGTAATGCCTACAGATCACGGGCATGTTCTTGCGAATTGCCACCAGGCCGGGGAAAAGGAAGTTGAAATGGCCATCAGGGCAGCAATGGCTGCTAAATGCGAATGGATGACTCTTTCATGGCATGAGAGATGTGCAATAATGGCAAAAGCCGCGGAGCTGATCTCACATAAATACCGTTACACTATCCTTGCTGCAACAATGCTCGGACAGGGAAAAAATGTAATGCAGGGTGAAATTGACGCTGTCTGTGAAGTAATTGATTACCTCAGGTTTAACAACCATTTTGCTTCAATGATCTATGAGGCTCAGCCAATCTCTGAAAATGGTAATATAAACCGGCTCGAATACAGACCGCTTGAAGGTTTCGTATATACAGTTTCTCCCTTCAACTTCACTGCAATTGCATCGAACCTGAATACAAGCGTTGTCCTCATGGGTAACACAACAATCTGGAAGCCGGCTTCAGCTTCACTGCTTTCAAATTACTACCTTATGAAGATCTTCATGGAGGCAGGCTTACCTGGCGGGGTCATAAATTTTGTCCCTGGCTCCGGGGAGCTCATAACAAAAGTTGTAATGAAAAACAGGGATCTCGGAGGTTTTCATTTCACAGGGTCAAATCCTACTTTTAATACTTTATGGAGACAGGTTGCAGAGAATCTCACATCATATAAATCATATCCCCGGATTGTCGGAGAAACAGGTGGGAAAGGCTTCATATTCGCCCATAATTCATCCAATCCGCGCGAGCTTGCGACAGCAATCGCAAGAGGCTCGTTCGAATATCAGGGACAGAAATGCTCAGCTTCATCAAGAGCCTATATTCCTGAATCAATATGGGAAGAAACAAAGGATCATCTGCTCCGAATGATTTCTGAAATGAAGATGGGTGACGTTACAGATTTCAGGAACTTCATTAATGCTGTAATCGACGAAGGTGCATTCGATAAGATAATGTCTTACATCGAAAAAGTGAAAAACTCGGATGATGCAAAGATCCTCACCGGTGGAAACGGAGATAAGTCAAAAGGCTGGTTCATAGAGCCGACTATTATTCAGACAACAAATCCGCATTTCATCACAATGGAAGAAGAGATTTTCGGGCCGGTAATGACAATATTCGTCTATAAGGATACAAAATTCGAAGAGACTCTTGCGATATGTGATGAAACATCGCCCTATGCGCTCACCGGGGCAGTATTCAGCAATGATAAATATGCAACAATTCAGGCATGCAGGGCGCTGAGATATTCTGCCGGCAACTTCTACTTCAACGATAAACCCACAGGGGCAATGGTTGGGCAGCAACCATTCGGGGGTTCAAGAGCATCAGGCACAAACGATAAGGCAGGCAGCCACCTGAACCTTATCCGGTGGGTGAGCCCGAGAACAATCAAAGAAACACTTACTCCGCCCTCGGATTTCAGGTATCCTTTTATGGAAGAATGAAGGGTATTTAAGGTGTGATCTCTTAAGAATGAAAGGCTGGCCGTGGAATTTGATACCATGAAAAAATGCCTACCTTTGTTTCATGAAAGTACCTCCCGGAAATAAAGGCAGAGCCTTGTTCATTCTTAATCCCCATGCAGGCGTTCAACCCGTAAACTTCATTATCTCAAAAGATCTTGACAGGAGGAAAAATGATCTTGTATGCCATAAAACGCTCGATGTCCAGGATACAAGGAATCTCATAGACAAGCACCGTGATAACCATGAGATCTTCATTGCGGCCGGAGGAGATGGTACTGTTCATTCTGTCGCAACCCAGCTCGTAAATACTGAGAAGATACTTGGGGTACTTCCCCTGGGGTCGGGAAATGGATTTGCAAGGGAGTTTGGATTTAAGATGAACATACGTTCACTACTTTCGAATATTGAGAAAGGTGAAAGTATGTGCATCGATATGCTTGAAATCAATGGTAATATGTGTCTCAACGTTGCAGGAATTGGTCTCGACAGCTTCGTTGCACACTCTTTCAATAACCTCAGGTTGCGCGGGTTCCTTCCGTATGTCTGGCTGACATTCAAAACATTTATTCAGCTCAGGCCTTTCAGGATCACTCTTAAAAGTGACGGGGAGCAGATATTCTCCGGTGAATTATTCGTACTTACTTTTGCAAATACAAGACAGTTCGGGAACAATGCCTTTATCGCTCCCGATGCCAGGCCAAATGACGGCAAGATGAACATAGTGCTCGTCAAGCCATTCCCGAAGATCCTCGGACCAGTATTCATGATCAGGCTTTTTACAAAAAATATAACCCGTTCACGCTATGTCTCAACTATTACGACAGACAGGGATGTGATAATCGATACAGAGGAAAAGCGGTTCCATATTGATGGCGAACCTCTTGAAATATCTGAAAAGGTTATTGTGAAATTGAGAAAAAATGTACTCAAAGTCCTGAAAACACCAAATAATAAATTTCTCCCCTGAGAACTTTGATTTATTTGGAACGATGCAAATGTAATCAAACAGGAACAACATTTAAACTGACTCGATATGAACTTCATTGTGAAAAAACTCTTGCCCTGCCTCATAATACTTGGCAGTATTAACTTCTTCAGTTATTCACAGTCTTCAGGAGAAATTGAGAAAAACAGGGTAAAGCTTCCAAATGGCTGGAGCCTGACACCTGTCGGACAGCTATATCACCTCGGTGATCTTCCCCTGAATATTGCTGTCTCTCCATCAAAAAAAATTGCTGCAGTTACAAATAACGGATATGGCACCCAGCTTGTGCAGCTTGTTGACATAAAAACCGGACGGTTCCTTGATTCGGTGATACTTAAAAAATCCTGGCTCGGTCTGGCCTTTTCAGCAGATGGGAAATTTCTTTATGCCTCCGGAGGTAATGATAATATTATTATTAAATATTCAGTAATCAAAAACAAGCTAGTAAAACCCGATACAATTTTCCTTGGCAAACCATGGCCACAGAAGATCTCTGTGGCGGGTATAACTGCTGATAAATACGGGAAGAAGCTATACGCTGTTACTAAGGAAGATAACTCTCTCTATGTTATTGACATTCAGTCAAAAAACATCTTATCAAAACATGAGCTTGGCGGAGAAGGATATACATGTGTCCTTTCACCTGATCAGAAAACGCTCTATATCTCATGCTGGGGATGCGATAAGATAATAATGTTTGACACTGAGAAACAGGCAATAAAAGCATCTGTGATTGTCGGTGATAATCCGAATGACATCTGCATAAGCAAAAACGGACAATATCTTTTTGTTGCAAATGCAAACGATAACAGCGTGTCAATTATTGATACACGCCAGAATAAAGTTATAGAAACGCTCAATGCCGCCCTTTATCCCGACTCGCCTTCAGGTTCAACATCAAATGGTGTTGCACTCAGTGAAGATGAAAAGACATTGTTCATTGCCAATGCAGATAATAACTGCCTTGCCGTTTTCGATGTTTCCATACCGGGCAGAAGTAAAAGCAGGGGGTTTATTCCAACAGCCTGGTATCCGACATGTGTGAGGATTGCTAAGGATAAAATACTTGTAAGTAACGGAAAAGGGACAACATCAATGGCCAATCCATTTGGCCCGAATCCTGATTCAAGGGCAACTGAAGTAATACATCATGAAGGCGGAAAGGAAACAAGAATAAAGGTTCAGTATATCGGGGGCTTATTCAAGGGGACATTACAGATGCTCAACATTCCCGATGCAGCTTCGATGGCGGTTTATTCTCAGGCTGTATATAACAATACTCCCTATGTTAAAGAGAAAGAACTGACTTCGGAAGCTCCCGCAGGTAATCCTGTACCATCAAAAGTGGGCAGCCCCTCTCCGATCAAATATGTTTTTTATGTTATAAAGGAGAACAGGACATACGACCAGGTTCTGGGAGATATGTCAGAAGGTAATGGAGATAAGGATCTCGTTCTCTTCGGTGAAAAAATTACTCCGAATCAGCATGCAATTGCACGTGAATTTGTACTTCTCGATAATTTCTATGTAAACGGCGAGGTGAGCGCGGATGGTCATAGCTGGACAATGGGAGCTTATGCAACTGATTTCCTTGAGAAAAACTGGCCCACAAGCTACAGCGGAAGAGGCGGATCATATCCCGGGGAAGGCGGCAAAAAGACTGCAAACAATAAAAAATGGCTGTGGGATGCCTGCGCTGAAGAAGGTGTGACATACCGTTCATACGGTGAATTTATAAGTGACAGGAAAGCTAATGTTCCTGTCCTCGAAAACCATTTCTGTAAAGAATTCATAGGCTGGGATCTGTCAATCCGCGATACTGTACGGTTCCGCTGGTGGAAAGAGGATTTCGACTCTTTGCTTGAGATCAATGCTCTTCCGGCCCTCAGCACAATCAGATTCGGCAATAATCACACCGAAGGCCTGAACCTTGGCAAACCAACACCTTTCGCGCATGCCGCTGATAATGACCTTGCTGTCGGCATGTTTATTGATTATCTGAGTCACAGTCCTGTCTGGGAGAGCAGTCTTATACTGATTGTCGAGGATGATGCACAAAACGGTCCCGACCATGTAGATGCACATCGCTCACCTGCATTCCTTGCAGGAGGTTTCCTAAAACAGGGGTTTGTAGATCATACAGCATATACTACAGCATCGATGCTGCGTACGATGGAGCTCATTCTTGGATTGCCTCCGATGTCACAATATGACGCCGCTGCAACACCGTTATGGCGTTGCCTCAGCAACACTGCTGATCATCCTGCATATACTGTCAGGCCGGCAAATATTGATCTGAATGATAAGAATACACAAAGAAGCCAGTGGCAGCAGCTAAGTGAAACATTTAATTTCACGGCTGAAGATAAAGTAAATGATTTTCAGTTCAATGAAGTTATCTGGCGTGCAGTAAAAGGGCTCGATTCACAGTGCCCCCCTGCTGTCAGGGCAGCTTTCCTCCAGACAAATGATGAGGAAGAAGAGGATGAAGATCAGGGTTCCCGGCATTAAAGCAGTAAGAAGTCGTTAATGTTTGTCTTTTTTATTAATTTGCATCAGAAACAAACCAACTAATAATATTATGAAAAGAAATTTATTCATCGTTGCTGTAGTTTTTGCCGCCATCCTGATAGCTATTCCGGCTTCGGGCCAGAATAAGCTTACATCAAAAGAAAAGAAAGATGGCTGGGTACTATTGTTCAATGGAAAGGATTTTACCGGCTGGCGGCAGGTAAACGGAACAGGAATGCCAAAAAACTGGGTGATCGAAGATAATGCAATGAAAGTTTTTACAGGTGAAGGTAAGAAACCTGGTTCCGGCGCTGATGGCGATATTATCTATGGTGAAAAGAAATTCAAAAATTTTGAGCTCTCAGTAGACTGGAAAGCAAGTAAAATGGCCAATTCCGGAATATTCTACAATGTTCGCGAAGTTCCCGGCCAGCCCATCTATTATGCCTCTCCCGAAGTTCAGGTGCTCGATAACGTAGATGCAACAGACAATAAGATCGACAGTCATCTTGCTGGTTCTCTTTATGATATGCTGCCTGCCGATCCAAAGACAGTTAAGCCTGCAGGTGAATGGAATACTATCGTTATTAAGTTACAGGACGGTAAAGTTACTCACACACAGAATGGCGTTAAAGTAGTTGAATATACACTCTGGACCCCTGAATGGGATAAAATGGTTCAGAATTCAAAATTCAAAACATTCCAGGGATTTCTTGAGGGCATCTCAAAAGAGGGTTATGTCGGTCTTCAGGACCATGGATATCCGGTATGGTTCAGGAATATTAAAATCAGAGAATTATAAGATTAACTATACTGCTTGAAGACGCAAAGGGTTATTCTCTTTGCGTTTTTTTTATGCTTTGGGTAAAAAATACTCATTGCCCTGTGAACAAAATTATTAACGGCGCCATCTGATTGCAGTAAAAACAATCTGCTTGTATCCGTCCCTCTCATACAATACCCCGATTCTCTTACGTGACAACCTTACAAGATCTGAATAAGCTGTAAAGTCTTTCCTCTTTCCGTCAGGGCTTGATTCAACTAAGATATTCTTCTTCCAGGTTCTCCCCTCATCATAGCTTATACGGAGTGTAAGATTGTCTCTTCTCTTTTCATTGGCAGCATTTGAGAAAGCAACTATTCCTTTCTCCAACGAAAGGATGCTCCCTTCATTGACAGGGTCGGGCAGAGATCTGTCGAACCATGTGGAATCCCATGTTTCTCCCCCATTAAGGCTGACTGATATGATCCTTGCCCTGACATCGCCTCTCTGATTGCGACTGTTCATCATTAACCTGTTATCGCTCAATTCGACCGCAGTTGATTCATTGCTGCCCGGCAGGTTGACATCCATGCTTATTTTAAAAGTCTCCCCATGGTCATCGGTGTAGTAACCGGAAGCTTTGTAATCCATAAATTCTCTCTGCGGATCACCTGCAGAGTGATTCGCTGCAACAAATATCCTTCCTTTGTATTTACCCGTCCGGAATTGCATTGCATGGCCGGGAGTGTTTGCAAAGCTTCGCCAGTCTTCCGGAAAATCATAAGCCGGGTTAAATGCTGTATGCTTCGGTCGATGAACATACATAGTTATGTTTACCGGATCGCTCCAGGTATTACCATTATCGGTCGAGGTCCTGTATAACACTTCACGAACGCCATTCCCTTTCCTTACTTCTCCTTCATTATTATTGCCCGTGTTATAAAACAAAAAAATCCTTCCTCCCGGATATTCAGGATCTGTGAGATCAACAACCGGTGCAGGGTTACCGGCCTGCAATGAATCCATATCAACAACTGTCCGGATGGCAGACCATGTTCTCCCGTGATCATGACTTCGTTTCATTACAATATCGATATTGCCAAAATCCGCTGAGCTGTTCACCCTGCCTTCACAAAAGGCAAGAATATCACCATTCGGAAGGCTTATAATTGCAGGTATCCTGAATGTATTGTAACTTTCTGAACCTGATTTAAAAACCTGTATCTTTTCCTGTGAGAAAGAAACAAGACAATAAAATATTAGTGACAAACATGAAAATATTTTTTTCATCCTCTGTATCAATGAAGGTTAGATATATAAATGGAACTTTTCTTCAAAGATAATGTTAAGTATTTCACACAACTATATAATGAATAACAATGATCAAAGTAAGCCGTATATACGATCAGTCCGTTGACTCCGGTCAGTACAAAGTTTTTGTTGACAGGCTATGGCCACGTGGCATTTCAAAAGAGAAGGCAAGCTGGAATGAATGGATGAAGGAAGTCGCACCTTCAGACGAACTGCGGAAATGGTATAACCATGATCATGAAAAATGGAGTGAATTTAAACTACGATATAAAGAGGAACTCGGATCTAAAACCGACTTGCTTAAAAAGCTGAAGATGCTTGAGAAGGAACATTGTACACTGACTCTGCTTTATTCATCAAAAGAGGAAAAGTATAACAATGCTTACGCACTTAAAGAAATTCTGGATGGATTCTCCGGCTAAACTATAAATCTTTGCAAGTAATACTTACTTTTGCAGCCCTATCTACAGGGAATCAGGAAAGTACTAAATGGAAACAATAAGAAATCTTTACAGGGAAGGGCGTGGCCCGTCAAGCAGCCATACTATTGGTCCGATGGTTGCTGCCCAGCGCTTTATAGCTGAAAGTTCCGGGGCTTCTCAATTTAAAGTGACGCTTTATGGAAGTCTTGCCGCAACAGGTAAAGGTCACAGGACGGATGAGGTGCTTAAGAAAACATTTGCCGGCCGGAATATTGAAATTGATTGGCAGCCTGATATTTTCCAGCCCCGGCATCCGAATGCAATGAAATTTGAGGCTTTAAATAATGATAATACTCTCATTTCAGCTGTAATGGCTTACAGCGTTGGCGGAGGGGCAATTGCATACAATGGTGAAAACAATGAAAGTCCTGTAATCTATCCTCATAACAGGATGACAGATATCCTTGAATATTGCAACAGGAAAGGAATAACTCTCTGGCAGTATGTTGAAGAGGTAGAGGGTGAAGAGATCTGGATATACCTCCAGAAAATCTGGAATACAATGGAAGATTCGATAGAAAGAGGATTATCCGTTGAGGGAGTAATACCCGGGGGCCTGAATCTTCAGAGGAAGGCAAATTCATACATGCGAAAAGCCCAGCAGTTCAGAAGTACGTTCAGAAGAAGGGCAACACTGTACGCTTATGCGCTTGCAGTCAGCGAAGAAAATGCATGTGGTGAGATCATTGCAACGGCGCCCACATGCGGGTCGTGCGGAGTGTTACCCGCTGTTCTCAAATATTCAAAACAATTTAACGGCCATAAGGACACTGATATAATAAAAGCTCTGGCAACAGCAGGGCTTATTGGAAATCTTGTAAAGAAAAATGCATCAATTTCAGGAGCTGAAGTCGGGTGCCAGGGGGAAATAGGAACAGCATGCGCCATGGCTTCCGCTGCACTCACCCAACTATCGGGAGGTACTAATTACCAGACAGAATACTCTGCAGAAATGGGTCTTGAACATCACCTTGGTCTTACTTGTGATCCGATCGCCGGGCTGGTTCAGATCCCATGTATCGAAAGGAACGTATTTGCAGCATCAAGGGCTTTGTCTCACAATACTTATGCAATGCTCTCCGACGGAAGGCACATGATAAGCTTCGATAAGGTGGTTCAGACAATGAAACAAACAGGGAAAGATCTCCCAAGCCTGTATAAAGAAACCGGGGCGGGTGGACTTGCATTATTCGGGGCTGACCTTCACGATGATAATTGAGACCCTCCTTTAGGACGGGCAGGTATGACACTTAAGCAGGCCCTTGAAAGCGGCAGGAATATTAAAGAAGGTTATTTAAAAATGACAGATGTGGCACGTGCCAGGGAGAGAGGAGAGACAAAAGGTTTCATGAGGTAATCGTTGACGCAGATACAAACAAGATTCCTGGAGCCTCTGTGCTGGGTGTCGGAGGCGATGAAGCTATTTCAGGCATACTTAACATTATGTACGCGGATGTGCCGTACGCAGTGATGAAACTCTGTTCAGGTACATCCAACTGTTTCAGAGATGATTCCTACATTGCTGCAAAGCCTGAAATATCCTGAGCGTTACAAAGAAGGATATCAACCGGTTTCATTAAGTCACTAAACGTTTTAACAGTTTCAGGAAATTCTGATTATGACTTGTTTCTCTTCAGTAATTTTTATAGTATATTTGCCGCATGGGTTGTTAGCTCATCCCGATAGCTATCGGGAGGTTTAGAGCATTACGAACAACGAAGTTTGAAATTATGGGTTGTTAGCTCATCCCGATTGCTATCGGGAGGTTTAGAGCATTACGAACAACGAAGTTTGAAATTACGGGTTGTTAGCTCATCCCGATTGCTATCGGGAGGTTTAGAGCATTACGAACAACGAAGTTTGAAATTACGGGTTGTTAGCTCAGTTGGTTTAGAGCATTACCTTGACAGGGTAGGGGTCACTGGTTCGACTCCAGTACAACCCACATCGCCCTCCGAAGCTTTAGCGAACGAGGGCTTTTTATTTCAGTGAATAATAATCTTAACCAATATTTACGTCAGAAAGAGAAATTTCCCTGGCCGTTTGTTAATTGTATAAACTAATTGTATGAGAAATATAATATCGTTTATGCACATTTCGCTTGATGGTTTTGTAGCCGGACAGAATGGAGAAATGGATTGGATAAAAGTTGATGATGAAATCTTCGAACATGTGGAAAAAAGGATAATCCAGGGCGACACATCATTATATGGTCGCGTAACCTATCAGATGATGGAGGATTATTGGCCATCTGCAGGGGAGAAACCTGCAGCGACAAAGCATGATATAGAACATTCAATATGGTATAACAAAGTTCATAAAGTTGTTCTATCAAAAACAATCAAAGAGACAGATTTAACTAACACAAGTGTGATCAGTGATAACATTCCGGAAAAAATAAATGAAATAAAACGACAGCCTGGTAATGAAATCCTGCTTTTCGGAAGCCCGACTGCAACTCATTCACTTATTCAGCTTAATCTGATTGACGGTTACTGGCTGTTTGTCAATCCTGTTATTCTTGGAAAAGGTATTCCTTTGTTTGATGGCATTAAAGACAAAATAAACTTAAAACTATTGACTACAAAGCAGTTTGGAAGCGGCGTTACTGAACTGAATTACATAGCTGATAAGGAATAACAAAGAACTAAGTGGACAAATGAAGCGCAGATAGACAGATAGCCTCTGACAATAACTGCTTCTGACTTTCCGGCAATTGCCCATCCCTGGATTTCAAGGTACAAACAGTTTGTTTGTTCTCACTCAATCTGAGATGCCTGCACATATTCCTGAACATAGAACCCGTGCATATTTTATAAGTCGTTACCAGAATTATTTTTTTTGAATCCGGGATATCCAGTTTTTCAGCGAATTCAACCCACTCTTTTCCAGGATGCTGAAACATTAGCAAAAAACCATTCGTCCAGCAACCGAGTATAATATAATCATATCCGCCAATTTCGGACGGGTCAGCGTCGGCGATTGATTTTACAATGGTTTTTATTCCGCAACTCTCCAAAAATACACCAATATTTTCACTGAATTTCTTAGTCGTGCCTGTTTGTGATTTGTAAATGATTATTGCATTTTTCATAACTTGCTGATAAATTTTAATTTTTCAAATGCAAAAGAAACAGGAACAATTTTGACCTGAAATAGTGAATTTTCATCATTTTAATATGTATCAGGACGTTTCGTATAATCTTGAGAAATTCAATCAATTGTTTGACAATCATAAATGTAGTGTTGATGAGAATGATTACAGGTTATTCGAATCCAATAAACAGTTACTGATGAAAATTGCTAAAGTGGAAAACAGTTCACTTGCAGTTTTTGATACCGACAAGAAGCATTATATCTTATCGTGTTCAAAATTTGATAAAACTATCGGATATCAGCTCAATTTAGACCGCAAAGCAGGACCTGAATATTTCTATTCAATAATGCATCCATCTGACTTCCCGTTTGTAATAGATACAGTGTGCCGGACGTATAAGTTCCTGAATGGTCTTCCTCCTTTGGAACGAACCGAGTATAAATTAATTGTTGATTACAGGCTCAGGAGCAAGTCAGGATTTTACTTTCGGTTCGTCCAGCAAATGGTTGTGCTTGAATTGGATAAAAATGGTGAAATATGGCTGTTACTTAAACTTTTTGACCTTGTATCAGACAAAGCAGGTGATGAGCCATCCCAAAGAAAACTGATTAACATTAAAACATGGCAGCTTCACCTGTTTAATGAAGATAATGATAATACTTCTGATAAAATTCTTACAAACAGGGAGATTCAGGTACTGGATCTGATATCGCAGGGACTGGATAGTAAAGATATTTCAGAACGCCTGTTTATAAGTCTCAATACTGTAAACAATCATCGTCAGAATATTCTTAACAAGACGGGTGCAGGAAACACTTCTCAGGCATTGCTCTATGCCAAAAGGATCGGAATATTATAGCTGATTCAAAGTATTATGAAAAATAATGAAATATAACTATTTCAGGATTCTTCATTTCATCACATTTTTGACCCTTTAATCAGTTTAATATCTCACAATGAAAAAAAATGTAAATACGCTTGTCGTGTACTATTCACAAACAGGAAATACAGAGAAAATAGCAAAAGCAATTTTTAATTCCATTCCGGGGAAAAAAGAAATTAAAAGATTATCCGAAACAAATGATGTGTGCTCCTTTGATCTTGTTTTTGTCGGTTTTCCGATTTATAGATTTGAGCCACCCTTTCAGGTGAAAGAATTCATTCAAAACCATCTAAAGGGGAAGAATATTGTACTTTTCATGACAATGGCTCTTACCTCGGTGCCAAAAGATGAACAAATAGCTCAATTATACGACTCAACTATTAAAAACTGTAAGTCAATTGCCGTACAGGCAAACCTCATTGATGTTTTTGACTGTCCCGGCGAATTATCTGAAACTACAGCGCAAGCCCTGTTGAAAAGTCCGGATCCAAAACTCAGGGGATTCGGAATGCTGAGAGACTTATCAATAGGATATCCTAATGAGACAAACATTTCAGAGGCAATAGAATTCACTGAAAAAATCTTCAGATAAACAATAAAACCAGGGAGATTAACCAGATTGTTAACCGATGGCCTGACGAATTTTAATCATGTCAATACGAAGAACAGTGGTCATCAACTTGAGAAATCTCAGATTGTCGTTAAAGCAATTGACAATTTCATTATACACAGTTTTAACTGATTCAAATATCTGGTAAAGCATTTAATCATTACACAAAAAGCAAGAATGATGAAGATCTGTAAGCTTAACAAATTGCCTGATGATTCATTAATCAATAATGAAATCTATAATATAGATTATCAGGATACCTACATGATAGCTAAAAATACAATGGAGTCAGTCGATGAAATAAAAACAAGAATTTTTACTTTGCCGGAATGGATACAAATGCTTTTACGTATAAGGTATTATATGTTCGTTAAACCTTTCGGGTTAAAAACAGGGAATCATGAAATTCCAACATTGTTTATGGATGAAAATGAAATAGTAATCGGAGAAGATGACAGACACTTATATTTCAGAATTTCGATATTGAAAAGGGAGGTAAATTCAGAAACTAAAATATATTTAACAACAATCGTCAGATATAATAATCTGTGGGGAAATTGTTACTTCTTTCTCATTAAGCCATTTCATAAATTAGTTGTTAAAGCACTTTTAAAGAGAATTTGAAGATTATCGGTATTTTAGTCCTGAAATAAAACTGAAAAATGGAAACTACATTGAGAAGCACAGAACTTAACGGGATAAGCATCTCCTATCTTGAAAAAGGGGAGGGAAAATTATTATTATTCCTTCATGGTTTCCCTGATAATGCTTTTACATTTCAGAACCAGGTTGACTTTTTTGCTGACCGAGGATATAAGGTTATAGCTCCATTCATGAGAGGATATTTTCCAACAACAATTCCGCAAGATGAAAAATATTATTCTGTGTCTCTTGGAAAAGATATAATTGAATTGATCAAGTTTTTCGGAAATGAAAAGGCAATAATTGTGGGACATGACTGGGGAGCGACTGCTGCGTATGCAGCTTCAATAATGAATAATGAACGTATCGAAAAACTTGTAGCTGTCTCAGTACCACGGGGAACATTTTCAAAAGCCTTAATCACGAATTCTTGCCAACAAAGAAAATCATGGTACATTTATTTCTTTCAGACTCGTTTGGCAGAACATGCAATTTCCTACAATGATTTTGATTTTATTAAGCTGATCTGGCATGAATGGGGTGCAAAAAAATGGGAAATCCCTGTCAGTCATCTTGAAAATGTAATAAAAATGTTTAAAAAAGAGGGTGTGTCAAAAGCTGCAATCAATTACTACAGGTGTTTTTTTGACACATCAAAACTATCAGTTAATGAATCTGAATTGCTGAAGAAAGTTTCAGAAGAAAAAATAAAGGTTCCTACACTTTATTTACATGGATCGGAAGATGGTTGTATTGGGTCAGAGCTTTGTGATGGAACTGAGTCTTTTTTTGATTGTAATTATGAAAAGAAAATCATTGAAGGTGCAGGTCATTTTATCCATCTGGAAGAACCACAGAAATTCAATGACATAATATTATCCTTTATTGAAAAATAATATCTTTAAAGCGCGTTAATTGAATAACTTGGTCTGTAAACAGATTATCAGTTATCTTGCTTTTTAACTGCCAGATGCAGCTGTTCAACAAAAAAAGGCATTGAATTTAAATGTTATTCACTGGAACCCTGATCCCGAGATAGTAAATATCTTCGGAATCTCAATCAGGTACTATGGCCTGCTCTTTGTCGGAGGACTTATCTTATGCTACTACCTGTTAGACTGGATCTATAAAAGAGAAAAGATCCCAACCGAGAATCTTGAGAAACTGGCAGTTTATTGTATAATAGGGATTTTAGCAGGCGCAAGACTTGGGCACTGTTTATTTTATGAGCCCTCTTACTACTTGTCACATCCGCTCGAAATGATTCTTCCCGTAAATTTTCTGCCCGGCGGCGAGATTAAGTTCACAGGTTACCAGGGACTTGCTAGTCATGGCGGCGTATTGGGTTTACTGATTGCTTTATATATCTATTCCCGGAATACAAAACACTCAATGATTGACATAATTGATCTGATCGCTGTTGTCGCCGGATTGAGCTTTGGTTTTATCAGGCTGGGTAACTTTATGAATTCCGAAATTATTGGTATCCCGACAACAAAACCATGGGGCGTAATCTTTGAACAGGTAGATAATCTGCCCAGACACCCTGCGCAATTGTATGAAGCAATTTCATATTTCATCATTTTTTCTGTTATGATGATCCTGTACTTGAAAATGAGATTCAGATTTAAAAACGGCTTTTTCTTTGGGGTCGCATCTGTCTTGTTTTTTACAGCGAGGATATTAATCGAGTTTGTGAAAGAGAATCAGGCAGGTTTTGAGGATGGAATGATTTTAAATATGGGTCAGCTCTTGAGCCTTCCTTATATTGCGGTGGGAATTGGATTCATAATCTACGGGTTGTTAAAAACATATAAGCCGGGTGTTCAAGACTAAGACCACATGATATATATGTAACAAATATGAGAAAGGTATTTTTAATTTTAATTATATGTTGCCTGGGGGTAAATCCGGGATTTTCACAGAAACAATCGGGACAAAATATGAATACTGCCTTAATACTTATTGACATTCAGAATGATTATTTCGAAAATGGTAAAATGACATTAACGGGCTCTGATGAAGCAGGCGAAAATGCAAAACTGATTCTCGAAAGATTCAGGGCAGACAGTCTGCCTGTGATCCATGTACAACATATTGCGACAGGACCCGGAGCGAAATTTTTCCTGCCGGATACAAAAGGTGCTGAAATCAGGGATATTTTAAAGCCTGCAGCAAAGGAAAAGATCATTGTCAAGCATTATCCGAATAGTTTCAGGGAAACAGAATTGCTTGATTATTTAAAACATAACAATATTTCAAGCCTGGTTATCTGCGGCATGATGACACACATGTGTGTTGATGCAACTGCAAGAGCAGCAAAAGATTTTGGTTTTAATATTATATTGGTTGGAGATGCATGTGCAACAAGGGATCTTGAAATACAAGGGCAGACAGTAAAAGCCGGGGAAGTTCAAAAGAGTTTTCTGGCTGCCTTAAATTTTACCTATGCAACTGTAATAACAACAAAAGAGTATCTGGATAAAAAACCCATGAAATGATTTAATTCAGCAGGTTCTTATTCTCCCACACACCAGAGCTTCTTTTGTCCCCTCAATATATATGCATCGTCTGTTATGGCGACAGAAGCCCATGTCTTATCCTTTAAACTGCTTTCCTCTGTCAGTGAAATTTCGCCATTTGTATTGAAAGTGCGTGTTTTTCCATTTTCATCAAGAAAATGCACTTTGTTGCCGGCTATCCATGGAGTTGCCCAGCAACTGCCTATGCCGCTCACTCTTTTATAGAACATTTTTTCTCCTTTGGAAGCATCGATTATAGTTACCTCTCCCCTGTTTCCGATAAGGTACACTTTGTCTTCATACAATAAAGGTGATGGATTGGATAATCCTGCATCACGGATTTTCCACGCGAGTGACGGGCTCAGCGAAAGTGAATCGACCGGTGTTATGTCACCTGATGCACCAGGTTTGACCGCATAAAGGTCTGCTTTAATCTCTCTTCCTCCTGCTGTACCAATAATAAGGAGTTCAGTATTACCCACCGGAGTAGGTATGACCTGGTCGCCTCCGACATTAAGTTGCCATAACACCTTTCCTGTTTCAGGATCGTATGAATAAGCAGTTTTTCCGTTTGCAATCAGCTCAGTGCGTTGATTGTTCGTCCATATAAACGGGCTGCTGTACGTTGTTTTTTCGGTCCGCGAAACCTTCCATTTCTCATTTCCGGTTGCTGCATCAAGTGCAACAATAAATGAATTCATCTCATTATCGATCTGAATAAATAATGTTCCATTATATAATACCGGTGAAGATCCGGTTCCCCATCCCATCTGGGTATAATATGAACCAAAATCTTTTTGCCATAAAAGCTTCCCTTCAAGATCATAACAATAGAGGCCCATCATTCCGAAATAAACATATACCCTCTCGCCATCTGTCACGGGTGTTTCATTGCCATAGCTGCTCATTGGGTGTTTTCCTGTTTTGGGAGTTCCTTTATAAACAATCTGCTTCCAAAGCTCTTTCCCGGAATTCAGATCGATACATGCAAGCTGCAGACGATATACTTCTTTCATAAAGCTTGAATCAATACTTTGCTGCGGAGGTGTCATTTGTGGCGGGTTTTGTCCGGGTTGAGGTCCTTGTTGCTGTCCGTTCGCCGGAGGAGGTGGCGGTCCTTGCCTCTCGGGTAAGGGATTGACTTTTTCACCAAAAGCCGATGCCACGAAAATCCTGTCACCCCATACTATTGGAGAAGAAAAACCCGTACCGTTTATATCGTATGTCCATCTGATGTTTGTCACACTGTCCCATTTCTCCGGAAGAATATTCGAAGTGACAATATTGCCGTCAGCGCCTCTGAACTGAGGCCAGTTAGTTTTATTTGAATTGCTGCATGAGCAGAACATCAATGCTGAAAATGCAGCAACAGGGAGAAATGAGAATTTCATTTGCGGTTTAATAGGTGAATATTTGACAATAATTTTATGATTCAGTTATCGATCTAAATATATTCAGGAAATATTTAATCAGAATGAATTATCGACAAAAATGAAATGTTCATCGAAGAAAACACAATTTTAAACGATTAACCGGCCGAACAGAAATTGTTTCAGGGGGGATCAATCGTAGTGGAAGGGTTAAAATCTGTTTACTATTTTATTACCTGCATTACGAATGGATGCTTATTTTTGCAGACTTATTTTACAGAGAAGAATGCAGAATCAGGATGATCAGTCATCAACAGCTTTAGCAAGCGATATAGCCGGGAAGACAATATTTTCAATCTTGTTATC
This sequence comes from Bacteroidales bacterium, assembly GCA_036261265.1. Taxonomy (GTDB): domain Bacteria; phylum Bacteroidota; class Bacteroidia; order Bacteroidales; family VadinHA17; genus LD21. The sequence goes on from DATALC010000063.1 coordinate 20,190, forward strand.
AATCAGCTTTTCGCACCTCCTTAACGACACAATCCAGTCGCTTATCCCTTCAATTTATCCAGTTGTTAAAAATTCTTTCCATCTTACATTCTCACAGATTGGGATCATCACGCTTGTTTTTCAATTGACGGCTTCTTTATTCCAACCTCTTATCGGATTATATACGGACCGTAAACCTCAACCATATTCTCTTGCGATTGGAATGGTTTTTACACTCTCGGGATTACTCCTCCTTTCACAGTCTGATAACTATGCTTTGCTTTTAGTCTCGGTAGCTGTGATCGGAACGGGATCGTCTGTTTTTCATCCTGAAGCCTCGAAGGTTGCATATATGGCATCAGGTGGCCGCAGGGGACTCGCTCAATCTATCTTCCAGGTCGGAGGAAACCTTGGAGGATCGCTTGGGCCGATACTTGCAGCAATTATAATCGTTCCTTTCGGTCAATCGAGCATAATGTGGTTTTCAATACTCGCGCTGATTGCGATTATTGTGCTTCTAAATGTTGGCAGGTGGTACACTCATCACATGAACAGGACGCGGAAAAAAGCTGCGGCAATAACAAAGGGACATGGTTTATCGAAAACAAAAGTTGCCTGGTCAGTTGTGATCCTGCTTGTGCTTATCTTCTCAAAATATTTTTATATGGCATCAATCACAAGCTACTTTACTTTTTACCTGATGCATAAGTTCGGTGTATCGATACAATCTTCGCAGGCGCATCTTTTTCTTTTTCTTTTTGCTGTGGCCCTCGGAACAGTTCTGGGTGGGCCCATTGGCGATCGCGTTGGAAGAAAGTATGTAATCTGGTTCTCTATTCTGGGTGTCGCACCGTTTACACTGATATTGCCTTATGCCAGTCTTTTCTGGACCACTGTATTAAGCATTATGATTGGTGTGATCCTCGCCTCGGCATTTTCAGCCATCCTGGTTTATGCACAGGAACTTATACCAGGTAAAATAGGAATGATATCGGGATTGTTCTTCGGTTTTGCCTTTGGCATGGGGGGACTGGGGTC